>MGSU01000046.1 GCA_001799195.1 Deltaproteobacteria bacterium RIFOXYA12_FULL_61_11 | reverse complement strand
TCCAGTTGCCGACCGTCGAACCCTTGCCCGTGACGAGGGTCGCCAGGGCAGTCGGGTAGCCGTTATCGGACAGCACCTTCGAGATCAATCGGGTGCACGCGATGGCGCAGAGCGGGGTCTCTGAGGAGGGCTTCCAGACGCAGCTATCGCCGCAGATCAAGGCCAGCGAGGTGTTCCAGGCCCATACCGCGACGGGAAAATTGAAGGCGGTGATGATGCCGACGTTGCCCAGGGGGTGCCATTGCTCGAACATGCGATGACGTTGCCGTTCACTGTGCGTCTGGACCCCGTACAGCATCCTCGACTGTCCACAGGCCATGTCCATGATGTCTATCATTTCCTGGACTTCGCCCAAACCTTCCTGCAACGATTTCCCCATTTCGAGGGTAACCAGCCTCCCGAGCAGATCCTTGTGCTTGCGCAAGGTCTCGCCGAGTTGCCGGACGACCTCGCCGCGTTTGGGTGCGGGTACTTCCCGCCAAACGACCTGGGCGGCCGAAGCGGCGGTGAGCACGTTCTGGTACTCTTCGGCCGTGGTGGTGCGAAGGGTCGCCAACACGCTGCCGTCGATCGGGCTGATCGACCTGAGGAGTTCTCCCCGACCGGTCCAGGAGGTACCGTCGTAGGTGCCATCGAGGTCCTGGCCGAGAGCAAAGGCCTCGCGGACGGGTTGCATCTCTTTCTCAAGCATGATCGAACCTCCATGCAGGGTGGTGTACTTCAACAGGTACGGAGCGTTCAACGCTCGCTCATATGGGGATAGTCCACGGCGACCGGGGGCAGGAAATTCTCTTTGATGGTGCGAGGACTGGCCCAACGCAGCAAATTGAGCATGGACCCAGCCTTGTCGTTAGTGCCTGATTTTCGGGCACCGCCGAAGGGTTGCATACCGACCACGGCCCCGGTCGGTTTATCGTTGATGTAGAAATTGCCGGCGGCATGGCGCAGACGATCGGTCAGACGCACGATGGTCGCACGATCGTTACAGAAGATGGCTCCGGTGAGGGCATAGTTCGAAGTCGTGTCGCACAGGGTAAGGGTTTCCTCGAGTTGGTCGTCCGGATACACGAAGACCGTCAGCACCGGCCCGAAGATCTCTTCCTCCATGGTCTTGAAACGAGGGTTCGTGGTCACTATCACGGTCGGTTGGATGAACCACCCCTTGCTCTTGTCATAGCTGCCCCCGACCAGGATCTTCGCGTCGGTCGAGTTCTTCGCATAATCTATATAGGAAGTGATGCTCTTGAAAGCCGCCTCGTCGATGACCGCGCCGAGGAAACAGCGAAAATCCTCGCAGACATCCCCCATGTTGAGCCCCTTCACCGCCTCGCCCAAACGACCGCCCAAGGTTTTCCACACCGAGACGGGAACATACATCCGGCTCGCCGCCGAACATTTTTGGCCTTGGTACTCGAAGGCTCCACGGACCGCCGCCGCGAGCAGAGCATCCTGGTCGCAATCGGGATGGGCGAAGATGAAGTCCTTACCCCCGGTCTCACCAACCAGTCGTGGGTATACGTGGTAGATGTCGAGGTGTTCGCCGATGGTCCGCCAGATCGAGTTGAAGGTACCGGTCGAACCGGTGAAATGGATACCGGCGAGGTGTTTGTTGGAGAGCACCACCGAACCCATCTCCCTGCCGCTGCAGGGGATCATATTGATCACACCCTTGGGCAAGCCTGCCGCTTGGAGCACTTTCATGATCACTTGCGCCGAGAGTACCGCGCTGGAAGCCGGTTTCCAGAGCACCACGTTGCCCATCATCGCCGGTGCGGTCGGGAGATTGCCTCCGATGCTGGAGAAATTGAAGGGTGTGATCGCCAGGACGAAACCCTCGAGAGCGCGGTGCTCCATCCAATCGAGGAAACCCTTCCCGGAGGAAGGTTGCTGGGCATAGATCTGCCCCATGAAGTGGATATTGAAGTTCCAGAAATCGATCAATTCGCAGGCACTGTCGATCTCGGCTTGCATCGGGCTCTTGGATTGCCCGAGCATGGTCGCCGCGTTGGCTTGCTGCCGCATCGGACCGGCCAGGAGGGCCGCAGCCTTGGCGAAGATGCGGGCACGGTCCTGCCAGGGCATCGCTTCCCAGGCTGGCTTCGCGGCCATTGCAGCCTCTATCGCTTGTCCGATGTGCTCGGGTCCTGCCTCGTGGTAAACCCCCAGGTCAAGAGAGTGATCGTGCGGACAACGCAGCTTCTTGGTCTTGCCCGTACATACCGGTTCTCCTCCGATGAACAAGGGTATGTCCTGGGGGTGTTGCCGGAATTCGCGCAGCGCGTTCTTCAACTCCGTTCGCTCGGCCGAACCCGGGGCATACTGCAAGATGGGTTCATTCTTGGGTTCCGGGAAGGTGAAGTGCAGGTTGTGCATGAGTCTCTCCTGAGAAGTTGAGATCCACCTCCGCGTTACCAGGGGTCAAGGGGGCTGTCAATCGCGATATCCGGGACGAGGCATGCTTTCAGTCTTGGGTGGTTCGAGGGGTCCTGTCACCTCTCGCCCCCCCCACCATGCTCATCCTTGCGCGTGGCGGGGAACCCCCGTCGGTGCCACCCCGTCGAGGTAAAGTCACCTCAGGGCACTACACCCAAGACTGTTTCCTGGCTCTTGACTGAAGGGATACCTAACAGGTCTCAGCGTTGGGCCAAGTCTTGCTCTAGTCCGATCAGGTTGTGGCAGGAGGGGTCGTAGACTTCGGTACGTCCGATCGTGGAGAGACAGGCCAGCGCTTCTTCATCGGCCGCCACGACCTCGGTGTACACGGTGATCCGGCGGCAGAGCAATTGGAAGGAATGAATGGTCGGGAGCCGAGAGTTGAGGAAACAAGCACCCCCCATGGCTCCAAGGGTCACCCCTCCCGCGCAGAGCAAACCTCCGATGCCCCCGAGGGGGAGCGTGACCAGGGCAGCAAGACCGCACCCGGCCAATGCACCGACCGCTGCTCCTCCGGCACCCGCAAGGACCCAATCGCCGAAACTGTTGTCGTCGTCCCAGTTGGCCCGGATCCCGACGGCGACGAAGTTCTGAGGACACTGCGCGTCCTCGAGGGTATCCTCACCGAGGTTCAAGCCGACCCGCTCGCATAGGCTCCCGATACCCTCATCTCCCATGAGTACCCCGTCCCGCTCGTCCTGGAAGAGTTCGGGAAAGGTCTGCGCGATGTCGTCGGAGAGCCGCCCGCAATGCAAACGCAATTTTTGCAGATTGGCACCGTCATTCCCAGCGACCTCGGCGTCGAAGGCCGTGACGAACTCGCTGCTGCGTCCCCCGACATTGCACGAAAAGTTGAGTTGGTTGGCCCCCTGGAGGCTATCGCCGATGCGCTCGAGAATGCCGGTACCATCGCACGCTCCCCCATAACCCAGTTCGAGTTCGTGATGGCCGCTGACCACACCATTTGCCTCCAAACGAGCGCATTCGAGCGAATCGAAGCGTTCGATGTAACGGTGGAAACAGGATCGCAGCCCGGTCAAGACCTCCCCGGCCGGGCACATGGCCTGGTTGGCCGAGTTGCGAGCGCCGAGCGGACTGCCCGCGGTGCTGGAGCCGCTGGTGGTACCGCCGATGGCATAGGTGAAACGGCGCACCAAGGTGGTCGGCGTCGCCTCGCCGCCGGGGGCGGGAGGCTCTCCGGTATGGACCTCGCGGCAATCGATCAGGTCGCTGGTGCCGTTGGAGTCGCTGTCGTTGTTGTAATCGCTCGTACCGCACGCGTGTTCTTCCCAGGCAGCCAACCCATCACCGTCCTGGTCGGCGTTGGGATCGTCGCTCGCGGCAACGATCGAGGGCGGAGAGGAGGTCCCTGGGGTTTCGGCACCGGTACCGCCCATACCGGGGAAGGGATATTCTCCTTCCAGGCGTTGCTCGGCGTATTCCAGGTCCGAAAGCTCGGTACCGCTGGAATTGTCTTGCGTCGGGTCGGTGCCCAGACGTTCCTCGAGGGAATCCGGCACCCCATCGCGGTCAGTATCCTCGGCGCACTCCGAGGCATCGTCGAGCCCATCCGCATCACTGTCCTTGTGCAGGGGATCCGTGCCGCATTCCCACTCGCGCCAAGAGGGAAGCCCGTCGCCATCGGTGTCGGCATAGGGATCCGCCGCTCCACTGGCTTGACCGCCCGGAACAGCCCGCCAGATCCGAGCCGCCGCGTACTCCCGATCCGGGATACCCTCGGGGTTGGATCGATCCCGGGTCGGATCGGTGCCCACGAATTCCTCGAGGGAGTCGGGGGCTCCATCTCCATCCTGATCGCTGAGACATTCGAGACGATCGTCCTTGCCGTCGCCGTCGCTGTCCTTGTTCCGAGGATCAGTCCCACAGTACCACTCCCGCCAATTGGGCAGACCGTCACCGTCCTCATCGTGATAAGGCGAACCGCCGAAGCTGGAGGCTCCGACAAAGGGGGAGCCCAGAAGTACCCGGCCCTGGAGGAGGTCGAGGGCAAACTCGGCGTCGGGTAGGCCGAGGGGGTTGCTCGAAGCCTGCGTTGGATCGAGACCGAGGTATTCTTCGAGACTGTCGACCAGACCGTCACCATCTCGGTCCGCGGCGGCTTCGATTGCGTCGCTCTTGCCATCTCCATCGCTATCGCTGATCCGAGGATCGGTGCCACTCCCCCACTCCTGCCAGGCAGGTAGGCCATCGCCGTCTTCGTCGGAATACGGGTTTATACCGCCAAGGACCGAAGCCGGATAGGGAAGCTCGAAAGCCCGCCGCCCAGTCAAGATCTCGTCGGCATAGGCACGGTCCGTTCCCCCCCCAGGAGCGCTATGGTCTTTGGTCGGATCCAAGCCGAGAAAGGCTTCCAGGGAATCCGGCACCCCATCGCCATCGCCGTCCTTCCCGCACTCGACATTGTCGGCTTCTCCGTCACCATCGGTATCGCGCCGGACCGGGTCTGTGCCGCATTCCCATTCGCGCCAATAGGGCAAGCCATCTCCGTCGAGGTCGTGCCAGGGATCGAAACCAAGTTCCTCGGCGTCGAGCGGCCAGGAGGTCACCCCTCCGAGCACGCTGACGGCATAGGCCCTGTCGCTGAATCCACCTGGAGCACTGTGATCTTTGGCTGGATCCAAGCCCAAGGCTCGCTCGACATAATCCGGCACCCCGTCACCATCGCCGTCCCTCCACGGAGAAGCCGCACCCTCGAGCCCCCCTCCACCTGCCAGAACCGCATCGGCATAGGCGCGATCGGTCATTCCTCCGGGCGCGCTGCGGTCCTTGGTGGGATCGAGACCGAGGTATTCTTCAAGGGAATCGGTAACTCCATCGCCGTCGCTGTCCTTGCCGCATTCGGTCGCATCGTTCTGGCCGTCACCATCGCTATCCGCCCGGCGCTGATCCGTACCGCACTCCCATTCTCGCCAGGCAGGCAGACCGTCTCCATCGAGGTCGGCATAGGGGTCGAAACCAGGGCCTTGTTCCTGGGTTTGACCGGCGTATGGGTTGACGATGGGAACTTCGGCCTGGAGGACTCGGTCCACCAATTCTTGGTCCGGAATACCCTGATCGTTCCCGTCTTTGAGCGTAGGATTGGTCCCGACATGCTCTTCCTGGGAATCTCTGGCGCCATCCCCATCGGAATCGAGCTTGCATTCTTCGTGGTCCGACCGTCCATCGCCGTCGGTGTCGGCCTTGGTAGGATCGGTGCCGCACAGTTGTTCTTCGCTAGTCGTCAGACCATCCCCGTCCCCATCGTCCCAGGCATTCTGAGCAGGCTCCGGGGTGTACTTCGGCGGGTATTGCACCTTTGCCTGCGCGGTCGCGCTGCGCCGGGAAGAACCTTTGGTGCCCTTGCACGCGGTGAGTGCGATCAGGAGGAGACTCAGGACCATGGCGCACATGGCCCATCGGCTGAGACGCATGGAACCTCCGAGTTTTCGAGGCATAGGAACCCGTAGGATCGGGAGTCGGGCCCTCTTCTCCGGGTTGTCCCTAACGCACGAGACTCCTCAGGCGGTCGTCAATACGTGGTCGACGTGGTCGGATTGTAGACGGACTCTGATCCAATCACGTTGTGGCAGGCCGGATTGTATTCGACCTGTTGGCCGACTTCGTTGATGCATTGGAGTTGTTCAGCCGTGGCCTCGACGACTTCGGTATAGACGGTAATCCTCTTGCAGATGAGCTTGAAGTAGTGAATGGTGGCAAGGAGATCCGAGGCGAGACAGTTATTGGCGGAGGAATCGCTGTCCCAATTGAGCTTGAGGCCCACGGCAACGAAATTCTGAGGGCATTCTGCGGCTTCAACCGTCGAGGAGTCGTTGCCCCACCCGAAGGGATGGGTGATACCTTCGCACACGCTGCCCAGGCCCTCGTCGCCGAGCCAGAACCCGGTGCGTTCGTCCTGGAAGAGTTCGGGGAAGGTTTCGGCAATGTTGTCGGTGAGACGACCACAACGGAGGCGCAGTTTCATCAGGTTGGCCCCGTACTCGACTTCTCCGTCGAAGGCGGTGATGAAGTCATTGGCACTCCCGCCATCATTGCAGGAGAAGGGTACGTTCTGAGGACTTCCCTGGAAAAAGCTCTCCATGGCTCCCACCCCGTCACAGGAAGAACCCATATTGAGGTTCTTGCTGTAATGTCCGATGAGGGTTCCATCGTCCTTCAGGGTTGCGCATTCGATGGAAATGACCTTTTCGATATACTTGTGGAAACAGGTTTTCATGCCGGTGAGGATCTGATTCTCACCGCATAGGGCGGAATCGAGGTGATAGCTGCCGTCATCGGAATTGTAGTCTCCTAGGGGACGGCCGAGATCCTCGACTGAGCCCGAGGTCTCTCCGCCGATCGCGAAGGTGAATTGCCTGATGAGGTTCTGCGGGGGTTGTTCGGCGCCGGGGGGCGGATCCGTGACGAAGGCTTCGGTGCAGTCAATGAGGTCTGAAACCCCGTTGTTGTCACTGTCCCAGTTCTGGTCTGAGGTCCTGCAATCGGCTTCCTGCCAAGCCGGCAAGCCGTCGCCGTCATCATCGGCTTGGTCGCCGCCCGTGGTTCCGATCGGCGTTGTGGTCGCACCTCCTCCGAGAGGATCGTCGCCACCGGTGACGGCATAGGGGTTGACGGTTTCCACTTGGGGGAAAATGATGCCATCACAATAGGCTTTCTCGTCAGTGCCTTGGGGGTTGGAATTGGCGCGGGTCGGATCCGTGCCGCAGAACTCTTCTTGCGAGTCTTTCGAGCCGTCTTGGTCCGTGTCGGCGATGCATTCATCGTAGTCGTTCTTCCCGTCACCATCGGTATCCGCAACATCGGCCGAGGTGCCACATATCTTCTCCTGAGAGGTCGCCAACCCATCGCCATCGACATCGTCCCAGGAATTCTCGGGAGGGGTCTGGACATAGGTCGCAGACTGTTGCTTGGCCGCGGTCGTATCTACCAGCGGGGCACTACCCGGATTGCCTCGACGGGAGGTGTTACTCTTGCAAGATCCGACCAGGACGATCAGGACCAGGAGAAGAAACGACAGGGTAGGTCTAGCGTGCACGCGCATGTTTTCCCCTCTATGCTTGTAGCTCTTCTCTGCACGGCGGAGGGTGTTCCGCGTCGGCGTCCTTGCTGCAAGAGGCGAGCCCGGCTCGATCCTTCCCCCAATCCCTGGGGTTGCAAAGGATTTACGATGGTTAGCCTACTGTATCGGCCTGGAAAAGGCAAGATCTTGCGGACCTGGCTAGAAATTGCATCGACAGGACCTGGGAAATAATGCAGAGTGTTACAGTTAATTCTTTCGCTTGCAGTAGGATAGCGAATTATTGGAGGTAATTGATGGCGATGGAGTGGTCCGGTACGATACCTTGCTCCTCGAGTTTCTTGGCCAAACGGCCGCTGCGGGTGCGTAACCATGTCTCGTAGAGTCGGAGAACATCTTTGGCATCATGGAGCGAGCATTCCTCGCTGATCGTCGTGAGGAGATCGACCAGTAGTCTGAATTTTTCCGCTAATTCTTCGAACACCGCTCGGAATACCTCGGCCCTCCGGCTGAATCTCGCCAGGCCGGACAAACTGCTGAAAGCGTTGCAGCCCATGTGTATGTAGTAGTCAATATCGACCAATTCCCGTTTCAAACTATCCGCAAAGAACCCGGAGACGTAGAGGGAGCGATCCCCAAGATGCCTCAGCAATTGGATTCTCTGTTCGAGTTCGGACGCCATTGCTTTCGCGAAGACCAAAGCAAGGGGTGTCTCCGAGAGATCCATTCCGTCCAGAACCATCGGGCAAGAGGGAAATGCATGAGTTTTCAGAAGATTGGTAAGATAAAATTGAACCCCCTCGCTGATGTCAACATTTTGACTTTCCACAGCTCGGGCGAGCTGGGAATAAAAGAACTCGGAGACATCTGCCTGAACAAGAATTTTCGTATTATCATCGAGTTGATGCATGGTCACCTCCGTTTGGCACTCCAGCGTCCGACCAAAGCGGGCTCCGATTTGGCAAGAAACATGCCTCTTCTTCATACCACCCCTCCGCTCAACCGCCATGATTGTGCCTACTCGCCAGTATACCACGCGGAACTCTGGAAATGCAGGCCTGTGCCATACTACGCCTGCTCCCATCATTGCCTTTCCTTGGCGGCAGCTTCTTCGCCAATACCGTCGGGATAGTGACGGCTGCTGCCGTACAATTCCAGAGAAAGACCTGTTCACAGACTGGCAATCACAAGTATCACGATGATTTTTCACTACAATTCATTTCGCTTCGTTCCGGAGAACTAGGTTTCGCTTGATCTTCGAGCAGGGATTTCCTACAAGGAGGGCGGTTCGTTTGTACACCCGAGGGAGCTCCATGAACGTTCAGGGCATCCTACTACTGATCCTCCTGGTCGGAGCCGCAGCTTTCTTCGTGCGCCGAATGAAGGTGATCGTTCGCATCATCATGGGGGGGAAGCCGGACCAGCATCTCCTCCTCCCCAAAGAGGGGTTCCGCAATTTTTTCTCCCTGGTCGTCCTACAGAAGAAATTGCTCCAGGAACCCTTTGAGGGTTGGCTGCATGTCTTCATTTTCTATGGTTTCCTCGTCCTGAGCGTCGGCACCCTCGAAATGATCCTCATGATACTCGCCCCTGGCACTTCGTTCGCGTTCCTCGGTCCGCTCTATCATCTCTTTCTCACCTCGCAGGACCTTCTGTCCGCCCTCGTCACGTTCGCCGTGCTCCACGGCATCTACCGGCGCCTGATCCTCAAACCGGCAAGGCTCCAGGGGAGCAGAGAAGCGACGAAAGATGCCCTGTTGGTTCTCGGCATCATCCTCTTCCTCATGGTCACCCTGATCCTCATGAATGCAGCTCGGTTGCGCTGGGATGATCACTTCACCGGGTTCCTGCCCTTCGCCTGGTTGGTCAGCCAGCTCTTCTCCTGCTGCCAAGTCGAAACCCTTGAGGTGTTCGACCGGGTTAATCTCTGGTTGCACCTGCTCGGTATCTTCGGTTTCCTCATGTTCTTGCCCTATTCTAAGCATCTGCATCTGATCTTCGCCTTTCCCAACGTCTTCTTCGGTTTCGCAGGTCCGGTCGGCAAACTGGAAAAAATTGACCTCGAAGACGAGAACGCGGAGAAATTCGGCAAGAACACCCCCTCGGATTTTTCCCGAAAACAGCTCCTTGATGCCTTCACCTGCGTAGAATGCGGCCGCTGCCAAGCCGCATGTCCGGCCAATGCGACCGGCAAACCGCTCAGCCCAAAAAAGATCGTCAATGATCTCAAACATTACGCCCTGCATCTGGCGGACGATCCGGGCTACGGTGAGAAGGTCACCCTGATCGGGGACACCACTACCCATGACGAGCTGTGGTCCTGCACCACCTGCATGGCCTGCCATCAGGCCTGCCCCCTCGGGATCACACATATCGACAAGATCGTGGACCAGCGGCGCTATCTAACCCTGACAGAAACCAATTTTCCCAACGAGTTACGCCCCTTGTTCACCAACCTTGAGAACAACGCCAACCCATGGGGTTACGGGTCCTCGACCCGGGGTGACTGGGCGAAAGGACACGAGGTCAAGATTCTCTGCGAGAGCGAGAACAGCAGCTTCGACTGGCTCTATTTCGTCGGCTGCGCAGCCTCCTTCGACGAACGCAATAAGAAGATCGCCATCGCTCTTTCCAATGTGCTCAAGAAAGCGGGCATCAAGTTTGCCATCCTGGGGCCCGAGGAACAATGCAACGGAGAGAACGCCAGGCGCTTGGGCAATGAATACCTTGCTCAAACCTTGATCAACCAGAACCTCGAGACCTTCAACAGATATGGGGTGAAGAAGATCGTGACCTCGTGTCCGCATTGCTTCAACACCCTCAAGAACGAGTACCCCGATTTCGGTGGGAACTTTGAAGTCGTGCACTACCTCCAACTCGTGAACGATCTCGTGAAGGAAGGCCGTCTCACCATGCAGGGCGAAGTGTCCCGCGAGGTCGCCTACCATGATTCCTGTTACCTGGGTCGATACAACGGTATTCTTTCCCAGCCTCGCGAGCTCATAGCGGCAATACCAGGCCTGCGATTGCACGAGGCTGAACGCGCGGGCTTGTTCTCCTTCTGCTGCGGAGCCGGAGGAGGACGGATGTACCTCGAGGAGCACCACGGCACGAGGGTCAACCAGGAACGGGTCAGGCAACTCCAAGCCACTGGAGGTCAACTCGCCCTGACCTCCTGCCCCTTCTGTCAGACCATGTTCAAAGATGGCATCAACGAACTCGGTGTTACCCTCGAAACCCAGGACCTGATCGAGCTTATCGACCAAGTCAGCCGTTGAGGCAACCGGCGCAGGGCCTACCACCGAGCTTTTCCGAGTACACCCGGGAACGGGTCAACAACGCGAACCGCCTTCATCCCGCAGCCGCCGGACCATGAGCTCGGCAAGCCCCTGGCGCAAACTCTTGTTTTCGTGAAGTACCTGGAATACTTGCTCGACGATCGGCATCTCGATGCCTTCACGGTGCGCTAGGTCTCTCGCCGACCGGGTGGTTTGGACCCCCTCGGCGACCATGGTCATACTTGCGAGAATGTCGGAGAGGCTCTCTCCTTGACCGATACGGACACCTACCCCGCGATTGCGGCTGAGAGTGCCGGTACACGTGAGTATGAGGTCCCCCATCCCGGAGAGACCGGAAAAGGTCTCGGCCCTGGCACCGAGCTGTAACCCCAGTTGGGTGAGCTCATGGAGGCCGCGAGTAATCAGTGCGGCCATGGCATTGACACCGAGTTCTGCTCCGATGACCATGCCCGAGGCGATGGCCATGACATTCTTCAGGGCTCCACAGAGTTCCACACCGAGGAGATCCGGATTGAAATAGGTTCTGAACCACGGCGTGGCAAAGATTTGTTGGACTTCGTGCCCGAGGACCAGATTGGGGGAAGCAATGACGACAGCCGTCGGTTTGTGCCTGACGACTTCTGCGGCGAAACTTGGTCCCGAGAGGGCCAGGATGCGCTCGTTCCAGGGAAAGAATTCCGCAATGACCTGGTGCATCAAAGCAAGGCTACCATTCTCGATACCCTTGGTACACGAAATGATGGAGTGTTCAGGCCGGAGATAGGGAGCAAGCTGGCGATAGATCGGACGAACGACGTGCGAGGGTAGCACGGAGACCACGACCGGACCCCAGAGGGCGACCTCCTCGAGTTCGATCGTCGCTCGCACAGTCGATACCAAGGAGATATCCGGCAAATAGGTCCGGTTTGTGTGGTCGTGGTTCAACTCATGTGCGACTTCGGGTTCATAACACCACAGCAGGATCTCATGTCCATTTTCCGCCAAGAGTTGAGCCAAGGCCGTCCCCCAACTACCCGCACCAAGCAAGCCGATCTTCATGCTTTCCTCCGGGTCAGGACTACGAGCTCTGGATTGGATGTCATCGTTGCGACCGAGGTCGTCATTCTTGCTGCTGGGTATCCCCGGCCGAGTTGGGACCCTGGTAATCCGCAGGTAAACACGGGAGTTTGATTTTTTGGCCTATCAGCAACACATTCGCGTTGGAGAAATGGTTCAGATCGATCACATAGTTAAAGGGAATATTGTAGTAAAGAGAGATCGCGGTCAGGTGATCCCCCTTCTTCACCTCGTAATCGACAACGAGACACCGCTCGGCAAGGAAGCGCTGATAACACAGTTGATGTTCTGCTGGGAGTATGAGGGTACTGGAGGCCGGCAGCCAGGGGTGACCGTTGATTTCCAGCGTCGGCAAGGTTTCATTGAGGGTATCGAAGGCAGCTCCGAGGGAGCAGAAATGCCGAAGCGCGAAGAGATCGACCGGATGCTCGACTTGCTGCTGCAAGGGCGCAGCAGTTTTTGATGGCTGGGCACTCTTGTCGGTAGGGCCTTCGCTCGTGCCGGGCTTCCTGGTTGGTGGAGCAACCTCGGGAGGAAACGGGCCAAGGTCCCTGTTTCCTGCGGGTATAGTCTCTATCGAGGAAGGGTCCGCACTCTGTGTACCCTCGACCGTTGCCGTGGGAGGTATTGAGACGGCATTGTCGGAGATAGTGAGGGTTGGATCGGGGGTTTCCTTCCCTTCGGCTTCAGGGCTCGCTGCTCGTTGCGGTTGGTCCACGCTGTGCTGGGGTAGGTGCCCTCGTTCGAGCGATGGTTCAGTGAAGGAAGATTCCCAGGGTTCGAAGAGAGGATGCAGAGACTCGAATTGTCGATACTGAGGGCTGAGACCGAGGAAGTCGGCGCACGAAGCCAGGAGACCAAACTTGATCGCCACGGGGGGAAGCGCAAGCAGCAGTAGGATCCAACCCAGGTTTCTCTTCCACCAGGGTTTTCGTTCGATGAAGAGGTACCGGTGCTTGGTCTTGATGATGGTCATCCTGCATCTCCCTGGCGCTGAGGCTGCAGTTCTTCGTCACCGTACCATCGTGGGATTATCGGAAATCGAGAAATGGCGAACAACGGTGGCAGAAGACTGAAGCAGCTAAGACCATTCGGCCTAGGAACCTCAACCCCCGGCTGCGGGTGTCTTGGCTTTGGTGGTAACTTTCTTGCCCTTGGACAGAGATTTCGAGGAGGCAGTGGGCTTTTTCCTGCCAATGGGTTTTTCCACCTTAAGCACAGCGTTTCCCTGTTCATCGATAGTACCCCGCCGGTACTTCTGATAGTGGGTGCGGCAGAAGCCAACGCTGTACACGCTTTTCTTGTCGCAACCGTCGACCTTGCAGGGTTGGTCTTTCACCTTTGCGACGGCTGCTTCAGCGGTTCCCGCATCCGCAGGCAGGACCATAGTATCCTGTGCACCATGGTGGTCATACGAAGGGTTATCCTCCTCCTGATCGAAGTCGGTAGCCGCATCATATGCTTGGTACTCGTTCAGTTCGAGGTAGTCCTTGATCATTCCCCCGACAACGGGAATGCGAGCACTCGCGGTCTCAATGAGTTCTCTAAGGGTAGGGTTCTGTTTGATCTTGTTCCTGGCTTCGTCCATTGCCATTTCGACCACAGCCATGAAGATATTCATCTTCTTACTCATCGAAGGATCCTCCGCGAATGTGGACTACTGAGATGAACCTCGCGTCAGCTCGGGTCCTCGGCCTCGTTGGTTGCCCGCGCCCGTTTCAAGCGTGATCATGCTCGACCACTACCCACTGAATGTCAAGCATGGATCGAAATCCGACCTTGCCGGACATGCTCACGACGACAGCATCGCAGTGCTGGACCAATCGCCCCCGGTATGCTATGGGAAGAAGCGAGTTCAGGGTTTCTTGACCCATCGTGGGGTTCAACGCGAGGAGGGGGAGATGCACACCAATTCCAGGTTCTTTTTCTTATTCGTTTGTCTTGCCCTGGCTACGGCCGCCAACGCCAAGATCGATAACAACCCTTTGGCAGGGTTCGAGTTCGACGAAGCCATCGGCAAGCATGCCCGCAGCAATCCTTATCTTGCATGGCGCTGGGATGCGACCCCCGGCGAGCGCATGCAGAAGTTCGTCTTCGACCACGGCAAAGACGTGGTGAATCCCCTCACCAAAACCCATTATGTGCTCGGGTTCAGCCCTGAACAGGCCACAGAATGGAATGCCCTGACGACCACGGATCCCCGAGCTGCCGATATGCGTATCTTGGCCTATTCCCAATTCTCGGGCAGAGCTGACCATACTCCCGCCACGGTGACGGTGCTCGATCGGGCGGCGGGATTGTTCACCATGCATCCGGCCGTTCATGGGGGAGGTATGAGTGCAGGACACGGACGGGCGCTCGCGCTCATCCAATCCCTCGAACACGCGAATCCCCAGGGAGTGACCGCTCGGGACCTCCAGACCACGATGAAGACTTTCCACGGCTATTACAATGGTGACTATGGGATGAACGCCCCAACAGCGCAGACCTTCACCCGGTACACCGTTGAAGGAAAATTGGACCCCGCTCGTTTTGATTGGGCCTTCAAACAAGTCGAGGACGAATGGAAGATCAGTTCCTTCGATTGGCAGCATCCCCTGGACGCCAAGCACTTCGCCCGGGACCTCGCCTTCGAGATGTCCCATCAGGACGGCGCCCTGAGCCACCTGGATAAAAGAACCCTTACCGGCCTGGTTCACTGGTTTTCTGGCGGCAAGGACAGCGTAGACCGTCAGTCCTTGCAAGAGTTCCTCTGGGCGGCCCGCGCGGTCAAGTACAACGGGACCAAAGAAATTCCGATCGAGCTCGGCAAGGTCCTGGAAATCCATCAGGCGGTTCTCAATTTCAAGGGTAAAGGTTGTCCCACACTCACCGACACCTTGGAACAGGTCAATATCAACAAAGGGTCTCGCTTCCCGCGGGTCCAAGCAGAGGTCCAAGCCCTCAAAGGTAATACCGCAGCCATCATTGGCATGAAGAGGACCTGTACCATCCAGCTGTTGCGGGCCATGTGCTCGTTGTGCAATCAGACCCCCCAGGAACCCATCTGTCAGGCAAAAGCTGGAGGCCCGGCCTTCCCCCAAGATCCAGCCCAGTGCAAACTGCTCGACGACATGCCCCGCGGTTTCCGTAAGACCAATTGGGGCCTGCAACAGGTGACCAAGGTAGGTAAGGCCGGCGCTGCGTGTCCGATAGGACCTGAGCCCCCCCTCACAACCGATGTACAGCCCGTATTCCAGAGCGGACCGGGACTCTCGACCGACGAGGCATCCAACGCGGATCAGAGCCCGACCGAGTTCCTGTCCGAGCAAACCGGCGCCAACTGACAACTGGTCAGAGCCCCCCCTCTTCCCGTCTCGATCCCCTGCCAACTCATCCCCGGACAACCTGGTGGTGCTTCGGTCCTCTACCAGTTAGAGGGAACTCGAATGGTAGGTACCCTCTTTGTCCTTGGGGGATGCAGTGCCACAGGGGGGAGGTGAAGAGGAAATCAGCCGAAGATCTGGGTGAAATCACGCTCGATCTGGGCTTCTTCGACCTGTTTGGAAATGGAGATTTCTTTCTTGAGCAGGTCGCGGGCAGTCTCCAACATTTTCTTCTCGCCAAAGGAGAGGGTTTTTTCCTTCTTCAGCACGAAGAGATCGCGCAAGACCTCGGCAATCTCGAAAACCGAACCGGTCTTGATCTTCTGCAGGTAAGCCCGGTACCGTTTATTCCAGGCGGAAATGTCCATCTTCGTGCCGCGCTCGCGCAGGATATCGTAGACCTTGCGCACGTCATCCTCGACGATGATCTTGCGCAGACCGACCTCTTCCGCTTTCTCGACAGGAACCATGATGGTCATGTCTTTATCGAGGATGTTGAGAATGTAGAACTCCATCTTCTTGCCGGCGATCTCCTTGGTCTCGATCTCGAGGATCTCTCCCACCCCATGAGCGGGGTAAACCGCTTTTTCGCCGACTTCGAACGTTGTACCCACCCATCACCTCCGCCGGTTTTTGATCCTGGCACCGGCATCGCCAGATCGGAAGTCGGAAAGGAGTAGCACGACTCCTCTCCCTCTGTCAACGACTACTCCCCGCCTCTAGGCGAAGACTACACCCCGGAAAAACCAACAATATTATTGTTATTCAATATAATACAAGAGGCAGGCGCAGTGAAACGACCGCTCGCTCACTCGAGCGCGGCGGTCAATCGGGCCAGGACTCGCTTTTCTTCCGAAGAGATCGGATCGGTCAACCCAAGCAAGCTCCCGGCGACCTTGGCAACCTCGGCAGCTCGAACGAGAATGGATTGCCTGAGCGCGGCGAGGATGATTTCGGGCATGGCACTGCGCAATTCATCGAGGTAGTCGTACCACACGGTGAAGAGGCGTTGGCTGGGTTGGCGTTCGAGCCATCCGGCCAGGAGCCGATACCCGGAGCTGCCTTCATGAATACCCTGCTGACGAGCGGCCTCGAGGATGAGCTTCTTCTCTCTCGAATCGAGGTCGGCATCGGCCCAGGCAACCTCGACCAGCGGTATCAACCCGAGCGCAGCAGTACTTTCGGCAGTGAAACCGAGGTCAAGCAACTCATCGAGTATTTCCTCATCTTGAATGCCGAGGACCTTGGTCAAGTAGGCCTTCAATTCGGTTCGCTCGTTGCGGCGATGGAGTGATGCTACTAATTCTTTGTCTTGTTTTGCGAAAAACTCCTCTTCCATGGCATTGCGTTTCGTGATCAATGCTGTTAGCGGTTTCACTTCGACCTCCACTGCGGGCGAGTTTACTGCAACCCAGATCGGGACAAAACCCGTGTAGCATGGAGGGGCCTGCAGGCCAAGGGGATTTTCCATTCCTCAAATGCGATACCCGATCCCCAGGGTAAGGAAGAAAGTACCGCGGACCACGACACCGGCATAGCCCAGACCCAAGTGGAGGCCGGAACCTCCGGGGAACCCGATGCGCAGACGGAGGGTTGCGAGCGGGATGAGGTAGGTACCGAAACGATGACTGAGAGGGGTCAGAAACCCAAAAGCTGGGCGTAGTTCCGCACTACCGGTAACCCCTATAGGGAGGTTCAAGATCATTCGATCGAAGGCAAGAATCAGGGATTTGCTGAAATTGAAGGTGGTCCGCTGTTGCATATCGGTAATGATGAGTTCCTCCCGTAAGGGCAGACTGAGGTTTGCACCGAGATGCCACGCTGTGCCGACTTTTCTCTCTACACCGAGCAACTTGCCGATGGCCGGGAAGGGTTTCGTACGGGAATCATAATCCGGGAAGAGGTTATCGGTATATTCCTGACTCTGCATCAACAATTCCGAGAGATTGAATTCCCAGAGGTAGGTGGTCGGGGTAGAGGCCTCCTCGGGAAAAACTTGGCTGGGGAAGAACAGGAGGACCGTTGCAACGAGCAAGCTCGGTAGGTGGTCGAAGCGCCCTCGAGAGGTGGATGAGCGACAGTGTAGCATGGTTCCCGGGCCTTGCACTCGAGTGTGCATACCAGGAGATGGGTGGGATGACAAGGAGAGCGAAGCGGAAACTAGCGGGTCGGGAATACCAGGTTGGGCATTGAGGAGGTTTGGGTCCAGCTCAGGCCCG
>MGSU01000045.1 GCA_001799195.1 Deltaproteobacteria bacterium RIFOXYA12_FULL_61_11 | reverse complement strand
CTTCTCTCTGCTGCTCGCGGCCTTCCGACCCGAGAGCGGGGTTTTTTTCACCGCGCTGTTCGAGGAACGCCTCGGACGTCTCGACTTTTTCCGCGAGTTCTATCCCCAGGTCTTCGCCCGCGCCGTGGCCAAGGCCGGTTTCCCCGCACTGCGGCCATACCTCCTCGGGCTACTCTCCTCGCCCCACGAGCTGGTCCGCTTCTCCGTGGCCAAGGTCCTCCTCCACCACGAACCCCAAGCCCTCTCCACCCACCTCGCTCCCCTATTCGAGGACCACTTCTTCCACACCGCGCTGCACCCGAAGCTGCGCGAGGTCTTCGCCGCGGAGAAGGCCCGGTACGACCAGGATCTATCAACACTCTGTCGAGAACGGACGAACCTCGGCTAGGGCGTTATCGCCCTCACTGGCATACGTTGGTGGGGAACGTTTCGCCAAAAATCGCTTCCTGACCCAACCCTTGGTCAGGACCGGCGTCGACCAGGAAATAGCCGTAGAAAACGTAGCGGCCCCAGTCGGCCTTGGCCGGATCGGTGATCCGGAGGCCTGCGTGATCCAGGTTGGTGGCGGCTTCTCGGCCGTTCTTGTGCGACCACGTCCCGTCTCTGTCCTGGCGGCTCCAGTGGAAGCCGTAGTCGCGCGCCACGAGCAGGACAACCACGGCCTTGCCGGCCACCGGGTCGGGGTAGGTCGGACCGACGTACTCGAGACCATCGGCAATCGCGGCCCGCTCCAGCGAGGCCGGGTCGCTGCTCCGGTACAACACCCCGGTGCCCATGCCCGGCTGGGCGAAGGAGCTGTCGCCGTGCAGGGTTGCGTCCACGTTCAGGGCGTAATTGTAGCAGTTGTTGTTGTCTTGGCGCGTGGGAGAGGCAATGGTGCCGGCCAGATGGCAATACTGCCGATCGGTCGTGCCGTCGTTCCAGTACGCCGGTTGGTACTCCGGCAAGCTGAAGGTCACCGGTGGCTGGAGAGGATCCGAGGGGATCGCCGGGAGAGACTCTTCTTCGGCGGCTTCGCCCAGGCAGGCAGGTCCTGCTCCGAAACCGAATCCGAGCAAGAGACAACTCTGAAGCCAGAGCAGGCAGATCCTCGCACTCACCAGACCACCAATGCAAGCCAAGAAGTTGTCCACATACACGATTTTCTTATTTCTGTCAAGACGATCCAATGCCGCATCGCACAATGCTGTGTCAAACCGGCTCTACCTCGGCACGGTCATCTACAACGACGAGGTCTTCGACGGCGAGCACGAGCCGATCATCGAGACCTTCGTGCGCGTGCCGCCTGCTCCTCGCCGCTACGCAGTCCCTTTCGACAACTCTCCTCGCACCGCATTGGGTCTTGTGCATCATCGTGGGGGGTGATAGTTTCGCTGTATGCTGGAAGCACCTAGCTCCGACCCAATCGGCGCGTACCTTGGACCATCGACCGGTGCCGATCGAACGGCGCAGGTGCGGAGCCGGTCGTACCTCGTTGTAGGAGATTGCCATGACCCACGTTCAAGTCCCCGTCACCGATAGCTTGCTGGCGGCGCTGCGCAAGGCGCCGCACGAGGTCGGCCCCGAGATTCTCTTGGCCGCGGCCATTCATTGGTATCAGCAGGGCATCATCTCGATGGGACGCGCTGCGGAAGCGGCAGGATTGGATCGGCCGGCCTTTCTCTCCGAGTTGGCGCGACGTCGCATCGACGTCTTCGTCGTGGACGAAGACGACCTGACGCGAGAGCTGAACCATGGTTGACACGCTGGTCGTCAACGCTTCACCGTTGATCTTTCTCGGCAATGCCGGTGAGTGGGGTCTCTTGCGCAACACGGGAGCAGCGCGGATTGTGGTGCCGGAAACCGTGTACCAAGAAATCGTCGCCTCGCCGCATCGTGATCGCGCAAGCGCAACCTTGCCCGGTGCGAATTTCCTCGAACGAGTTGGTCCTTCACCGATCCCTTCACGCATCTTGGCATGGGACCTTGATCCCGGCGAGACCGAAGTCATTGCCCTGGCTCTCTCCACGCCAGGGGCCGCGGTCGTAATGGACGACCTGGCAGGTCGAAAATGCGCGCTCGCCCTCGGGTTACAGGTCATCGGTACGCTCGGCTTGGTAATCGCAGCGCATCGCCGTGGTGAGGTTTCCGACCCGCGCCAATTGTTGCTGGACTTGCGCACAGCCGGCATGTGGCTTTCGGATGCGGTCATAGCTCGGACGCTCGCTCTGGCAAGGATCAAGCCATGAACCGCCACGTCAACAGCGTCAGCGGGCGCCTGAGCCTACGCACGCCGCAACCTCGTTGGAGCCAAAATTCAAGAAGCCCGGGGAAGTAGCTGCGGACATATACCGTCGCCGCGCTCAAGGATGGGAAGTGAGCAATCCTTCTGCTTGGCCGGAGCCGCTTGACTCACCAAGCCCTCCATGTCAACCAAGACAGGATGTGCGGACTTCCACGGAGCTCTCGGTGCTACTCTCCAACTGGAACAACTACCCCTCGGTCGAAGCCAGGGTTTTGGAACCACACGGACCGGAGGAAGCAGCCCGCCTGTTGCACCATGAGCCGCACCTGATCGCCCGGGGCATGGGCCGCTGCTATGGGGACGCCTCCCTAGCCCCGGTGGTGTGCTCGACCCTCGGGCTCGACAAGTTCCTTACCTTCGACGAGCAGAGTGGCGTCCTCCATTGCGAGGCGGGGGTGACCCTGGACCGCATCATCGAGGTCTTCCTGCCGCGCGGCTGGTTCCCGTCCGTGGTCCCCGGTACCCGCCAGGTGACCGTCGGAGGTGCCATCGCCTCGGATATCCACGGGAAGAACCACCACCTCGAGGGCACCTTCTGCCGGCACCTCCGAGAACTCACCCTGCTCCTACCCGACGGAACCCTTTGCACCTGTTCGCCCCAGCACGACGCCGAGCTCTTCTGGGCCACCTGCGGCGGCATGGGTCTAACCGGCCTCATCCTCTCGGCCGCTTTCCCGCTGCAAAGAGTCCCCTCGGCCTTCGTCGAGGAAACCACCCTGCGGGTGCCGAACCTGACGGCCATGATGGAGGCTTTCGAGGAGCACCACAATACGCCCTTCTCGGTGGCCTGGATCGATTGTCTCGCCAAGGGCACGTCTCTCGGCCGAGGGCTGGTCTATCTCGGCCGCTTTGCGCGGCGCGAGGAACTACCCCGGAAACTCGATCCTTCGGACGAAGGTCATGGCAGGGGTTTGAACCTGCCCTTCACTGTACCGTCCTTCACCCTCAATCCCCTGACCATCTCGGCCTTCAACGGCCTTCTGTACCACAAGACCCCGAGTCGCCCTCACCCCTCCTTCACCGGCTTCAATCCCTATTTCTTCCCGCTCGACTGGCTCGACAACTGGAATCGGCTCTACGGCAAGCGAGGCTTCGTGCAATACCAGTTCGTCCTGCCCCGGGAACAAAGCCAGACAGGCCTACACGCTATTCTCTCCACCATCGCCTCCCAAGGTCGGGCCTCCTTCCTGGCCATCCTCAAGTTGTTCGGCCCCCCCGGTCCCGAGGCAGCCGCGCCCCTTGGTTTTCCCCGAGAAGGGTACACGCTGGCCCTCGACTTCCCCCTGGCCCCAGGGGTATTGCCCTTCCTCGAGGTCCTCGACGGCCTGGTCCTGCGGCACCAAGGCCGCCATTACCTAACCAAGGACGCCAGGATGAGCCGGGAAACCTTCGCCGCCGGATACGAACGGGCCGGAGCCTTCCTTGCCCTCAAGCGCCGGCTCGATCCGCACGGGCGTTGCAGTTCGCTCCAATCCCGCCGCCTCGGTCTCGGTTGAACCAAGGAGACGCCATGCCACACCTCCTCGTCCTCGGCGGTACCTCGGACCTGGGTATCGCCATCGCCGCACGCTTCGCGGAAAACGGTTTCGACCTCCTCCTGGCCGCCCGGCGGGTAGACGAAGCTCGCCGCATCGCCTCGGACCTCGGCCTACGCACCGGACGGACCGTCGAGGTTCGCCCCCTCGACGTCCTGACGATCGATCGGCATGCTGCATGGTATCGCGCCCTGCAACCCAGGCCCGACGTGGTCCTATGCGTGATCGGCGAACTCGGGGACCAGGACCAGGCGCTTGCCGACCCGGCAGAAGCCAGGCGCTTGCTGGACACCAACCTGACCGGTTGCGTGACTCTGCTCGACGAAGCAGCGGCGGAGTTCGGCGCTCGCCGTACCGGTTCCATCATCGGGGTCAGCTCGGTCGCCGGCGAACGCGGTCGCGCCTCCAACTTGTTCTATGGTTGCGCCAAGGCCGGGTTCACCGCCTATCTTTCCGGCTTGCGGGCCAAGCTGCACGGCAGCGGGGTGCGGGTAATGACCGTGCTGCCGGGGTATGTGCGCACCAAGATGCTCGCCGGTTTCGATCCTCCGGCCCTGGTGACCTCCACCCCGGACGCGGTGGCCCGCGATATCTGGAACGCCTATTGCCGCGGCACCGACGTGCTGTTCACGCCCTGGTACTGGAGACCGATCATGGCCGCGGTGCGGGCCCTCCCCGAAGCGCTGTTCAAGCGCCTCAGCCTCTGATAGGGGGGTCTTGCCGGGGTCAATCCCCGAGCATGCGCTCGAGCTCTTTCTGGCTGTGTACCTGGAAATCGAATTCCCTACCCTCGAGCCGATCGACCAGGGCCCTGACCACGTGGGTGCGGGTGAGACCGAAACCGGTGGTTTTCTTCACGCCGGACACGATCCTATCGAGAGTCCGGACCTGTTGATCGCTGAGATAGAAGGTCTCGACGTTGATCTTCTCGGTCCGGTCTTCACCGTTCATGGTTCGTCCTCGTGTAGCGATGTCCCGGCACCGATCTCAGAAGGCTTCCCAATAGGCCTTCACCTGGGGACAGATATCGGCATAGGCCTCGGTGGGCAGCCCGCCGTGATAGCAGATGGTCTTGAGGTCACAACAATGTCCGCCGTTGGTGCACCCGAACAAGGCGCTCCAGTCATCGACATTGCAATCGGCACGCACCGCGGGGTCTTCCTGGGTATCGCAATAGACCTCGTTGAGCGAGGACTTGGTGCCGTCCGTGGTGACGCAATCGGCCTTCGAAGCGCGGCACGAGAGGAGGTAAGGCCCCCAGGCATAGGCATTGTCCTGCGGGCTCGTCTGGTTGCACCGCCCATAGCCAAGATCGGGAGGAGGATTGTCCTCGTTGGTGAAGACCGGTGGTTGCATATAATCGTCGTCGTCATCGGGCGGATCCGTGACCGGAGGGACGACCGGAGGGACGACCGGAGGGACGACCGGAGGGACGACCACCGGAGGAACATCGTCTTCCGTAGGATCCGTGACCGGGGGGAGCACCGGGGGAACAGCATCATCCGTAGGATCCGTGACCGGAGGTAGCACCGGGGGTTGCGTGCCCGTACCTGTCCCGGTGCCGGTCCCTGTCCCCGTACCCGTCCCCGTACCTGTCCCCGTACCTGTCCCCGTGGCCGGGGTGGAAAAGCCGGGGAGGGGCACCCCCGACTGTTGGCCCTGGGCAGGGACATAGCCCTGATTGTAAGAAGTCGGGACAGTGCTGACCTGGTCGAAGGGCGTACCGGGGTATTGTTGCTGTGCCCCGCCGGGGGCGGACAGGGTTTCTTTGCCGCCAGAACAGGATTGGAGCAGCACAAGGGAACCACAGACGAAGGCGATCGACAAGCCCTTCATGGAGCCGACTCCGCAGGTGAGAACCTGCCTAACAGTAGCCGAGGGGCGCGGAAAAGGCAACGGCTGCGCGGTGATAGTACCCGGACCTGCTCGAAAATCCGAACCCTGGTTCGAAAACGCGAACCAGAGGCACCATTGTTCTTATATTCCATAGCATTACAATTGGCACGAGTTCTGGAGTAGGCCCATGCGACTCCACAACGAGGTCGTCATGCCCTACACGAACAATGAACGGATGGTCAAGATGGCCGAGGGCGGTATGGGGGAGATCTTCCTCCGGCACGGGCCCGACAATCACCGCAGCGTGGTCAAGCGCCTACGACCGGAAACCTCACCGGCCTCAAGCTTTCTGTTGCAGAAAGAAGCTCTGCTGGTCTCGCTGCTCGATCATCCCAACCTGGTGACGTACCGGTCCTTCACGATCGAAGACGGCAACCCGGTCCTCGAACTCGAGTACATCGACGGGGTCCCCCTCAAGGAGTTCTTCCTGCTGCACGAGCAGAAGGACCTCGCCGTGCCGCTCACCCACTTGGCCTGCATCGGCCGTCAGGTTCTCGCGGCCATCACCTATCTGCACTACTTCTCCATTGGCAACCGTCCCTGCCATATCGCTCATCGCGATCTCAGTCCGCACAACATCTTGCTCGACCGAACGGGCCGCGCTACGGTGATCGACCTGGGTATCTCGACGCTGGATCTCGGTCAACGCGAGGACACCTTCGTTCCTCATGCCGGGAAAGACCTGTACAGCCCCATTTTTTCTCGCAGGGCCAGGGGGCCGGCCTGTGATGTGGACCTGTATTCCCTGGGCGTGATCCTCCTGGAGGGTTGCCTCGGACTGGAGCACTGCCGGGTCCTCGAACGCCTCGGACTCCTGTGCGACCGAGGGCGGCTGCGGCGCCATCTCACCGAGGACACCCCGGTGAACAAGCGCCTGATCGATATCATTCTCCCCTTGCTCTTCACCGAAGCTCCGGGAAAACGAGCCTATCGGCAACTCGAACACCGGCTCGAAGCTCTCGGAGGGAGCGAGGAAGGTCTGGCCGAGTACTTGGTCGAACGAGGTTTGTTCCAGCCGCGACCTGTTTCCCCGCTCCTGCCGACCCGGCAGGTCACCGTCTTCAACCTTTCTTGAACTCGGCAATGAGGGAAGAGATGGTTTTCTTCGCATCCCCGAAGATCATCCTGGTGTTATCGGCGAAGAAGAGGGGATTGTCGATACCTGCAAAACCCGCGGCCATCGAACGCTTGAGGACGAAGACGGTCCTGGCTTCATGGACCTTGATGATCGGCATCCCATAGATCGGGCTGCTCGGATCGTTCAGCGCTTGAGGATTGACCACGTCGTTGGCCCCGATGACGATGGCCACATCGACCGTGGGCATAGCCGGATTGATCGCATCCATCTCGACGAGCTGATCGTACGGCACGTTGGCCTCGGCGAGGAGCACATTCATGTGCCCGGGCATCCTGCCGGCGACCGGGTGGATGGCGTACCGCACCTCACAACCGTTGGCCTCGAGCAATTCTCCCAATTCGCGGACTACATGCTGGGCCTGGGATACCGCCAAGCCATACCCCGGCACCACAATGACGGAAGCAGCCGCTTCGAGGACGAGGTAGGCATCTTCGGGCGAGAGCGCCTTGACCACCCCCTTCGCCGCCTGGCCCACCCCCACGGTGGTGGCGCCGAAACCGCTGAAGAGGACATTGCCGAGAGAACGGTTCATCGCCCGACACATGATCCCGGTCAAGATGATGCCCGAGGCTCCGACCAGAGCCCCGGAGACGATGAGGATGTTATTGACGATGACGAAGCCGGTGGCACAGGCCGCGAGCCCGGAATAGCTGTTCAACAGCGAGATGACCACGGGCATGTCCGCGCCGCCGATCGGAATCACGGACATGACCCCGAGCAACAGGGAGATGACCACGGTCACGGCGAAGATCCACGAGCCTCCCTGTGGATCCAGCGTAAAGAAGACCCCACAGAGCACGGCACCGAGAAGCAACGAGGCATTGGCCAGATGCTGCCCCTTGAATACCAATGGCTTGCCGGAAATAGTCTCGGCCAGTTTCAAATAGGCCACGAGGCTGCCCGAAAATGTGACCCCACCGATCAGCACGGACAGGAACACGGTGAGCGCGGTGAAGTGGCTCAAGCCTGGTTCCTGGAGGTAGACGGCCCAGGCGACGAGCAGGCTGGCGATACCCCCGAAGCCGTTGAGCAGGGCGACCATCTCCGGCATCTTGGTCATGGCCACCAAGCGGGCGGCAAGAATACCGGCGACCGTGCCCAAAAGGATCCCGACGAGGATCCAATGGTACGAGACGACGTGCTGGTCCAACAGGGTCGCGACGATTGCCAGGAGCATACCCACGGCCGAGAGCGCATTGCCTTTCCTCGCCGAGACCGGAGAGCTCAGCATCTTGAGGCCGACGACGAAGAGCACGGCGGCGAGGACGTAGGTCAGGCCGATGATACCGAAGAGGCTCATGTTCCCTGCCCTCCATCCTTCTTCTTGAACATCTTGAGCATGCGATCGGTCACCAGGTAACCGCCTACCACATTGATGGTCGCGAAGGCCACGGCCGCGGTGGCTAGGATCGTGCTCAGCGCCGAACGCTCGGCCATGCCCGCGGCGATGATGGCTCCGACGATGGTGATGCCGGAGATGGCATTGGAACCGGACATCAGCGGGGTGTGCAACACCGAGGGAACCCTATTGATCAACTCGAAACCGAGGAAGATCGAGAGTATGAGAACGAAGGTCAGGAAAACGACCGTTTCCACGCGTCACCTCATCGCGCTGAGAGTGGTACTGTACAGAGCCCCGGCATGCGCCACCAGGGCCCCTCGGATGATATCGTCCTCGAGCACCATGTTGAGGCTCTTGTTCTGCTTGTCCCAGAAGTGTTCGAGGAAATTGACGACATTGTTGGCGAACATCTGGCTGGCGTGCACCGCGACCCGGCCGGGCAGATTGGCCACCCCGAGTACGAGGACCCCGTGCCGTTCGACCTCGGCGTCGAAGACCACTCCTTCGACATTGCCGCCGGTCTCGACTGCAAGGTCGACCACCACGCTTCCCGGGCGCATGCCCGCCAGCATGACATCGGTGACGATCAAGGGAGCCTTCCGGCCGAACACCTGGGCCGTGGTGATGACCACGTCGGCCAGGGCACAATGCTTGGCCAGGAGTTCGCGTTGCCGCTGGAGTTGCTCCTCGCTGAGCGCTGTGGCGTAACCATCCTTGGTCTGCCCGGTCTCTCCCAGGTCGAGTTTGACGAATTTTGCCCCGAGGGACTGGACCTGCTCCTCCACGACCGGGCGGGTGTCGAAGGCCTCGACCCGGGCACCGAGGCGTTTCGCCGTCGCAATGGCCTGCAAACCGGCAACTCCTGCACCGATGATGAAAACCCGGGTAGGGGAGATCGTCCCCGAGGGGGTGACCATCATGGGAAAGATCTTGGCCAACCGGCTCGCGGCCAGGATCACGGCCACATACCCGGCCAGGCTGGCCTGCGAGCTGAGGACGTCCATTTTCTGGGCAATGGTGCTACGCGGGATCAACTCCAGGGCGACGGCTTCGAGGCCGGCCTCGACCAAGCGATCGATCAAGGGCCGCTCGTTGAAGGGGTCGAGTAAACTGATATGCACCGTTCCCCGCCGCATCAGCGCAATCTCGTCCAGCGGAGGCTTGTTCACCCGGACCACCACCTCGGCATTACCCAACAGGGCACAGCGATCCTCGACCACCTGAGCCCCTGCTTCGGTATAGTCGCGTTCGGTGAAACCGAGGAAGGTACCCAAACCGGCCTCCACGCTCACCTCCGCTCCGAGGGAACGCAGTCGTTTGACTGTCTCGGGCAGCAGCGCTACGCGGTGCTCTCCTGGTTTACTTTCTCGTGGTACGGCGACACGCATCTTCTTCTCCCTATTCCTCGATGGGAACCTCAGCCACGGACCACGCGATGGTGACGTTTCTTCCCCGCGCGCAGCAACAACGCTCCCTCGCGTAGGTCGGCGTCCTGGAGGATCCGTTGTTCGTCGTCCAGCCGTTCCTCGTTGAGATAACACCCCCCCTGCCGAACGAGCCTCCTGGCTTCGCTCTTGGTCGAGGCGAGCCCACATTCGACGAGCAGGTCGAGCACCGGGAGACCGCTCAGGCGTTCTCCGGGGAGGATCGTGGTCGGCAGTTCGTTCAGGTCCCCACTCCCACCGAAAGCGGCAGCCGCAGCCGCCGCAGCTCGGTCGGCCTCGTCGCGGCCGTGGACTAAAGAGGTCAGTTCGTGGGCCAAACGGATTTTCGCTTCACGGAGTTGCGCTCCCTCGAGGGCTTCATAAGCGACGAGTTCCTCGAGCGGCACAAAGGTATAGATCCGCAGGAAGCGCACGACATCCGCATCGGCGCAGTTGATCCAGTACTGGTAGAAATCGTAGGGCGGGGTTCTCCGGGGATCGAGCCAGACGGCTCCGGCCTCGGTCTTTCCCATCTTGGTCCCTGCCGCCGTGGTCATCAACGGGAACGTCAGCCCTTCGACCTGATGGTTGTTCAGGCGACGGCACAATTCGACTCCCATCACGATATTGCCCCACTGGTCGCTGCCGCCGAACTGGACCCGGCAATCGTGGTCCCGGTCGAGTACCGCGAAGTCATAGGCTTGCAAAATCATGTAGTTGAATTCAATAAACGACAGACCTTTCTCCATGCGCAGCTTGACCGACTCCTGCGTCAGCATGCGATTGACGCTGAAGTGCCGACCGACCTCGCGGAGGAAGTCGATGTACTTGAAATCCCGCATCCACGTCGCGTTGTCCACGAGCAGGGCTCGCCTGCGCACCTCGCTGCCCTCGAAATCGATGAACCGTGCGAGTTGCCGACCGATGGCCTCGAGATTGGCCCGAACCTGGTCCTCGTCGAGGAGTTTCCGCATCTCGGTCTTGCCGCTCGGATCACCGATCAGGGTGGTCGCCCCACCGACCACGGCGATGGGCCTATGCCCATGGCGTTGGAGGTGGGCCAGGGCGAGGACCGGAATGAGGTGCCCGACGTGCAGGGAATCCGCGGTGGCGTCGAAGCCGGCATAACAGGTCGCGGGAGGAGCCTTGAACAGCGCGGTCAGCGCCGCCTCGTCGGTCACCTGGTTGATGAACCCTCGACCTTGCATCTCTTCGAAGAACCCACTCATGCCGCCTCCCCTGGGCTTTCGATAAGGAAAAGCTTGATTGTATAAAATATTGAGGTGGGTCACGTCAAGAGGTCACAATGCCCCAGCCGGAAAACGGTGTGTGGAACTTTGCCCCAGGTGCGTGACCACCCTCGCTCGGCGGCTTATACTAGGTGGATATGCTGCACGCCACCGACAACCCCGGGAACGGGAGCTTCCACTCCGCCCCCGCAAACCCCTCGCCCTTCTGGTTCCCCGTGATCCTCCTCGCCGGGACGCTTCTGCGCACCCTTGCTGCATGGCCCAGCGAGGTCTGGCTGGACGAGGCCAACGGCATCCTGTTGGCTTCCTCTCCGTTCTCGGCCTGGGCGGACGTATTGGCCCTCGATTCCTCTCCTCCCCTCTATTATCTCGTCTTGCGGGTCTTCGCCACCCTCTCGCTCTCTTCTTTCTGGCTGCGCATACCCTCGTTGCTCGCGGGCGTGCTCACCCTCGTACTCGTCCATCAGGTTTGTACCGTGCTCCATTCGCGACGCTGCGGTCTCCTGGCGACCGCGCTCCTGGCCTTCTCCCCGTTGCACGTCTTCTATTCCGGCGAGCTCCGCATGTACTCCTTGCTCGGCTTGTTGGCCCTCGGCTTCTGGTACCTCCTCCTGCTCCGGCCATCCCTTCCGCGCTACCCCTTCGCGACCACCCTGTGCGGGTTGGGGCTCTGCCTCACTCACCACTACGCCCTTCCCTTCGTTGCAGTTTCCCTGGCTCTTGCGCTCTGCCTCTCCGAACGTCGCCGATCCGCCCTGCTGGTAGCCCTCGGGTTGGCTATCGGCTATCTCCCTTTTGCCACGATTCTCTCGGACCAGCTCGTCAATCCCGATCACATCGCCTGGATCCGGCCCTTCTGGGAAGACTACCCCGGAGGCGTCGCACTGTTCCGCTCCCTGCAGGCCTTCCTCCCGGGAGGGTCGCTCCCTTCGTACGTACCTCTCTCCGGTCTGCCGGCCCAAGCTGCCGTGCTCGGCCTCCCTATGCTCTTCATGGGTCTTGCCCTCTTTACCGGAGGCAGGGCCGGACTCTCACGGCTCGCACTGCTCACCGCCAGTGTTGGGTTGCCCCTCTCCGCCCTGGTTTTCGTCTCGTATGTATTCCGCCCTATCTACCTCGCCGGACGCAGCGATGTCCTCGTCCTTCCTTTGTTCGTCTGCCTCCTGGCCCTGCTCTACGTGCGTTTACCGCGGACCTTCCTGATCCTGGCCCTCGGGCTGTATCTTCTCCTCGGCGGCCTCCAGGGGTGGAACTCCTGGCCCCGGTGGTCCAAGCCGGGCAACGCGGAACTCGCCGCCTCGATCCGAACGGCTGCCTGCGACACCGTACTCTGCAGCGGCCTCTCCTACGCCGCAATGACCTATTACGGCCGGCTTTCCACGCCCGGCTGGGAAACCCTGGCCTTCCCCCCTGAGATAGCCGACCATCCCGGGAATTTCGCTTCCTCGGCTTGGCCCCTCGAAAAGCTTGGCGACGCTGCCCGCCGAGCACTGCTGGACCTGGAGGCTGCGAAGGGCCGCTCCTGCGTCCTCCTCTCTCACGCTTCCTACGCAGTCCCACTCGCGGGAGCATTGCAACGGAGGGGATCCGTGACGGTCGTCCGCGAGGATCTGCGCAGCTCGCTCCAGCGCGAGCCATTTAGCCTACTGGTGCTCGGAGAGTTGGGGTCGAGCGGGAATTCGGGAGGACCTTGATCAGGCGGCGCGGTCGATGGCCCGCAACAAACTGATTTCCCACCGTCTACTGTCGTTGACCGCACAGAGGATGGCATTGTCACGGTCGAGGCCGAAGAGGTAATTAACCTTGTCCTGGTCGTAGAAGACGCGCAACACCCTCGTGGAACCCAGCGGCAGGTGGTGTTTGACCAGGTCGCGGACCGTCGTGCTGGTGGAGAACTGCCACGACTTGGGGTGATTGCCGACCTTGGTGTATTCCCTGTTCTCGTTGCTCCTGATCGTCATTGCGGGCCTCCGGGGTCCAGTCTCCATCACTCATGGTCGAGGAGGTGACGGGTGAAGGCTGCCCGCAGTATCCGTGCCAACGTACGTATTTTTCAACTAGCTGATATTATAACACCAGACCCTCCAGGGGTCAGCGCTGCCGTGCATTTTTCACCGGTCTGGGTCAACTTTTTTACGCAGTCTTCCGGAAAATCGGGACCTCGGCGAGAGAGAACCGATCCGGAAAACCCGGACGTCAACCGCGGTCCTGGGTCTCGAGCAGGGCAAGGAGTTCACGGCAACGGTGACCGAGGTTGGCGAACCAACGGGCCAAGAGCTCGAGCTGCTCGCGAACGGTTTCGGGGGAATGTTCCTCTCCGCAGCGTTCGCTCGCCGAGAAGTCGGCCAGGTGCAGGAGGTGCTCCGGCCGCACGAGCTGCGCAAGAGGCAATCCTGCCTGCTCTCGGACTAACGCATCTCGTAAGGCGCTCGAGGTCGTGATCAATCCAGGTTCTGCTCGCGAGGCGGAGGCGAGGTTCGAACCGACCCTGGCAGCGATCGCTGCCTGCCGACGGCACACGTTAGCCAGACCACCGAGCTTCGGAGCAAGGTTTTCCCGGTCCAGGGGCGCACCCACGGTCGGGCACCATCCGGCCGGCGGCTTCGAGCAACCGGCGAGGAGCGGCTCCAGGGTGTTCGGGCTTCCCCACCAACGTACTGCCCCGACTATGGCTGCCCCCATGTTCTCGGGCATGAGCGAGAGCACGGGGCGGCCGTAGCGCTCGAGCTGGAGTTCGAGCCAGCGCCGGTACCAGGTCCAACTCCGCTGGGTCGGGATGGGACGACCGTCATTGCCGGGGCAGTGCAAGACGGCTCCCGGTCCCCGCAGGTCCAACGAGGGATCCTCCAAGTCGCCGATCCCAGGGGCGTGGCTGAGTCCGTCCTCGCGGCCATACGCGAAATCGAGGCCTGTCAGGAGGATCTTGTCGCAACCCAAGAGTTCGAGGGCGGCAAAGGCGAGGTTGGCCACCGAGGGACCGAAGGCCGGACCGGGACGAAGCCCCGGGAAGAACCAGGCGAGGAGGTCACTCGGGGGTATCAGGAAGAAGAAAGGTCCGCCGTGAGCGGCGAGGACCCTTGGATCAGCCGGCGGCCAGGTTACCAGGGGCGTCGAGCGGCCAGACCGAACAGCGAGGAAATCCGGCCGACCCTCGAGATCGACCGTGACCGCGACATCGGGTTCGAGGCCGCGGCGCCGCAAGAGTCCGACCGCACTGTCGCAACACGCCAGCACGAGACGTTCCCGGCAGCTCTCGAGCAACGGTAAGGCCGGCTCGAGCGACGGCCCGGACCCGACGACCACCCCGCAGCATCCCCGCAGCGGTCGGCCGGCGGCCTCGAGTCGAGGCGACTCCAGCACCTGGTCCCTATTGGCCAAGACGTTGCGAAAAACCTTCACCACATCTCCGGCTCGGCCCTGGTCCGCGCTGAGCAGATCGACCTCTTCCTTGAGCGCTGCGGCAAAGGTGATGTAGCCCTGAGGGTCGGTCATGGTCACGGGTACGGCGACCGGGAGCAGGGTTCCCGAGTACGCGAAGAGGTCCTCATGGACAAGCGCGGCCCGGAGTTGCGCCCTGGTCCATCGAGGACCGAAGAGCACGAGCTCACCGAGCCGTACCTGCAGGGAGACCTCGGTGGCGCGGAGGAAGGCTGCCAGGAGTTCGAGATCCAACTCGACCAGGAAGAGGGTCGACCGAGGCCCCCAACGTCGTGCGAGCAGCTCGAGGTGCCGGAACATGCCGACGCTGTAAGCCACCACGAGCCGCGGTCTGACCTTGGGAGCGAGCCCCTCGACCAGGGCCCCGGCTTCGGCTTCGAGGTCCTCGAGGACGACCGTTCTGGGATCGCCTCGCAACAAGCGGTTTCCCTCGAACCGCCACTCTCCTCGGGTACCTTCGAGACGCTCGGCGAGCTCGGGAGGCAGAACGGCCAGGTTGCGCCGCCAACAGTCCGCGCTCATTGGCGTATTGCCAGGATCTCGGTTACCAGAAGCATCTCCTCGGAGGCGACGTCGAGTTCTCGCACCAGTTCTTCGTAATTGTCCTTGAGCAGCCGCAGACGTAACGGCGCATCGGTGGAAACGGGAACGAGGTCGATGAACGGCGTGAGACCGAGGAAGGTCTCACCGAGGTAGACCTCGACTTCGGTGGGAATGGTCCTGACCACAAGTCGGCGTTTTCCGGTCCCGCCGGTTGCCGGGGGCACGCCAAGAGAGGCCGCCGGAGCCGATGGGAGTGCCGGAGGGAGCACTGCCGCCTTGGCCACCACTATCGACGGAACGGCCGGCGAACTCTCCGGAGCCTTCGAAGTCTTGGCTGGCGGAGGTACTCGTGCTGGTTCTGCCGGAGGCGCCGAAGAAGCCGAGGTTCGGACCTTCGCTCCGGCTGCCGGAGTTACCCCCGGGGTGGCGAGAGGCGGGGACCATGCCGAGTTATCAGGCGGTTGCAGGACTGCTTCCGCTGCTTCCAGGGTCAAACGCAGTATCGGACCCTCGCCCGGGGAGAGGTGGAATTGCCCCAAGCCCGCGGTGTCGACTACCACCCTGGCCACGTCCTTGCGAAATTGCCCGGTCCTGACGGCCACAACGTGCCTGGTCCCGGACTCATACTTGCCCTTCACCTTCCCGGACAACCTGGTACCCGGCAGGTCGAGGAAGACTCGGTCGATGTGCCCGTTGCGATCGAGCGTCGTGCCCAACTTGGAAGGAACGACCTTTGCCGACAGGTGGAGAGAGACGACCACGGCGTTCTTGTCGGCCGAGGCGGCGACCTCGACGCGATCCAGGGTGACCGCGAAGAGGAGGCCGGGTAGCAGCGTGAACGCCAGGGCGAGCCCTCTCATGGTTTCCCTCCGTTTGCGAAGAAGGAGAACATCCCCACGAGACTGACCTGCCGAGGCCTGATGATCACCTCGAGGCTTTTCTCATTGTGCTGCAATACGTACTTCCCGCCCCCGAGAGAGAGCTGGGCGAGTTGGAACCGCGCGGGCAGGAACGGGGAGAAGGAGTTTTCCAACAGGGGTTCGGCCAAGATCTTCTCCACGAACTCGGGTACTGCCTTGTCCTCTCCGCGGTAGCGCTCCGCCAGGATCTCGGCAATGCCGCGCAGGAGCAGGAAATCGAGAATCGTCTCGCGCTGCCGGAACAATCCGCGGCGAAGCACGGAGACGAAATCGAGGAAAGGGGTCAAACCCACGGTCGTGGTTTTCTGTCTCGTTTCCAAGGACACGGTGAGGGGGGGCACCTCGTTCTGCGCCGGCTCAAGCATCGGGAGGGAGAGGGTCAGGCGGTGCGCGGGTACTGGTTCTTCCTCACCCGGAGGTTCGAGGAGTTGACCGGCGAGTTGGTCGAGGCGCGCCCGATCGCCCTCGGCCAGCGCGGTTAGGCATTTTCCGAGTCCCGCGGACTGTTCTGCCGTGGGCCGGTCGGGTGCATGACAATGGGTGAGGACGCTGGCCTCTGTGGCCTGAAGGGCTCGGCGCACCTGTACCGTTCGCGGGAAACGCGGGGAGAGCGCGAGGAGGAGCAGCTCACCTTCTGCCCGGGGGGACCTATCGGTCGAGATATCCTCGAAGCCCCAGCGCTGCTTCAAGACTTCGAACTCGGCGAACTGGCGTTCGGAGGCAATGCGCAACGCCGCCCCCCCGACGAGCATACGGAGGGCCGGGGTCGCGAGTTCGCCGCCCGGATCGAGCAACGCCTCCATCGTCTTGAGGTAACAGACATAGGCCTGTTCGGGCTCTTGGAGGCGCTCGTAGCTGAGGCCGACGAGGTACTGGGTCGGGGCCAGGAAGCCGGCTCGCGCCCCGGTCAAGGCCCGATAGGTCCCGGCGAGCAGGTCGTTATAGAGCAACAGGCTGGTATGGTCCTCGGCGAAGAGGTGATTGAGGGTTTGGACCAGATGGACGAAGAACCGCTGCACGAGGAGTCGCAAACGGCGATACGCGAACAGCACGCCCTCGGCTCCCTCCGCGGCGCTCGGCACTTCCGAGACCTGGCGGACGAGGCTCTGGAAGAGCTGGTCGAGGACCAAGTTGCTCTTCTTCACTTGACCTTGGTAATGGTACAAGAGGGCTTGGTCGAACAGGCCGAGTTCTTCGTCCCCCGCATAGACCTCCGCTTTCTTGTCCTCGAGATACCGCAGAGCAGCGGTCGGCCCTTCTTGTTCGAGCAGGCGGGCCCGGTGCCGGTGGTGGTTGCTCCCGGACCAGCATCCCAGGGAACAGAGCAGAAGCAGGATGAGGGTACGGGTCACGAGCGCCTCGATTCCTCGTCAACAAGGAACATTGTACTACTTGGATTGAGCCAACAAATCAAGGCAGACCGAAGAAACAACCCTATCAAGATACTGTTATCATTTTATAAGAAAGTGAGTAGGAGGACAGCTTCCGTATCGGTTGCACCCTTGAAGTCGGGGGATTTTCCACGTGCAGGATCAGTGCGTGGTCAGGTTGCCGAGCAGCACCGGATTATTGATGAACAACCGGGCGTTGAGCGGAACCACCTGGGGGTGGCCGCTCATTTCACATCGTAATTCTTCGGACGGTTTTCCCACAGTTCTTCGAATTCCTCGGCCAACTCCTGATAATCCGGGTCGCGCATCCCGACCGGATCCAAAAGACTCTCCTCTTCCTC
>MGSU01000044.1:10518-28844 GCA_001799195.1 Deltaproteobacteria bacterium RIFOXYA12_FULL_61_11 | reverse complement strand
CCCCGCCGTCGTTGTTGATCGCGGTGCCCCGGAGGATCGCGTGGACGTGATCCCCGGCGGCCAAGGCGTCCTCGAGCCGGCGCAGCAGGACCACGCCGACGCCGTCCCCGAACACGGTACCGTCGGAGGCAGCGCTGAAGGCCCGGCAGTTCCCGGTGCGGGATTCAATGAACCCGTCCTGGTAGAGATAGCCCGCCTCGGTCGGGAAGCTCAGACAAACCCCGCCGGCGAGGGCTAGGTCGCCCTGACAGTGGCGCAGGTACTCGCAAGCGAGATGAATGGCCGTGAACGACGTCGAGCACGCGGTCTGCACGGTGACGGCGGGGCCGGTGAGTCCGAGTTTGTAGGCGACGCGGGTCGTGCAGTGATCGACCATGTTCCCGGTGGTCTGAGCCCGGAACAGGTCGATCGGATTATCGAAGCTCCTTGCTCCGAGCAGCAGCGGCAGAAAGGTGTTCTTCGAGGTACCGCCGAAGACCGCCACCTTGCCGGGGAACGAACGGGGATCGTGGCCGGCTTCTTCGAAGGCCTCCCAGGCGCAGGTGAGGAACCAGCGCTGTTGGGGGTCCATCCACGAGGCTTCTTCCTCGGAGTACCCGAAAAAGGCTGCGTCGAAAGCCAGGGGAGCGGCGATCGAGGGTTTGACCGGCACGTAGTTCGGGTCCTGCGGGGAGAAATTCTGCCAAGGAGGTAAGGCGATCCGGTCCCGGACCTGGGGTTCGAACAGGGTCTTGCCCGAGCAGAGCAGCTCGAAGAACGCCGCAGCGTTGTCGGCGCCGGGGAAGCGGCAGGCCAGGCCGATGATGGCGATGTCCGCCGGCTGGGTACCTGCGGCCGCGGCCTTGCAACAGCGCAGATAGGGACGCCGATCCTCCCGGAAGGGACTCTTACCCAGCACCGAACCCGGGAAGAAGGGGTCTTCTCCCAGGCGTGCGAGCAGCTTGCGCTTGCTGCGCAGGAGGTCGTCGATCGTGGCCATCAGGAGAGCCGGTCGGCGAGCAGTTCCCGGGTCAGGGCATCGAGATCGTCCCGGGCGGTATCGGCCTTGAGGGTGTAGTCGAAGACGCTGGTGCCGGCGTCGATGGCCTCCAGGAACGTTTGGCTGCGGTGGACGAAGGTCCTGCACAGGGCCTCGCCATAGGTTTTGGAGAGGTGCGAGATGATGCGGATCGAGCTGAGTTCGTCGGGCTCGACCATGTTGCAGAGGATGCGCACGTCGAGCTGTTTCTCAAAGTTCTCGTGCAGGTCCTCGAGGAAGTTGATGGTCAGCTCGAGGCCGTCGAAGCTCAGGCGCGAAGGGGTCTGGGGGATGACGATGCGGTCCGAGGCATAGGCCACGGCCTGGTTGAGCAGGGAGAGCGAGGGCGCGCAGTCGACCACGACCAGGTCGTAGTCGGCCTCGACCTCCTCGAGGTAGCGGCCGAAGAGGGCTTCGGGGTGAGCCCGGTCATTGTACTTGTAGTCGATCAGGGCGAGATGGATGGTGCCGGGCACGATGTGCAGGTATTCCCGCCAGGGCACGATGGCTTCGCGCAGGGTGGTCTGGCCTTCGAGAAGGTCGTACCAACAGCGGTTACCCGGAGCCTTCCCGCAGAGGCACAAGGTCAGGTGGCTCTGCTGATCCGTGTCGATGCAGAGGACCCGCAGTCCGTATTGCGAAGCGCGCAGGGCGAAGTTGTACGAGAGGGTGGATTTTCCAATGCCGCCCTTACATCCCTGGAACGAGAGCACCAGTGGACGTCCCGGGACGGGACTAGTGCCGGCCCTGGAGCTGCGCAAGTGGCGGAGGTGTTCCGGGGTCAGGCCCTGTACCTCGGTGTTGCCCTTGCGGATCTGGATCGGCTCGATACCTAAGAGGGTCAACTTCTTGGTCACCGCGACGCGGCTGATGCCGAGCATGGCCGCGGCATCGGCGAGGGTGACCCTGTTGTCGAGTTCTTTCATGAAATCACCTAGGTTATATCATTTCATGAAAAAATAGAGATTTACTATAACTTGCCAGGGATGAGAAAACCAGGTTTTTTCTCCATGCTGGGTATGTTTTCTTTCCGTAATCCCTTGGGCCGAGGGGGGCCCCCTCCCTCTGTCCCTCCCGCGAGGGGAGGGATGGAAGATGAAGTATTATCGAGGTGTTGACCTCGATCGATAGGTTTGTGGTCCTGCCCAGAAATCTCCCGTGCATGCCCAAAAGGCCCCCGTGCCTGCCCCAGGCCCCCTATACCTACCAAGAAGGCCTTACACCATGTCGTACCACGTGCAAGATCCAAGGGGGCGAGCGGGAGGGGGCGTATGCCCCTCGATGAACTGTTCGTGGAGCAGCACGGTGGAGAGCAGGAGCAGGAAGGCCTGGTCCTGGGCCGGGGAGAGGGCGTCCGGGGCGAGGGTGCGCAGCCGCTGGAGGAAGGCGTTCGTTCTGGCGAGTTCGAACACGCCCACGGCCTCGAGGCGTTCGGGCCGCAGCGCTTCGGCAACATAGGGTGGAGCGTCGGGACCGAGGAAGCACCGGGCATCCGGAGCGCGATAGGGCCGTTTCACCCGGTGCAGGATCGCTTCGGGTAGGAGGTCGGAGAAGGCCTTGCGCAAGAGGTACTTTTCTTCCCGACCATCGCGGAGTTTCCAGGTTTCCGGCAGGTTCGCGGCACAGCGGAACACCGCGGGATCGAGAAGAGGCGTACGGTTCTCCACCCCATGGGCCATGGCCATGCGGTCCCCCTGGGTCGAGAGCAGATAGCCCTCGAGGAGGGTCGTGCATTCCAACCATTGGGCCTTGGCCAGGGACGAGTGGACCGGGAAACCGCTGTCCTCTCTTCGCAAGAGTTCGAGCAGAGTCTCAGTCCCGCTGCCTGCGAGTGCCAGCAGGTCCCGACTCAAGCGCGACCCCAGCAACCGGAGATGGTGGGAGAACAGCTCGGCCTCCGGGGGAATAGCGCATTGTTGCATGTGGGCCAAGAGGTAGCTCGCGTTCTGCGGACCGAAATGGGGTAGGTAGGAATAGAGGCCTCGGAGCCGTTCCAGCAAGTCCTCTCGGGGGTGGCCCGCAGCGATCAGTTCCCGCAACCGGGTCTCCTTGAACAGGTCGTAGCCCAGGAACAGCTCGTCCGCTCCCTCGCCGGTCAGGACAACCTTGATCCCGGCCTCAGAGACGAGCCCGGAGAGCAGGTACATCGGCACGAAGGCGGTGCGGAAGACCGGCACTTCGGCGTGCCACAAGGCCGCAGGGAAAGTCCTGGCGATGTCGGCGGCGGTGATGGTCAGGCGTTGGTGCTCGGAGCCGAGCGCGGCAACGAGCAGGTCTTGTTCGGGACCTTCGTCATAACCGGCTTGCTCGAAACCCAGGGAGAAGGTGCGTGGAGGGTGGCCCAGCAACGAGGAAGCCACGGCGGTGACGATAGCGGAATCCAGTCCGCCACTGAGATAGGCTCCGATTTCCACGTCGCTGCGGAGTCGGTGACGTATGCTGGTGCAGACGGTTTCTCGCAGCAGGGCGGCAGCTTCGGGCAGCTCCATGGACCCGGGTCCGTCCGGGGTGAACGTGGGCCGATAGTGCGCCCACAGGTCGCATCCCTCGGGAGTCACCTCGAGCAGGTGGCCCGGCGGTACTTGCCGCACCCCCTCGAAACAGCTCTGGTCTGGGAGCGGGGTCCAGAGGGAATAGAGATCGAGGAGGGCGCGTGGAGAAAAGCGGGGGGTAAAACCCGGGAACCCGAGGAAGGCTTTGATTTCCGAAGCGAAGAGTACTTCGCCGCCGACGTGGGTATAGAAGAGCGGGCGCTTGCCGAAGGGATCTCGGGCGAGGACAAGTCGGTGGGCTAGGCTGTCGTAGAGGGCGAAGGCGTAGGAACCGATGAGCCGGGGAAAGACGGTTCGGCCCCACTCCAGCCAGGCCGCGAGCAGCACCTCGGTGTCCGAATTGGTCGTGAAGGAGTGTCCGAGCCCGAGCAATTCGGCACGCAGTGCCTCGAAATTGTAGAGCTCGCCATTGAGGGCCAACCAGTAGCGTTTGCCCGCATCGGATCGGGGTTGCTGCCCGCCGCGGGGGTCAATGATGGCGAGGCGGGTCGAGCAGAGTCCCAGACCGCGGCCTTGGACGAATCCGGTTTCATCCGGACCCCGGTGCGCGAGGCGTTCCGCCATGTGTACGAGCAGGTTGCGCGGATGGGTCGTAGCTCTGCGCGGATCGAAATAACCGGCCACGCCGCACATCAGGGAACCCCGGGACGGTAACAACGGAACCGAACCTTGCGATCGAGGAAGAAACCGAAACGGGTCAGCAGCTCGCCGGGACCGACCTCGACCACCTCGGTGCACCCGTCCTCGAGCAGGGTGCGCACGCAGCGTTCCCAGAGCACCGGCCGGTGCAGGTGGGTAGCCAGGGTTGCCCGGAGCGCCGCAGCGTCCAGCCAGGTCCCGGTGACGTTATCGACCATCGGCACGTTTGGCATGGCAAGGGTTAGGGTATCGAGGTATTCGGCGAAGGCTCGAGCTGCAGGTGCCAACAGGTCGCAATGCCAGGCACCTTGTAACGGCAAGCGAAGCAGCCGTTTGGGATGCAGAGGGGCGAGCTCGGCGAGGGCCTGTTCGATCGCCTCGAGGGTGCCCGAGAGGGAGTATTGGCCTGGGCAGTTGATGGTGCTGGGGCGGAGGTACAGGCCGCGTCCGGCGAACTCAGCACAGAGGGCTTCGAGAGGTCGGAGCGGGAGCCCGATAACGGCGAGCATGCCGGTGTTCTGGTTTTCGAGGCAGGCATCCATGAGTTTCGCCCGCCGGGTCACGACCTCGACCAAGGTGCGGAAATCGAGGGTTGCTGCGGCATAGAGCGCGGTCCATTGACCAACGCTGTACCCGCCCAAGCAGGAGGGTGGACCGCATTCGTCCACGTAGCGTTCATAGGCCACCACGCTCGCGAGTACCGTGGCCAGCGATGTGGGGAGATTGCGGCGCAGGTAGTCCGGATCGCCATCGGCGAGCCGCGCTTCGAGGTTCTCACCCAAGGCTTCGCAGACCACCTCGTGGCGGGCGCTGTACTGGGGGAGTCTTGCCACCGAGTCCAACATGGAGGCGCTCTGGGCGCCTTGCCCCGGGAATACCACCGCGGTCCTAGACATCGAGCACCGAAGGGTCGAGACCGAATTGCCGCGCGAGAGCGTGGAAGTCGGCCGGGTCGAGATGGTCGAGGGAGAGCTTGGCGAGGGCCTCCGACCGGCTCAACTCGCCGTTGCGCACCTGCGCGGCGACCTCGAACACATAGGGATGGAACCCGTGCCGCCGTTGGTGGAGGATCACCGCGAGATCGTTGAGCAGGCAGTTGCTGGAATTCCTACCAGTGCCGGGGGGCTGGCGCCAACCCAGCTCGGCGAGCGCCGCGAGCTTCTCGCGCTCCGCGATCGGGGTTGCCAGCAGGGGGTTGATCAAGGTCAGTTCGGGATGCGGATAGGTGGTATATCGGTGTTCGGGAAGCGTGAAATAGGCCTGTACCTCGGGCCCGAGCAGTTTACCGAAGCGTTGGGCTTGGAGCTCTCCGAGGCGGTGTTTTGCGGCCTTGGGGATGCGCAGGACGGGTCGATCGTCCGGATGCTGACCGCTCACGTAGCCCCCGGCAAGGATGGGAGCGGCTTTTTCGAGAGCGACCGCGGTCACCTGGGCATTGATCAGGGAGATGCAGGAGAGGCAAATCGCCGAGGCGCGCCGAAGGGCCGAGGGGGGGTGCAGTTCGGGCAGCTCAAGCGAAGCTCGGACCAACCTGCGGAACAGCGAAGGGGCAGGTTTTAGGATCAGGAGATCTACCTCGAGAGCTGCGCAAACCCTGGAGGCATTTTCCAGGGCTTCACCTGCAATGGCGCCGTGATCGATCAGGACGGCCAAGGGCTTCAGCCCAGCCTCCCGGACGAGGTGGGCGAGCGTGAAGGCGGAGTCCTTGCCCCCACTGAAGGCGAGCACGCAGTTCGGGCTGCCCCAACCGCGGTACCGAGCGTAGACCGTTTCCAGCTCACGGCGGCCGGCCGCACGCGCCTCACGGCTCGCTTCGGGGGAATGCTCTTGGCAGTTATGGCAACGGCCCTCCGCGTCGAAGGCTTCTCCGGGAAAGGAGGCCGGGAGGACGCAGGTGCTGCAGCGTATCGGTTCGTTCATCGTTCGGTCGAGCGTTTGGAGGAAACCAATACGACGATGTTGTGCAGGGAATTGAGCGCGTCCGAGAGCATCTCCTCTTCGCTGATGGAGAGACCGTAGGTGGTTTCGAGGTGCTTGATCAACTCGATGTAACCGTACGAATCAAGGTAGCCGAGGTCGAAGAGGTTGCTGCTCTCCTCGACCGGTCCCCGGAAGTCGATCAGGAAGGTTCTGGAAAGGTAGTCGCGCAGCTCGGCGTGGAGATCGGACATGGAGGTCCTCCGCAGGTGCCCCGGGAACGGCAGCCACTATCGGCATTCTCGAACAATTGTCAATGGCTCTGCGGGATCCTCCTCTTGCCTCAAACCCTCGCCAGCGGTCGGGGTTCCCCAGGACCGGACCCGCGGAACCCTCCTCCCTCTCTTCCGCCTCGGGCCGCGGCGTGCACCGCCGCACCCTGCATGAGCAACTCGGCCACCTCGTCGACGTGGCGGGCTCGCCAAGACTGATAGGGGGTGCCCTCGACCCAGGAGTTGAAGGCTCCGAGAGCCGGACCGGTGTGGATCTGATAATCCTGCTTGCGTTCGGGATCCCCGTTGATGGCCCATCGCGACGACTTGCCGAGATACCAGCGGAACACCAGAGCCAGGGCGAGGTGGGATTCTGCTCGAGCCTTCTCGGCCAGTTCGGGTTTGCGTTGGTCCCAGTACGAGAGAGTCTCGGTGAGAAGCTCGACGAAGGGACGGCGGAACACCTTGGCCTCGAGCTTCTCTCGCTCGACGAGGGGAAGGTCTTCCCAGCGCTGATAGGTCCGATAGAGTTCGTAGAGTTTGTTGGCCTGCCCCGGGTAGAGTACCCCCCGGCGCAGTACCTGGACCTTGGCTCCGAGTTCGAACAGGTCGGGCGCAGGTGCCATGGTCACGTCCACCGGACTCATTCTCTCCAGCAGATCTTTCACCGGTTCGCTGGTCGCGGCCTCGACCGTGCAATGGTTGACGGACCCGGTGAGGACATAGTCCGCTCCGAGGTAGAACATCGCCGCGACGGCCATGGGCGTTCCGAGCCCTCCTGCAGCTCCTATGTGCACCCGCGGGGAGTAGTGGTGTCTCTCGCGGGCCCGATCGCGCAACCGCTGGATCTCCGGGAGCAGGACCGTGCTCACGCCCTTGTCCGTGTGTCCTCCGGAATCGGCCTCGACGGTGATGGCGTCGGCCATGGGCAGGTTCTGGGCCAGTTCGTACTCTTCGCGGGTGATCGCCTCGTCCTCGAACAGCTTCGACAGGAGCTTCGCCGGCGGCGGTGCGAGGAATTGCTCGGCGAGTTCGGGCCTCGAGAGCTTGGCCAAGAGCTGGTGCCGGGGGTTGACCTCGCCTCCGGGGGTGCGCTGCAGTCCGGTGACCCGGTAGCGGACCAGGGGGAGGGTTAGCCGGGTATAGGCCGAGGCCGAGATGCGTCGTACCTGGTACCGCAGCAACAGGTCCACGGTACGTTCTTCGAGTTCTGGTTCGTAGAGGTTGTGCAGGAGGTTGCACCCCCAGGGACGTTCCCTACTCAGCTTGGTGGTCAAGGCGGCCAGGGCTGCCTCGAGTTCCTGCAACGAGAGTCCCCCACTGCCGAAGAAGCCGAGCAAACCTCGCCCCGCCAACCGCTCGAGCATGGTGACGCCGGCGATGCCGCTGAACATGGCTCCCGCGATATACGCATAACGACAGCCATGGGCGGTCCTGAATTCCGGTGCGCCGAGTTGCTCTGCCCGCAGACCACAACGGTCGTACCCTTCGATCAAGGTCGGTGGCTGCATCGTCATCATCCTCGCATGGTTGTCCAGAACGGCAGGACGGGAACTTCGTCCGAAGGAGGTTCACCCATACCCAACCGAGGGTCAAATGATTTTCGTGGTCGAGAGCATGGGATGGATCCCTCGGAAAACTGAGGGTTGAGGCACTCACCTGACGGTTGAAGCATGAGAAAGGAAGGTCTGTTGTAATATATTCATAATGTTGTTTGTGGAACAGAGGTTGAAAAGATCCCGACGAGGTTGCCGCAGGGAACTCGAGGAGAATCACCATGAACAGCGAAGACCGTCAGATCACCTCGGATGCGAAGTTGCTCCGTCCGGTCCTCCTCTTCATCACCGGCCTCTTCCTCCTCCTCGCCGTGTGCAAGTCCATGGCTCATGCCGATGACAACATCTTACGTCCCGGTCAGGACCATCAGATCGCCAAGGTGACCGTCGAGTTCCGTCTCACCTCGTTTGGACGTTGAACTTGCTCCTCATTCGGAACGATGAGGCGGTATTGAGATCGCTGGGACCTCTTAGGGTAGGATGACTTTGATATTGTCTCCCAAGCCCAGGCTCGGTTCGAGCACGGTGTTCTGGGCTCCCACGGCAACAATACCACTATCATTGGCGTGGAGATTGTAGAGCGGGACTATGACCTCGGTCGTATCCGTGACCCAGTCCAGACCGCCGTTGGCCGTGTGCAGGATGGTCCCGCCATTACCCACTGCCCACCCTTCGAAGATGTCGACGAAGAAGAGCTTGTTGAGCCCTTGGGTGGTCGGCCGGCCTTGGTAGTGCCAGAGGTTGCCGTCGGTGGTGGCGTAGATTTCGCCGGTCTCGGTGGCTACCCAGCCGTGTCGCGCGTCCACCAGGAACAAGGTGGTCTTGGGCGAGTCGGCTGCACCGAAGCGGAGCTGCTCGGTCCAGGTGTCGCCCTCGTCGTTCGAGCGGAGGATCACCCGGGCGTAGGGAGGTTGGGTCGAGGTGTCGTACCCGCTGACCCAGATCGCCAGATCTCCGGAGACGTCCACGGCGAAGACGTCTTGCAGGAAGACCGTCTCGAGGTCGGGGCTGTCGATCAAAGAGGGTCCGTCACTGTTGGTATAGAGGTCGCCGTCGATGACCAACCAGTAGGAGTCGCCGTTGGGGTAGTTGAGGGCGGTGCCGCCTGCGGCTGCGTCATCCGGGTTCCAGGTATTGCCTCCGTCATACGTGTAATACGCTGCATGTCCGGCCAGAGCGTAGGCTTCGCTGCTCGTGGCGTAGTCGAGGTCCACGATGGCCCGACCATGGTCCAGGATTTGGGGAGACCAGCCCATTTCGCCATTCCAGGTCGCGAGATAGCTCGGTCCGTCATAGGTAGACCAGGGGTAGAGACCGCCGCCGACCATGAGGCCGCCGTCGGTCACGCGCACCACGGTCAGGTCCACGGGGAGCCGGAAGTAGTCGTAACTCCAGTTCATCCCCGCGCTCGCGGTGTAGGCTATGAAGCCGCCGTCAGGGGCGCCGAAGAGGAGCCCGGTGTTCTGGTCGAACTTGGCCATCCCCGTGGTGTTACCCCTGGCCGCGAGGCTCGAGGACCAGGTTGTGCCGCCGTCATTGGTGACGAGCAGGGTACCATCGGCGTTGAGCAGCCAGCCATGGTCGCTATCGTCGAAGGCAATGTCCGAGAACTCGATGTAGTAATTCAGTGGCAGTTCGAACGGAGTGATCGGTTCCCAGGTCGTGCCGCCATTCGTGGTCTTCAGGTAGGCAAAGTGGTAAGGACTGGGTCCCAGGGCGATATAGCCTACATTGGAGTCGACCATGTTGATGGCGCGATTGGCGATTCCCACCTGACCGCTCTGTGGGGTCCACGTCTCGCCGCCGTCGGTGGTGTGCAGGATGGTGGCGAAAGCGCCGATGACCCAACCGTTCAAGGCATCGACGAAGTCGACGTCGAATAAGTCATAGTTCGTGCCGCTGTCGAGCACCGCCAAGCCGCTGCCGAGGTAGTGGTCCGGATCAGCGCGCAGGATGGTGCCGTTGTTGCCGACGATCCAACCCCACTGACCGTCGACGAAGTCCACGGCGTTGAGGTCCTCGGAGGTGTCGTTCTGGTCGGCGCACCAGTAGCTCATACCGTCGCAGGCATAGGCCACCGTGCCGTTGGTGCCCACGGCCACGGCGAAGTAGGGGTCGGGATAGCTGACCCCGCGGAGGTCCTCGGAGGTGTCCGAGTTCTCGATGGTCCAGGTACTGCCCATATAATAGTCCCCCAAGAGGAGGTAGCCGCCCTCACCCACGGCGATGGCATACTGGGCATCGGCGAACGCCGCGGCCTTGAGGCTCGGTCCGACCGGCGGGGCCGGAAGAGTGTCGGACCAGTTCATCGGGAAGGGATTGAGGCGGCGCGGGAGCACGGTCAGGATGAAATTCTGCATGGCCATACCGCCGCGATCGGCAAGGACCAGGACCGTGACCACGTGGTACCCGCAATCCAGGAGTTCGGGGGACCAGACGATCTGCCCGGTAAGGGGGTTGATCGACATCCCGGAGGGGAAACTCGCGAGGCTGTAAACCAAGAAGGCTCCCAGGGGGCTGGAGGCTTGTACCGGGTAGGAGTATGAGTCGTCTTCGTAGACTTCGGCGACCGGGATGGAGGTTATCTCGGGGCTGGTCTCTCCGAGCGAGTCCTCGAGACACAAGAAGGTCACGTCATCGAGCTCTCCGGACTGCAACACCCCGTCGTTCGCGATGCCGCCGTCTTGCCCGTTGTCCTGCCCTACCGAAATCGAGGTGCCGCCGAGTTCGCAGGTCTCTCCCGGTTCAAGGGTTTGAGTGACAACTAAGGCATTGTAGCCGCTGGTGCCATTGAGGCCGCGTGGGCCGGTCAGGCCGCGTTCGCCGTGACAGAGGAAAAATACCTCGTCGCGCTCGTCGGTTTCGAGGATGCCGTTGTCCGGGTTTGCGCTGCCCTCGCCGTCATCGAGGCCGAGGGTGAGCCGGTAGCCACCGTCCCAGCAAGCCTCGCCCGCGGGTTCGGAGGAAACCAGGACCAGCAACTCGTGTCCGTCTTGTCCGGGAATCCCTGGCAAGCCGTCCTCACCGGGGAGCCCCTGCGGTCCCGGCAGCCCAGTGGCTCCGCTCTCGCCGCGAGGGCCTACAAGACCATCGGGACCGGCATCACCCGGCTCGCCCTTCTCACCGGGATCACCCTTCTCTCCGCGCAGGAGGGTGACCTGAGTCGAGACCGCACCGAGTTCGCTGTCGAGGAGGAGTTTGTAAGTCCCGGGGAGGATGGTCGTGTCGAGTCTCGCGATCAGATCGGTCTTGCTCTGTTGGGCGATAACCAGGTCGTGGCGGGTTTTCCCCTCGCCTTCGAGCCGCACCGCGGTCGTGCGGTCGAGGTTGGTGCCGACCACGATCAGTGCGTCCCTGATCACGTCGTCGGCCGAGCCGTTGCCGAGCACCGTCTGGATGGTGGGGCGATAGCGTTCGGGGAAGAGCTTCGAGAGGTCGGCTAGGAACCCGTCGGTGAGCTCTTCCAGCGTGATCGGGCCGAGTCTGAGGTCAATGCCGCCCCATTCGGTGAGCAAGAGGACGACCATGACCTTGGTTCCGCCGGGTACGCCGGCCGGATCGAAGTGGGAGGGCAGGAGGACCGCCTTGACCAGGCCGGTGTTCTCGTCCAGGGTCAATTGGCCGCGAATCGGTGCGGAGAGCAGGTCGCCCTTGGGGCCGATGAGGAGATAGAAGCTGCGGATGATCCGGCCGGAGGCGGTACCCTCGGGAAGGAGGAACAGGGCCTCGCGAGGTTTGTCGGCAAAGAGGTCAGGGGTGAGGGCGAGGTCGCCGAAATTGCCGCGGTCCAGGAGGAGCGAGAAGGAAGTGCTGACCCTGACCGCCTGGCCGACGGTGCCCAAGATCACCATCGCGCCGGTGAGCAAACGATCGGAGCTGCCCAGGGTGAGGGGTAGACCGAGTTCCTTCAGTCCGGAACGCAGTTCGGCCAGGTCGATGATGGAAACGGTGGCGTTTCCTCCGACCAGGGCTGAGGCAGGGAGATCGAGTTCGACCTCGGTAGCAGGTGAGGTCGGATCGTCCGTGTTCTGTCCCGGCTCTTTGCCCGGATCGTCCGTCGAGGGGTCGGCACTCGGGTCCCCGGTCGAAGAGGCATCGCCCGGAAGATCGTCGTTGGAACTCTGCTCACAGCCGAAGCCGAGCAGCAACAGCAACATGAGGCTCGCAAGGATGGGAAGGGTATGCATGGCTTGCTCCTTGGCACTGAACGGTTGTCGCGATGCTTTCCGCACCCTTCTCCTAGCCGGTCGGAGGTGCGATGTCAAAGGTCGTTGCCTTTATGCCGGGCTCATGTATTCTCTGAAGTCCTTACGTAGGCCGTGGAGTTTGACATGAACAGCAAACGTATCGTCTTCTCTCTCTGGTGCTGCGTCCTGTTCCTGGGCTGTGGCGGTAGTTCGAGCGAGGCGCCCGAGGATGAAACCGGCAAGGGTTTCACCACGTCCTGCCCCTTGCCCGCAGCCCTCTTGGTGGCCGGTCTTTCCGACCTCAGCGCGACCGCGGTCGCCGTCGAAAATAGCGGGAAGGGGCAATACAGCGGTACGGTGAGCATCGATACCAAGGCCAAGGTCGCCCTGATCTCCTGGCCTGCGTATTTCGCGGTTGGTAGTTACAAGCTGACCGTAACCTTCTCGGGCAGGCGCACCGATGGAGGTGCCATCGAGGTTTTGGCCCGCGTGGAAGTAGGCTTGACCGTGACGCAAGAGGGGCAAAGCCCCTCGGTCGATCCGGCCGCCTGGCAACAGGTAGCCTTGTCCCCGGATGTCTCTGGGGATGGCCCTGGCGATCCGACCGATCCGGATGGCCCAGGAGGGGACCCGAGCGCTGATCCTGCAGAGGGAAGTCAGGGGGATTTCGTCCTGGCCCTCGAGAACGGCGGTACGAGTACCAACCAGACAACTCCCAAGTTGGTCCTGCCGACTATACAGGACGCGGCGACCATGCGTTTCGCCCTGTCGGAGACCGACTTGGCCACCGCGGCCGCCCAACCGTTCTCGACCCTCTACGTCGGTCTGGATGTCTCGATCGGCGGCGAGGGGGCGAAGACGATCCACGTGGAGGTCTACGATAGCGCGGGGCTTTCCCTCGGCAAAGCGACCCTCGGCATCCTCTATGACGTGACCGCGCCGACCCTGGTCCTCTCGGGTTGTCCGGCCGACCGCGTGGCGGCATTGCAACTCGGTACCGTTGCGCTGGCGGTCCAGGCAAGCGAGGAAGACGTGGACCTGGAATGTTCCGGCAACGGTGCCGGCGGTACCCCATGTCCCTCGCCGCTCCGTCCCCTCGGCGTGCGTTCCGGTTCCAATACTTTGAGCGTCGTTCCGGTCGATGCGGCCGGGAACCGCGGAGCAGCCCAAACGTGCACGTTCGAAGTGGATGGCGGACTCATCTATGTCCACACCTTCGGCGACGAATGGTTCGACTGGGTCTACGGTGTTGCTCCCACCCCCGATGGCGGAGTCTATGTTGCGGGCAGCGTCAGCAGCGCCCTGACCGATTTCGCCGAGGACTTTCCCGACGTCAGCGCGGATCCTCACCAGCTCCAGGGATCCTACGATGCTTTCGTGGTGCGCCTTGAGCGGGACGGCAGCTACGGTTGGAAGCGGACCGTACACGGTGGATCCACTGACTTCGGTTACGCGGTCGCGGCAGGACCGGACGGTGCAGCGTACCTCGGTGGATTGTTCCGGGGGACCAAGGTCGACTTCGCAAGCTACATGCCGGTGGTCGATGCTGATGACACCTCGGACTTGGTCAAGTCGAGTACTTTCGAGGACCTCTTCCTGGCTCGGATCGTGTCCGATGGTACCTTGGACTGGGTGCGCACCGTCGAGAGCGCCGGGTCCTCAGAGTCCGTCCACGCGCTCACCGTTACGGCAGGCGGCCGCTTGTTGGTCTCCGGTCTGGACGATGACGGGGGAAGTACCGGCGTGGATTTCGCCGCCGACTTCCCGGGGGAGAACGAAGCAACGAAGTCCTTCGACGACGCCAGTATCTATGTACTCGACCTCTCGACCTCGGGCGAATTCGGCTGGGTGCGGTTGTTCGGGATAGACCCCTGGAGCAGCCACGGTTCTCAGAACTTCGCCTCCTCGGTCACGGCCGACCAGGACGGCAATGTGGTCGTGGTCGGTTTCTTCCGCGACACCGTGAATTTCGGCGAGGATTTCCCCGAGGTAGCCAGCGGTCCTGATGTCACCGGAGACGAACACACCGCCGACGAAGACATGATCTACGACCTCTTCGTGACCAAGCTCGATGCCGCCGGACGGTACCTCTGGACAACGCCCTTGGATTTCGAGGGATTGGACCGTGCCACCTCGGTCGCGGTCGACCCCGAGGGCAATATTTACGTAGCGGGTATGGCCGGTGGGGCGCTGGCGCCGAGCAATGCCCTGGTCGATTTCGAGACCGTCGTCGTGAAGCTCGACCCCGAGGGAGAAGTCCTTTGGCAACGGACTCTGCCCGTGGCGAGTGCGCTGGACGACCTGGTCAACATCTATCACGTCGATCATAGCCCCAATCTGGCGGTCGGTCCGGCCGGCGAGGTTTACGTGTGCGGCAGCTTCGCGGGCAGTGCCGATTTCGCGGCCGCTTTCGAGGGGGCCCAGCCGGACGAAAAGACCTCGACCACGGATGGGGCGAGTGATGATGTTTTTCTGACCATGCTCTCGGCCGAGGGGGCCTACGGGTGGACCAGGACCTTCGGCGGCAGTGATAACGATTTCTGTTTCGATCTGAGCCTTGATGCCGAGGGGTTCCTCTACCTGGGTGGGATCTTTGCCGATGAAGTCGATTTCGGCGCTGCGTTCGGATCTGCCGGGACCCATCTCCGGGCTTCCCACGGTTTCCGGGAGGATGGGTACGTACTCAAGGTCCTGCCTTAGGGTATTCTAGTTTCAGCCCAATGGTTTCATCGGTGCTTCCCTGAGAATCCTCAGTGCTTCCTCGGTGTAGGGAGCGAGTTCTTTACAGCGTTTGACGCGGGTGAAGATCTCTTCCTCGGCCTCGAAATTCCTGGCAAGGTAGCGGAACAATTGTTTGAGGCGGTCCAGGACCATGCGTTCGGTGAGGTATCGCTCCAGGTACGCGGCCGAGAGATCCTGGTGCAGGGTTTCCAGGGCGAGTCTACGGCCGGCTTCGTCGAACGTTCTGCCCTTGATCCTCGCGGCCAAGGTAGGGTCATGGATTGCGCCGCGGCCGATCATCCAGCCGGGGAGGGGACCGAAGCGGGTGAGGAGACCGGTGAACCCGGCCACATCCACGAGGTCTCCATTGTAGATGACCGGGTGGGGACACTGGGCCAACACCTGTTCGAAGCGACCGAGATCGACCGTACCGGAGTACTCTTGCAACGCGGTCCTCGGGTGGAGGATGATCGAAGAGAGGTCGTGGTCAGCGAGCACGGGCAGCAAGCCGAATAGTTCGTCCGGGTCGGTGAGACCGAGACGGACCTTCACCGAGAGCCGCACGGGACTGTTCGGCAGGAAGGCGCCGAGGAAGGCGGCGACCAACTCGGGGTGGGGGAGCAGACCGGCGCCACGACGTTTACGGGTGACCGGAGCGAAGGGACAGCCGAGGTTCCAGTTGACCTCGCGGTGGCCGAGTTGGTGCAATTCATGGCACAACCGCAAAGCCTGTTCGGGATTGTTCCCGAGGAACTGCGGTATCACCGGTAAGTATTCGTTCTTCCGAGGGAGGACGTCGTCCAGATACCTGGCTTTGCGTGGGCCGAGGCGTTCGACCGTCGAAATGAACGGGGCGAGGCCGAGGTCGAAACCGCCGAGGTGGTGCTGCAGGGACCCGCGCAGTATGTAGTCGGTCAGTCCTCGCAAAGGTGCGAGCAAGAGTTGCGGAGGGGTAGGGTTCGGGGTGAGGGAGGAAGCCGGGATCCGTCGGAGCGACGACTCGTGGTTCATGAACGGCGTGCAGATGCAAGGCGCCCCGGGTCGAGAAGACCCGGTCTGTTCACGTGGTCTCCATGGATCGAGGACGACGGTCCCGAATTCCTCACCCTGCCTCAATCCTTCGTAGAGGTTTCGGTGGAGTTCTCATCGCACTCCTTACACTCGCAGGGAGTCCCGAAGGAGAAGCGGCGCTGCAACCTGGTCTTGACCTCTTGGGCCAGCTCGTCGGTCTTGCCGGGCAGGTCGAGCAGGTTCTTCAGCATTTTCTCGTCACCTGCCCAGTATCGTTTGAGGACTTTCGGTTCTGCCTTCTGCAGGGTGCGCAAAACATAGTCCGCGCGCTTGCGCAGGGGGACCTTCTTCTCGAGGGCCAGTCGGAGGACGAGGTGGGAGAGATCGGTTCCCAGCAGCAAGTATTCGGCGTTCTTGATCACCGGGATGTTCTGGGCTCCCAACCAGGAACTGACGCTCTTGCGGTGTTTCTGGTAGAAGTCCATCGGACGAGTAGCGGTAGCCATTGTTGCCTCCTTCAGGTAATTGGGGTGTTCTGCTTCGAGGTTGTGCGAGCACGGCCGGTGCTCTTCCTCTGCTTTGTTTTCGATCGTTGACCTTGAACCTGTCCGGGCGTTTTCTTCTTGTTGCGGCCGGACATGGGCGGGGATGCCGGTGGGTCCAGAGCAGGCTCTGGCTTCGAGGGACGCCGGACTTTACGAAGAGGATTTGCTTGATCACGCTGGCCAAATTTGAGGCGCAGGAGGGCAATATCGAGCACGGTAGGGAGAATGCGTCGGTATCCGGGGCCGGCAAGATCGAAGAAATCCAGGGAGAGTAAGGGTGCGAGAGCTTGGGAAATCATGCTCCCGAAGGCCTCGAGTTTGTCGCTGGCCTTGTCCCTGAGGCGATCGCTCCAGGCCGGCAGATCGAGGTGAGGCAAGGTCAGACCGCGAATGAGTGTCACGGTCTCATTCCGACCGAGTTCACCGAGCCACCGTTGCAGGAACTGGGGCTGGAGAGTCATTTCCTGGAGTTGCCGCCCGATCTCGCCGGGGATGCGCTTGACCGTGTTGAGGTTCGCGACCAAACGGCGGGAGGTTTCATGGTCCAGACTGTGCAAGTAACGGCCGAGGGAGTGTTCGAGGCAGGCGACCTCGAGCTCTTCGATGCTGGAAGTCTCCGTGACTTCCGCTCCGAGGCGGACGGCAAGCTCGCGCACGATGTCTCCATAATTCTGACCCTTCCAACCGCGGAACATGGAGAGGATGGAATTCGCCGCGTCGAGTTCAATCTCTTTGACGAGTTTCTCCACGCCGGCCCTGAGGTTGACATTGTGGCGGCGGTAGAGCGGCTCGAGGTATTTCTTCTCCACCCCTCGCAGGAATTCGACGAGGTCCTTACTGCTGGGGTCCATAGTATATCCTCCGTACACAGTCCGCGAGGCCGATAGCAACGTTTGTGCCATTAGATAGCACTAGTAATTATGATGTATTGGAAGGTCCTTGTTGGCATATTGCATGTACTAAGGTATACCTTAGTACGTCCAATAGTGATCATTGAGGCTGGTAAAGCATGAGCAGATATCTACCGATTCCTGCCTTCGAGACCATGCTTGCCCTGCACGAGCGGATCGGATTGACCCCGCGTACCTTGGATCGCAAGCAGCGCGAGCAGGTCCTCGACTCCTTGACCCGAGAACTGGCCGAGGAACGGGGGTTCGAGCTTCAGTCGCGGCTTCGGTTGCGCCGGGTCATCCAGATGGTCCTGACCTTTTATGAGGCTCTCCTCGACTGGCGTATCCTCAATATCTTCGGACCCCAGTTGGCGCGAGATCTGGTCCATGCCGTCTTCGGCGGGGACCTCGGTACCAACCTGTTCGACGAGCACCCCTATTTGCGCCGCATCCTGATCCTGGGGGAAACCGGGGTCGGGAAAGGTATCATCGCCAGTGTCATGGCGGAGGCCCTTCGGCAGTTCTCGACAGACCAGGCCAAGGTGGTGTCGCTCAATGCCGCAGCCCTGCCGACCGAATTGCTCGAGTCCGAATTGTTCGGGTATGAACGGGGGGCTCATTCCCAGGCCATTCTCGCTCGCGAAGGGCTTATCGCCGAAGTCGACGGCGGGGTCCTTTTCCTCGACGAGGTCGCCAATGCCTCGCTCCATGTTCAGGCAAAGTTGCTGCAGGTCCTCCAAACCGGTGAGTACCGCAAGCTCGGCGGACATCAGGCGCAACATGCTTCTTTCCACTTGATCTCTGCTACCAACCACCACGAGGCCGATCTGCGGACAGGGAAGAATTTCAGAGCAGATCTTTACTACCGCCTCTCGGGGTCGGTGCTGGTCGTACCTCCGTTCCGGGACCTGATCAGTGCCGGACATCCGGTGCGGCAAATTTTCGAGAGCATCGCCGACCACGTTATGTCCGAGCGTCTCGGCAGGACGGAGAACGAGCTATCGAGAGCCTATCGGTC
>MGSU01000044.1:0-10465 GCA_001799195.1 Deltaproteobacteria bacterium RIFOXYA12_FULL_61_11 | reverse complement strand
TGGCGGGCTATCACTGGCCGGGTAATCTGAGGGAGTGCTCTCATTTCTTGGCCGAACTGATCAACAATGGGGGGCGCTACCTCGAGGAAGTGTGTGCCAAGTACTATCCCGAGGGAAAAACGGGTCGAGGGGCAGCGGTGCGTTCCGGAACGCAGGCTTGGCCCCAGAACCTCAAGCAGACCCTCGAAGGGGTTGAGTGTTCTCGGTACCAAGCCGCAGCTCGAGATGCTTCCTCGGTCGAACAGCTCGCCCGGCGTCTCGGAGTCAGTCGGCAAACCGCTTCTCGCAGATTGCGGCACTTCGGGCTCATCCTTGGGCAAAACCCTGCCGCGATGCCAACGAGCTCCGGAGGGAGCTCGGAAAAAGCGCTTGACACTGCGAGCGATGCGGAGTAGTCATGCGCCGTTCGGGGGTCGTCTAACGGTAAGACTCAGGACTCTGACTCCTGCTATCGGGGTTCGAATCCCTGCTCCCGAGTCGTTCAGTGGGCGACCGCTGAGCAGAAGGTCCCATCGTCTAGCGGTTAGGACGCCGGCCTCTCACGCCGGTAACTCGGGTTCGATTCCCGATGGGATCATCATGTTGAGAAGAGGGACGCGCCCCCTTGGGTGCGTCCCTCTCGTCGTTTTCATGGCCTCGGATAAGGCTGGAGGGGAAGAGGGAGAGAACGATGAAGCTCGAAGACATAGAACGGCTGATCGGTTTGGTCTGTGAAAAAGGCTTGACCGAATTCAGTTATACAGTGGGAGAGGAACATCTCCTCCTCAAGCGTGAACCCCTGCGCGAGGAGCGTCCCCCGAGCCTTCCCACGGCCTTGGCGGCCGTTAGCGCTCCACAGGCTCTGCCCCTCTCCACGTCGCTCAAACCCGAGGGTCTGGTGACCTCGCCGATGATCGGGGTGTTCTACCGTGCTCCGGCGCCCGGGGCTCGTCCCCTGGTCGAAGTCGGTGATCTCGTGCGGGAAGGTCAAGTCCTGTGCATCATCGAAGCGATGAAACTCATGAACGAGATCCCTTCGGATCGGGAAGGCAGAGTGGTCGAGGTCTTCGTCCAGAACGGGGTGCCCGTCGAATACGGTGAACCGCTGTTCCGCATACTCTGATCGATCATGCTAGAAAAGGTCTTAATAGCCAATCGCGGTGAGATCGCCCTGCGGGTGATCCGAGCCTGCAAGGAACTGGGTATTGCCACGGTGGCGGTACACTCCGAGGTCGATGTCGATTGCCTGCATGTCAAGTTCGCCGATGAGAGCGTCTGTCTCGGACCTGCCGATCCCCGCAACAGTTACCTCTCCATACCCGCAGTGATGTCCGCGGCCGAGATCACCGGGGCCGGAGCCATACATCCGGGCTATGGTTTCCTGGCCGAGCGACACGAGTTCGCCGAGATTTGTCAACGTTGCGGCCTGCATTTCATCGGCCCCACTGCCTCGACCATCAAGTTCCTCGGAGACAAGGTCGAGGCCAGGAGACGGGCCGCAGCGCTGGGAATTCCGATTATCCTCGGCAGTGACGCGGGAGTCAGTTCCATCGATGAAGCCCTGGCCATCGCCGATGAACTCGGGTACCCGGTCCTGCTCAAGGCAGCGAAAGGAGGAGGTGGCCGCGGGATGCGCTTGGTGCGTCATGCCGAGGACCTCAAAGCGGCTTTCCTCATCACCCAAAGGGAAGCCCTCGCCGGTTTCGGGGATGATGCCATTTATCTGGAACGCTATCTCGAACAGGCCAGACATGTCGAGGTCCAAATACTTGGGGACGAACACGGCAATCTGATCCAACTCGGCGAGCGTGATTGTTCGGTCCAGCGGCGGCATCAGAAATTGATGGAGGAGAGTCCTGCTCCAAACCTCTCGGCAGCTCTGCGTTCGCGCTTGTGGGAAGCAGCGTTGACCCTGGCCAGGAGCGTTGCTTACGTCAGCGCCGGAACCGCGGAATTCCTGGTCACCCCGGAAGAAGACTTCTTCTTCATCGAGATGAATGCGCGCTTACAGGTTGAGCATCCCGTTACCGAGGAAATTACCGGGTTGGATGTGGTCAAGGAACAGTTGCGTATTGCCGGGGGGGCGGTATTGTCGCGGACCCAAGACAGGGTCAGCGGCCGAGGTCATGCCCTCGAGTGCCGCATCAATGCCGAGGATCCTCTCACCTTCGCCCCTTCCCCCGGTACGATTACCGCGTGGCACATCCCGAGCGGCATGGGGGTCCGCTTCGACAGCGCCGGGTACATCAACTACCGGGTCAAGTCGAACTACGATGCCCTGATCGGTAAGCTCATCGTCCATGCCGAAGACCGTCTTGCTGCGATCCGGAAGATGCAGGTCGTACTCGACGAAATGGTCATCGAGGGGATCAAAACCAACATTCCCTTGCTGCGGAGAATCCTTGCTGCCGAGGATTTCCTCGCCGGTCGGATCTCCACCCGTTTCTTGGATGGGTTTCGGAAATAGGGTCTCGAACTGTCGTGCGACCTCGATGCGGATTTCCAAAGTCCTTGGGTTTTGTTATCATGGCCCTCGGAACGTGCCGGACCAAGTTCGTCAAGGGCTTGCCTTACCCACCAGGTCAGCCGCGGTCGCGATGGTTCCGGTAGGCACTACCTCACCTGGAGGGGTGGAACGGCGTGGCCCTTAATCGAAACCAGATCCTGAAGAATGCGCAGACGTATTTACAGCGCAATAAACTGGATAAAGCGATTGCCGAATACTTGCTGATCGTCAAGGAGGATCCCAAGGACTGTCGCACCTTGCTCAAGATCGCCGAAATCCGGCTACGCAAGAACGAGGTGGAGCAGGCGTGCGAGACGTATAACCAGATCGCGGAACTCTATGCGGCCGACGGTTTCTACCTTAAGGCCGTCGCGGTCTACAAACAGATCCTCAAGATTGACCCTCAGGCCATTGCCGTCTACCACAAGTTAGCGGAAGTGTACGACCAACTCGGGTTGGTCAATGACGCCATAACCCAATTCAAGACCATCATCGATCTGCAGACCCAACGAGGGGACCTCAAGGCCGCTTTGGCCGCCTGCAAGCGCATTACCCAACTCGATCCCAACGATGTCGCCAATACTTTGCGGTATATCGAGCTGCTCGAATTGAGCGGTGGAAAAGACAATGCTTTGCGGGAATTGCACAATCTCATCCAGGAGCTCAAACGTAAGGGTAGGTTCAAGGATCTCGCTCTGGTCTACGAACGACTCTACAAGCTCGATCCCGAGCGCATCGATCTGTGTAAGGAATTGGCCAAGATCTACCTCAAGCTCGACCAACCGAAGAAAGCCTTGCTCAAGCTCCAGGTAGCGTTCAACAACGATCGCGAGGATCCGAAGACGCTCAATCTCCTGGCCCAGGCTTTTGTGCAGCTCAATCAGATCGAGAAAGCGAAGTCGGTGTATCTGGAATTGATCAAGCTGTATAATCGTACCAATCAGCAAAAGGAAAAAGAACGCGTTTACAATAAGTTGATAGAACTCTTGCCCGAAGAAGAGGAAGTATCGAAATCGTTCGTCGAGTTTCGCAAGAACTATCGTCGGCAGCAGGAAGAAACCGAGATCTCCGGCATTTCGAAGGTGGGAGGAGCGGAGGTCACCGAGGATGCCTCGCCGGACATCCAGAAGATGATGTCCGAAACCGAGGTCTACATTAAGTACGGGCTCAACGATAAAGCCCTCAGCCATCTCAAGACCATCCTCACCTATGAGCCCGATAACCTCCTCGCGCATCGGAAGATTACCGACATCTACCGCAAATTGAACGATGTGCCCTCGGCCGTGAATCAGCTCTTCGTGATCATGAATATTGTCGAGAACGAGGATCAACGGGACAAGGTGGTGGAGGTCCTCAACGAGATCCTTGCCCTCGATCCTGGCAATTTCCGGGCTCAACAGATCCTGAGCGCGATGACTTTCGTTGCTCACAAGAAACGTCTGCAAGGCGAAGCCGCTGAGACTCCGGCCACGGTCATGGATAAGGAAATACCTCTGGCCGCCGAGCGGACCGGCGCCGCTCTCGAATTACCTGCTGTGGTCGCGGGGGAACTCGGGATGCACGAAGAGAGTCCGGTTGACGCAGCCCCGGAACTCGCCGAGGAAATCGAATTCGAGGAAGAAATCGAGTTCGAGGAGGAAATTCGCCCGAGCAGTACCCTCGGTAGTTCGCCACCGTCTGGTCGCGCTCCGATCGAGCTCCCCCCTGAACCTCCCATACCCCCGACTCCTCCCGAGGAGGATGAGTTCGACCAGGAAGATGAGGTCTTCGCGGAAACCGATAGTCCGGGAGTTTCCCGAGAAGAAGCTGAGAGCGAAACCTCGGAGGCCGCGGTGCGGGATGAAGCCGAGGAGTTGGAGAGGGAGGGAGCAGAGGAGACCTCAGCCTCGACTCCGATCCTCGAGGACGAGGAGCAGGAGGAGGACGACGCAGTCGGACCAAGCGTCGAGAGCGTTCCGGAGGAGAACCTACTCACGGATACCGAGGACGAAGAACTCGATGCACTCGAGGAGGAGCTCGGGGAGGAAGAAGACACACCGATGCCCCTCGGGGAGGTTACCGAGATCAGTGAAATCGCCGCGAAGCCGGTGGGAACAGGCTTGCAAGAAGACTTCTTTGTCGAGGTACTCGATGAAGAAGGAATACCACAAGCTCCAGAGGTCCCGAGTCTTGGATTACGCAAGAGAGGTCTTGGCGCGAGTGGCCTAGGAACCGCGAGCGATGAAGAATTCCTGGTGGCCGCGGATGAGCTCCGGGTTTCCCCGGCCGTGAAATCCGTTGCCCCACCGGTGCAGGTAGGGCCCGATCCTCCTCCTCCAGGAGAGGTCGCGGACAAGGAGGATGCCGACGACTCGTTGGCCGCCGAGTTGGCCGAGATCGATTTCTTCATCGACCAGGAAATGTACCAGGAAGCGTTAGAGGCCTGTAACGAGCTGCTCGAACGGGGCATTGCCACCCTGCAACTCGAGGAACGCATGACGCGTCTTCGCGAGAAACAGGAACGAAAACCCGATCATTTCAGCCAACCCCTCTTCAAACCCGGGGTCGCGCTCACGGGAGTACCCGGGATCAAGGCAGAAGGGGAGCGGGACTTCCAGGAGGTCCTGGTCGAGTTCAAAGAAGGTATTCGCGATACGGTCAAGGAGGGGGATAGTCACACCCATTATGAATTGGGCAAGGCCTATGTGGAGATGGGCTTGCTCGACGATGCCATCAGCGAGTTCGCCCTGTCCCTGATCGATCCCGGCCTGCGTGGTCAGGCCATGCTCCAACTCGGCCGTTGTTATCTGGCGAAGGGAAATCACGAGAAGGCCATCAGCAATCTCGAAGAAGTCCTGCGAGGCGAGGGAGAGGGTTTGGAAACGGGAACCAGGGCTTCAGGTCTGTTCTACCTCGGGGAGGCCTACCAACATCAGCGCCGGTTCGCGCAAGCCTTCAAATGTTATCAGCAAGTGTATTCCATTAATCCCAATTTTAAAAATGTTGCATATAAAATCAAAGAGGTGCGTCAGCACCTCGGCTCATGAAGGGGTTTTACGGACATGGGAGTCGCCTGGGCCCAACTCTCCACGGTTCAAGGACCGTCGATGTGGCCGTTGCGGAGTTGGTTGGGACTCGGCTTCTGGTTCCTCTTCCTCTTCCTGGGCACCCTCGCGGTGTTTCTCCTGACCAAGCATGCGCTCGACCGGCATGAACGGTCCCTTGGTCAACATCGTCCTGATCCAGCCCGAGATTCCCCAGAACACCGGTAACATCGCCCGGCTCTCACTCTGCACCCGCAGCCGCCTCTACCTGGTCGGGAAATTGGCCTTCTCGTTGGAGGAGAAGCAGGTTCGTCGAGCCGGATTGGACTATTGGGACCGGGTGGACCTCGTGGTCGAGCCGGACCTCGGGGCCTTTCTCGATCGTCTGGAGCCGGAACGCACGTTCCTCTTCACCCGCCATGCCGGCCGGAGTTTTCACGAGGTAGGGTATCCTCCGGTGCCGTTCCTCCTGTTTGGTTGTGAGACTAAAGGGTTACCAGAAGTAGTCCGGGCGCGTTTCCCAAACCGGGAAGTTGCCATTCCCCAATCCCCCGCCGCTCGCTGTCTCAATCTCTCGAATGCCGTGGCCGTGGCGGTGTATCAGGTCCTGGGGGCCAATGCAGGGTTTTCCTCCCTCATGCAGGCGGATCGCTAGCGATGGTTCCTGGGAACTCGCGATGGTTTTGAAGCGATTGAATTCAAGAAGATATCCACGGCAGTCCCGAGGTCGGGAACGAGATGCTGGGCTCGGGTCTGCGGTACGGGCTTGCCGGGAGGACAGAGCCGTATGGTCGTGAGGCCGGCTCGTTGTCCGGCCTCCACATCGCGTTCGGCATCGCCGACCAGAAAAGAACGGGAGCGGTCGATAGGGAAGACCTCGAACGCCTGCTCGATCAATCCCGGTTCCGGCTTGCGACAACGGCACGGACGGAGGTATTCGACCCTCCCACCGGGGAGGTCGGGGCAGGGGAGATGGGGACAGGCGAAGACGCGATGCAGGGTGACCCCGTGAGCGGCGAAATACTCGAGCAAACGACGGTGCAAGGCCTCGAGCTCGGCCGGAGCAAGCAGACCCCGAGCTACCGCGCTCTGGTTGGTGACGACGATACGCCAGCAGGAGAACGGCTCGAGACGAAGCAATGCGTTGATGGTATTTTGAAAAATAGTGAATTGTGCCCAGTGGGTCAGATAGCCGTGCTCTTCCACGAGCACGCCGTCCCGGTCGAGGAATAGGGCTGGGAGGAGATCGGGACGGCACGACATCGGTTCCAGGGGAATGCAGTCTAAGTACCCGAGTGTAGCAAGCCGAGGTGCATGGGTCGAGCAAGAGGGCGCTGATGAGCAAGGGATTCGAATCGCAGTGGAAGGCTCATTCCAATAACGACATTTGCCCGGGCAACACGTTGCGGTGCTTCTCGAGGATGAGGTCGATACCCTGCCGGATATACTCGGCGACCGGCACCTTGGTTTTCAGATGCAACGCCTTGAGAGAGCGACTCTGCTCTTCGGTGATGTAAATGGTGGTGGAGATTTTTTTACGTTCCGCCACAATGGCCTCCTATGAACGGTCGGATCCTCTGAACGCGAACGAGACGACCACAATCCAGAAAACGAACATACCATATATGTACATATATTCGATGTCAATGCCTTCGATGCTGTTGAATAATAATTACAGTGTATTGCATTCCACCGAGGTGGGAAAAATCCTGATTTACAGAGTTCTACCCACACGACGGCTGACCGTTTCGACGGTGCGAAGTCCGACCTCGGGATTTCGATTGAGTCGAGGCCGCTTTCTTGCCATCATGCATTCCGTTGCGGCTCCCGGTGGATGACCCCCAAGACGAGGAACTCAGAAGAGAGGGCCGATGGATCGGAGCAGTCTGTGAAGCTTGAGGGAAGAATCCTCGGCTGGTCGGTCCTGGCCATGTCCCTGGGAGCTTTGGCCGGGCTCGGCGGCTTCACCTTCGACTACGCCGAGGGACTCTCCTACCTCAGTGAGGACCCTCGTGCGTGCGCCAATTGCCACCTGATGAACGAACAGCTCGCTTCTTGGGGCAAAGGACCCCATCGCGCGGTCGCGGATTGCAACGACTGCCATGTGCCCGAGGACTTTTTCGGCAAATATTTGGCCAAGGGCCGTAATGGCTATCATCACTCGGTCGGCTTCACCTTCCAACCCTCTCGGCCCGACGAACCCGGAGCGGTCAGAGTGTTCGAAGAACCCATACGGATAAAACCAACCAATAGTCAGATACTGCAGGATAATTGCCTGCGTTGTCACGGGGACTTGGTCCACGCGATCCTCAGCGGCAGCACCGGGGATAGCGGGGCCGTGCGTTGCGTTTCCTGCCACCGGGGCGCCGGACACGGCGCTCGTCACTAGAGGATGATCGATCATGCCCTTTCTCTCGTCACGTTCCATGGTCCTGCTCCTTGTGGTCGCGGCTGTCACCGCGCTCGCCACGATCGCCGTCGCGGCTCTGTTGGTCGATGTCTTCGAGCATAAACAAGAAGCTGCCAGGACCACGTTTCTCCTGGTCCCGGTCAGCGAGGAGGTAGTCGATCCGGAGACGTGGGGCCTCAATTGGCCGCGCCAGTACGACGGCTATCGACGGACCTCGGAGCCGACAGCCACCAAGTATGGCGGCGGTTCCATCGGACCCGAGGGAACCTTGCCTCCGCAGAAGGCCGAGCGGGATCCCTGGTTGACCCGCCTCTTCGCCGGCTATCTCTTCGCGGTGGATTATCGCGATCGTCGCGGTCATGCCTATATGCTCCAGGACCAGGAATTGACGAAGCGCAATCTCCCCGGTGAAGGGAAACAGTCGGGCAACTGCCTGCACTGCCATGCCTCGATCCTGCCCCTGTATCGCACACTCGGTCGCGAAGCGTTGCCCCAGGGGGAGGAGTTCGCCCAGCTCCGCGAAGGTCTCCGGTTGGTTGGCGACCTGGATTACTGGGAGGCCCACGACCTGCTCGCCCGAACGACCGGCGGAGCGCATCCCGTCTCCTGTGTCGATTGTCATGACCCCCGGACCATGGCTCTGCGGGTGACCCGGCCGGGTTTCCTCGAGGGTATTCGCGCCCTGGCCTTGTCCTCGGCTGCGGTTCCACACCTGCCCAGCATCGAGCGTTGGCGGCTCGGAAATCGCGACCGAGCCTATGATCCCAATACCGATGGTACAAGGCAAGAGATGCGATCCTTCGTTTGTGGGCAGTGTCATGTCGAGTATTACTGCGGCAAGGGGCAGACCCTCTTCTTCCCGTGGTCCCGGGGGCTGGCCGTCGAGCAGGTCGAGACGACCTACAACGAGACCTATGTCGGAGGAGCACGTTTCAAGGATTGGGTCCACGCCGAAACCGGCGTAGCAGTCCTCAAGGCCCAGCACCCGGAGTTCGAACTCTGGAGCCAAGGGGTCCATGCGAGGAGCGGGGTGGCCTGCGCCGATTGTCACATGCCCTATAAGCGCGAGGGCGCGATGAAGCTCTCGGAGCACTGGGTCCGTAGCCCTTTGCTCCAGCTCAACCGCGCCTGCGCGTCCTGTCATCCCTATGCCGAGTCCGAGTTGGCGGCCCGAGTAGAAATCATCCAGGACCGTCACTTCGCCTTACTCCAGCGGGCAGGTCAGGTGGCGGTGGCCATGCTCGATGCCCTGGTGGAGGTGCGCCGGAGGCACGAGGCCACCCATTTGCCTCGGCTCGTGACCGCGGTGAGGGAGCGTCTGCGTGCAAGGCCCGAGTTCCTCGCGCTCGGAGTCCCGGCCCAGGAGGAGCAGCTTCAGGCAGCGGCGCGGGAAGAACTCGAGGGCCTGTGGCGGGAAACGCTGGCAGGGCAGGAGGAGTTCAAAAAGGTCGCCGAGTTGCAGCGTGCGGCGCAATGGCGACTCGACTTCGTAGCCGCCGAGAACTCGATGGGGTTCCACGCCCCGCAGGAAATGGCCCGCATCCTCGCCGAGTCCATCGATCTCTCTCGGCAGGCCCAGGTACTGGCCGCAAGGTTGCGGGTCGAGCCCTGATGGACTCCCTGTTGCCTGAAAAGATTTTTGAGGACCGTCTCCTCGAATATCCCTTCCTGGTCCCGAACGAAGAGGCCCGGAGATGGCGCACTGCCTTGCGTTCGGGTTTGTCGCTGGCCGAGCATGCCGCCGAGTTCGAGCAGGTACCGCCGTTGGCCATGCTCGTCGGCGGCACCAACGTCGGGAAGAGTTGGATCTTCAATTCGTTGCTCGGTGCCGAGGTCAGTTCCGAGGCGGTGACGGCCGAACACACCCGCCATGTTGTGTGCAGTTTCCCGGCCCTGCCCGGGCTCGAACGAACCCTGCGCGGTTTCCTTGGTATCGAGGAAAACCAGGTCGTGGAGCTCGCCCGGGTCGCCTCGGAGGAAGGGCATGGTCCCGGGTTTGCCTTTCATCGGCACGGTCCTGAACTTCCCTGGGTGCTGCTCGATCTGCCGGACATGGATTCCGGAATCGCGGCGCGCCAAGGTCATCTCGACCTGGTGTGGCACGTGGCCTGGCGCTGCGATCTGGTCCTGTTCGTGGACACGGAGCAGAAATACCGAGACGAGGTCCTGCACGGTCTGAGGGAACGACTCCGGGCCGCCGGACTTCCGCTGGTCCGCATTCTCAACCGTTACCGGCCGGAACTGGCGGCCATGCTCAAAGAGTTCGGGAACGAACCCCTGCTCGTGCCCTGGGCAGAACAGGGGACTTCCTTTGCGGCGCGAGCTGCGCTGGTGGCTCCTCTGACCACCGTTCTGGAAGTCACGGGGAGCGAGGTCGGACCGACCTCACGCTGTCGTCGCCGCGAGCGTTTGGAACAGTACGTGGGTGCCTGTCTCGAACCCCTGGTGGCCGAAGACCGCCGCCTACGCGGGGGGGAGTGGTCGCGGTTGCAGGGCTTCCTGCGAACGACGTGTACCCGCTTCGAGGACCTCGACCGCGAGCACGGC
>MGSU01000043.1:348-17741 GCA_001799195.1 Deltaproteobacteria bacterium RIFOXYA12_FULL_61_11 | reverse complement strand
GTTGTGTCTCCCTCTCTGCCCGCTTCGAGGACTTCTGGGAATCTCGCTGTGCTGCCTGAAAACCCACTTTTAGGACGCACACCCCTCTACAGCCGTCTTTTATAGGCCGGCAAGGTACCATCAGGTCTCTTTTGCGACAAGCAATTATGCATTCCAAAAGTAATCCTTCCGTCTTGGTTAGGGTAAGGGGTCCTGTCGCCTCTCACCCCCACCATGCTCATGCTTGCGCGTGGTGGGGGTCCCCCGTCGGCGCCACCCCAATGTGGTGACGAACAATCTGCAATCCAGCCCAAGACTGAAGGCATACTTACAAAAAAAGAAGACGCACCACAATACTTCGAAGTCAGACCTGGGGATTCGGGCATGCTTCATGACCGCACCGTACGGCGCAATGCGGCATCCGTATTACTTGAAATATGCAACGAAAATCAAATCGTTGATGAGTATTTATCGATCTTTTCCCGCTTTGTCCGGAACATTTCTTGACCTTTTCCGCAGGATCCTGTAGGATGCGCCCGTTGCAGGATAACTGCAATGATATCTTGGAGTTATAAAAAATGAGCAGGATACGAACCATCATCATGGGAGCCGCCGGCAGGGACTTCCACAACTTCAATGTGTTCTTCCGTACCAACCGGACCTACGAGGTCGTTGCTTTCACCGCGACCCAGATCCCGGGCATTGAGGGACGCCGCTATCCCGCGGTTCTGGCAGGGGAACTCTATCCAAACGGTATCCCCATCGAGGCCGAGCGCGATCTCGACCAGTTGATCAAGCAACACAACGTCCAACAGGTCGTGTTCGCCTATAGCGATGTTTCCCATGAGTACGTGATGCACCTGGCCTCCCGGGTCAACGCTCGTGGCGCGGACTTCGTGCTCATGGGCACGGGCAACACCATGATCGCCTCGACGAAACCGGTGATTTCGATCTGCGCGGTCCGCACGGGTTCGGGCAAGAGCCAGACCACTCGGCGCATCGCGAGCCTGCTCAAGGCCCAGGGTAAGACCGTGGCCATCATCCGGCACCCCATGCCTTACGGTGATCTCGCTCGCCAGGCTGTACAGCGTTTCTCCACCCTCGACGATCTGGTGACTCACCAATGCACCATCGAGGAGCGCGAGGAATACGAACACCATCTCGAGCAGGGCATGCTCGTCTACGCAGGAGTGGATTACGAACGCATCCTGCGCCAGGCCGAACAGGAGGCCGATGTGATCCTCTGGGACGGGGGTAACAACGACACCCCGTTCTACCGTCCAGATCTCGAGATCGTGGTCGTCGATCCGCACCGGCCGACCCATGCCGATACCTTCTACCCGGGCGAGACCAACTTGCGCCGCGCCCACGTGATCGTGATCAACAAGATCGATACGGCCTCGCCGGAGAACATCGCCACGGTACGCGGGATCATCGAGCGCTGCAACCCCAAGGCCCTGGTCATCGATGCCGCCTCGCCGTTGTCCTCGCCGAACTTCCAGGATATTCGCGGCAAGCGGGTCCTGGTCGTCGAGGACGGTCCGACCCTGACTCACGGCCACATGCGCTACGGCGCCGGAACCATCGCCGCCAAGAAGCATGGGGCCAAGGAACTGATCGACCCCCGGCCCTTCGCGGTGGGTGAGATCGCGACGACCTTTAAAACCTATCCCGACATCGGTATCCTGCTCCCGGCCATGGGGTACGGTGCCAAGCAGATTGCCGATCTTCAGGCCACCATCGCCGCTTCGAACGCCGAGGTTGTGGTCATTGGCACCCCCATCGACCTCAGCCGGATCATCTCGATCAAACAACCCACGGTGAAGGTCGGGTACAGCTTGCAAGAACTCGGCTCGCCGACCCTCGCAGAGGTCCTGACCGAACGGGGGCTGCTGCGCTGAGTACGCGCGCTCCTCGGTCCCCCGGCCCTGAGACAGGGCCCGCGTCCCAACCCTCATTGAGGAACATTGCATGAATACCTTGCGCGGCCGTCACTTCGTTTCCTTGATGGATTACACCCGTGAAGAGTTGGTCTCCATCTTCTCGCTCGCGACCAGGCTCAAGGCCGAGCTCAAAGCCAATCACCCTCACCGGCTCCTCGAGGGGAAGACCCTGGCGATGATCTTCGAGAAACCCTCGACCCGCACCCGCATCTCCTTCGAGACCGGTATCTACCAACTCGGGGGTACGGGACTCTACCTCAGCCGCAACGACCTGCAGCTCGGCCGCGGTGAGACCATCCCAGACACGGCACGGGTGCTCTCCCGTTATGTCGACTGCATCATGGCAAGGACCTATGCCCATAAAACCATCACCGACCTGGCCACCTACAGCTCGGTACCGGTTATCAACGGGTTGACCGATTACCTGCACCCCTGCCAGGCCTTGACCGATTACTTCACCATGCAGGAAGAGTTCGGACCCATCGCAGGCCGCAAGCTGTGCTACCTCGGCGACGGCAGCAACAACATGGTCCATTCCCTTTTGGTCGGCGCGGCCATCTTCGGAGTTTCCATCAGCATCGGCACCCCTGAGAAGTATCGCCCCGCCGAAGAAATCCTGGCCTGGACGCGCAAGCACGGCGCCGAGACCGGGGCTCGGGTCGAGATCGTGCATGACGCCACTGCCGCGGTGAAGGACGCGGACGTGCTCTATACCGATGTGTGGATGAGCATGGGCCAGGAAGAGGACCGCGAAGCCAAGTTCGCCCTGCTGCAACCCTTCCAGATCAACGCCGCGCTGCTGAGCAAGGCCGCGCCCAAGGCCATCGTCCTGCATTGTCTCCCCGCCCATCGCGGTGAGGAGCTTGCCTCCGAGGTCATGGACGGGCCGCAATCGAGGGTCTTCGACCAGGCCGAGAACCGCCTCCACGTGCAGAAGGCGCTCATGGTCAAATTGTTGGCCGAATGAACGCGCCGCGATGACCTCACTATTCCGAGCTGCTCCCTTCCTCCTGACCCTGGGCTTCGCCGGGTTCCCGTTCGCGGTGCTCGGCGCTGAGAATGCGGGGCCTCCGAGGGTTTTTGTCAGCGTGGCTCCTCAGCTCGGTCTGGTCCGCGCAGTGGCTGGCGAGCTGGTCCACGTGGAAACCATGGTCGAGGCCGGTCACTCTCCCCACACCTATGCTCCGTCCCCTGCCAAATTGACCCGGCTCAGCGGGGCTGTCCTGTACTTCTCCATCGGCCTCCCCCTCGAGGCTGGTTGGTTGACCAGATTACGGAGTCTCAATCCGGGACTCGCGGTCGCGGACATGCTGAGGTACGTGCCCCGGCGGAGTCTCGAAGGCCACGGCCACGAGGATCACGGTCGGGAGGAGGGAGCACTCGATCCTCACGTCTGGCTCAGTCCGCGGCGTTGCGCGATCATGGCTCACACCATCGAGCAGGCCCTCGCCCGCTTGCTGCCCGAGAAGGCCGCGCTTTTCGCTGCGGGACGCAGGGCCCTGGTCTCAAGAGCCATGGCGCTCGACCAGGAGCTCCTTGAGCTTACTTCGAACCTCCAGGATCGTACCCTTGCCGTCTATCATCCGGCCTTCGGATATTTCGCCGAGGACTACGGGCTGCACCAACTGGCGGTCGAACTCGAGGGCAAGCTACCGACGCCTCGGCAACTGACCGGAGTTTTGCAACAGTTGCGTCGGGCGGGCACCAAGGTCTTGCTCGTCCAACCCGAGTTCGACCAGCGCACCGCCGAAACCCTCGCCCGTCAGGGAGGCGTGCGCGTAGTTCCGTGCTCGCCCCTGGGAGAAGACCCTCTGACCACGGCCAAGACCCTCGCGACGCTGCTCGTTCCCTCCTCCCCGGCCGGCCGGTGACCATGCACGCAAGTACCCCCGAGGCTTTGGTCGAGATCCAGGACCTCTGGTTCCGGTACCACCACGAGTGGGTCCTCCGCGAACTCGAGTTGACCGTCCAGGTCGGTGATTTCATCGGTATTGTGGGCCCGAACGGAGGCGGGAAAACCACCTTCTTGCGCCTGCTGCTCGGCTTCCTCCGCCCCGATCGGGGCAGCATCAGGTACCGCGGCCGCCGGCTCGATCGCCTCGGCCGACTCCGCATCGGGTACGTCCCGCAGGGATTGGAGCTGGACCCGACCTTCCCGGTCACGGTGACCGAGGTCGTCGGTATGGGGCTCTTGCATCGGCTCGGCGCGAGATTGTGGCGTTCTCGGCAGGAGAACGCGGCGGTGGAAGCCGCGCTGCTCCGGCTGGATCTCGGCGATTACGCGGGCTATCGCTTCGGAGACCTCTCGGGCGGGTTGAAACAGCGCGCCCTGCTTGCCCGGGCCCTGGTCCACGAACCCGAACTGCTGGTACTCGACGAACCCACGGCCAACGTCGATCCTCCGACCCAGCAGCGCATCCACGACCTGCTCTCGGAGCTGAACGAACGCACGACCATCCTCATGGTCTCGCACAACCAGGACTTCATCACCGCGCACGTCAACCGCGTGGCCTGCATCAACGGCACTCTGGCCATTCACCAGGCCGGGAGGATCACAGACCAGACTCTCCTGCATCGCTATGGGCCCACCACCCTCCGGGTCGACCATTCTTCCAACTGCTGCACAGGTGAGGGTGATGAGTGAGTTCTGGCAAGCCCTGCAGGACTATCCCTTCTTGCGCAACGCCCTGATCGCTGGACTCTTGACCAGCGTGGCGTGCGGCATCGTCGGCCCTTACGTGGTCGTGCGCCGCATCGGGTATCTCGGAGGAGGGATCGCCCATGCCGTGTTCGGCGGTCTGGGTCTGGTCCACTGGGCCAACACGGTCCACGGTACCTCCATCCACCCTCTGCTCGGCGCCACCGCCTTCGCCTTGCTCGCCGCCTTGTTGATCGGCTGGATAGACCTCTCCGGCAAACGTTCTGCGGATACGGCCATCGGCGCGCTCTGGGCCGTGGGTATGGCCGTGGGCCTCTTGTTCTTGGCAAGGACCCCGGGGTATGCCCTCGACCTGACCAGTTACCTCTTCGGCAACATCCTGATGGTCGACCACAGCGATCTCGTCCTGATCTGCATCCTCGACCTGTGCATCATCGTGGTCGGCGGTCTCGGGTACCGGCGCCTGGTGACCGTCTGTTTCGACCAACGTTTGGCCGCGATGCAGGGCCAGAACGTCCCCGCGCTCTCCCTGTTGCTGCTCGTGCTGGTCGCCCTGACCGTGGTCGCCCTGGTGCGCATCGTGGGACTGATCCTCGTCATCGCCCTCTTGAGTCTGCCCGCGGCCATTGTCCTGCCCTTCGTCGGCTCGATGTTCGGCGCCATGATGCTGGCAATAGTGCTCGGAGCCCTTTTTACGACGTCGGGTCTCGCGGCTTCCTTTGTCTTCGATCTGCCGACCGGAGCTGTTATCATCCTCCTCGCTGGTCTGGTCTACTTCCTCTCCTTGGGTTTGGCCCGCTGGACCAAACGTTGACCCGGCCGAGGTCTTGTCGGCTCGGATTTCGTGCTTATGCTGCTCTGGTAAGCCTAACCCCATGACTGCATGGGAGGAGTACCCAATGAGAATGGACAAGCTGACCCAGAAGGTCCAGGAAGCCCTGGCCACGGCCCAGGAGCTCGCCACCGAGCACGGTAACCAGTTCCTCGATCCCGAACACCTCGCGTTAGCCTTGGTTCACCAGCACGACGGTCTCTTCGGGCCCATCCTCGACCGCCTCGGTTGCAACCGGGTGTTCATCACCGAGGCTCTCCGCCGCCTGGTCGAGGCGAAACCCAAGGTCACCGGGGCGAGCCTCGACAGCGGCTATGTCTCGCCGGGACTCACGAAGCTGGTCGAACAAGCCGCCCGCGAAGCCCAGGAGCTGCGGGACGGTTTTGTCAGCACCGAGCACGTCCTCCTCGCCATGCTCCAGGGCAAGGACGAGGTTGCCAGGTTGCTCCACAGCCAGGGGATTACTCGGGACGCGGTCCTTGCCGCGCTGAAGGACCTTAGGGGTAGTCAGTCGGTCACGGACCAAAACCCGGAGGACAAGTACCAGGCCATTGCCAAGTACTGCCACGATCTCACCGAACGGGCCAAACGCGATCAGATCGACCCGGTGATCGGCCGCGACGAAGAGATCCGCCGCGTGCTCCAGGTCCTCTCGCGCCGGACCAAGAACAACCCAGTGCTCATCGGTGACCCAGGGGTCGGCAAGACCGCCATCGTGGAAGGTATCGCCCTGCGCATTGTCCGCGGCGACGTCCCGGATTCGGTCAAGAACAAGCGTATCGTCGCCCTGGACTTGGGCGCCCTCATCGCCGGTGCCAAGTACCGCGGCGAATTCGAGGATCGGCTCAAAGCGGTGCTCAAAGAAGTCGACGCGGCTCAGGGCGGCATCATCCTGTTCATCGACGAGCTGCACACCCTGGTCGGCGCCGGAGCTTCCGAGGGCTCGATGGACGCCTCGAACATGCTCAAGCCGGCTCTTGCCCGCGGCCAACTTCGCTGCGTCGGCGCGACCACCTTCAACGAGTACCAGAAGTACATCGAGAAGGATCGCGCCCTGGAGCGGCGCTTCCAACCGGTCAAGGTCGAGGAACCCACGGTCGAGGACACTATTTCGATCCTCCGCGGGCTGAAAGAGAAGTACGAGATTCACCACGGCGTCAAGATCCGCGACGGCGCCATCGTCACCGCGGCCACCTTGTCCAAACGGTATATCACCGGCCGGTTCCTGCCAGACAAGGCCATCGACCTGATCGACGAAGCCTGCTCGAAGTTGCGGCTGGAGATCGACAGCCGGCCGGCAGCCTTGGATGACGCCGAACGGAGAATCACCTCGCTCCTGATCGAGCGCGAGGGTCTGCGCAGGGAGAAGGACGAGCAGAGCGCTCAGCGCTGTGCCGACCTGGAACGCGAGCTCGCCGAACTGCGCGAACGCTCGGCCGCGCTCCAAACTCGCTGGAAGGCCGAGAAGGAAGCCATCCAGGCGGCCACGGCCCTGCAGGAGAAAGAAGAGGCCGTGCGCCTCGCTCTCGACCGGGCGGAACGGGAGGGAAATCTCGAGCAGGCCGCGCGGCTCAAGTACGGCGACCTCCCCGGCTTGCAGGCCGAGCTGGCTCGCCAGCACCAACGCTTGACCGAGCTGCAGGAGCACGGCCGGTTGCTCGTGGATGAGGTCACCGAGGAGCACATCGCCGAGATCATTTCCAAGTGGACCGGGATCCCCCTGGCCAAGATGCTGGAGAGTGAGAAGGAAAAGCTGCTCGCCATGGAGGTCAACCTCCACCGCAAAGTGGTGGCCCAGGACCGCGCCGTGCTCGCGGTCTCGAACGCCGTACGCCGGGCGAGGGCCGGTCTGGACGACCCGATGAAGCCGATCGGCTCCTTCATCTTCCTCGGCCCGACCGGGGTGGGCAAGACCGAACTCGCCAGGGCCTTAGCCTGGTTCCTCTTCGATGACGAGAACGCCTTGATCCGGCTCGATATGTCTGAGTACATGGAGAAGCACACCGTGGCCAGGCTGATCGGTGCACCTCCGGGGTACGTCGGCTACGAGGAGGGAGGGCAGTTGACCGAGGCGGTGCGCCGCCGGCCCTATGCCGTGGTGTTGTTCGACGAGATCGAAAAGGCCCACCCGGATGTGTTTAACGTCTTCCTGCAACTCCTCGACGACGGTCGTTTGACCGATGGCAAGGGCCGCGTGATCGATTTCAAGAACACGGTGGTGGTGATGACCTCGAACCTCGGTTCGCAGCTCCTCTACGACCTCTCCGATCGGCCTCGGGAAGAGGTCGAACACGCCGTGCTCGAGCTCCTGCGCCGGGAGTTCAAACCCGAATTCCTCAACAGGATCGACGATGTGGTCCTCTTCGATCAACTCTCCGAGCCCGACCTCCTCGAGATCCTCGAGCTGCAGCTCGCCCGATTGACCGGCATGCTCGAACAGCGCGGGCTAGCCCTGGAGCTCACCCCCGCGGCCAAGAGCTTCCTCATCAAGGCCGGTTACGAACGCCAGTACGGAGCTCGGCCGCTGAAACGCGCCATCAAACGGTATCTCCAGGACCGGTTGGCCGTGCTCGTCCTGCAGGGGAACCTCGGCACCGACCGGCGGCTCGTCGTGGACCATGTACCGGGGGAAGCAGAGCTGAGGATAGGGTAAGAGAGAATGTTACTGCAAGAGGTACAAGAACAGGAGCGGGACACTGTAGTAGACGACCAAGGGGCCTACGAGGAGGCGATGGCGTTTGATACCTTGGAGCATGATCCTGGTCCATACCGTGTCCCGAACATATTCTCTGCAAAGATGGGACCAAGAAGTTTACTTGTAACTTGTTGCAAATAAATCTATTTACTGTGCGGGCGGGTGCGTTGACGGTAGGGTTGGTGCCGAAAGGCCCTCGGCGACGTCACTTGGACTTCGGGGCCTCTTCGGGGGCCATCTCGAGTGTGACCTCGGGCGCGGTGGGCTTTTCGAGGTCATCGAGGCAATAGACCTTGCGCACCGCGTCCTTGAAGAACCCGCCTCCGTGACCTTGGGCTTCGGCCTTGAGTTCTGCCAGGGCCGGGTGGAGGAACTTGTTCATGCAACGCCGGGTGACCTCGTCGAGCAGCCGGAGTTGCTCGGTGTCGAGGCGATGGCGCACCCGGTCCAACTCGATACTCCGGAAGCTCTCGAGCCGTTCGCGCAATTGTCTGATCGTCGTCTCGACGTCCCGGGTCTCGATCCAGGAGAAGAAGCGTTCCAGTTCCAGTTCGACGAGGTGCAGGGCCTCGTCGAGTTGGGCTTCGCGCCGGCGCTGGTTGCGGTCCACGACGGGTTGGAGTTCGTCGATGTTGTAGAGGAAACAACCCTCGAGTTCGGCAATGGCCGGATCCAGGGACCTCGGCACGCTCAGGTCTACGAATAAACGAGGACCGCCTTCGCGCCGCGGCTGGAGATCCGTGGCGCTGATCAGTGGCGTCGCTCCTCCGGGCAGGGCGACGATGACCATGTCGAAGGCGTCGACCGCAGGCTTCAGGTCGGCGAAAGGCACGACGTCGCCTCCCACGGCCTGCGCCAACTCCTCGGCCCGGACCTTGGTCCGATTGGAGATGAAGAGAGAGCGGCAGCCCTGCTTGGCCAGATGTCTCGCGGCCAATCGGCCCATCTCTCCCGCACCCACCACGAGGACCTTGCGGTCCCGGAGGGAGGAGAAGACCTTTGCCGCGATGTCGACCCCGATATAGGCGAGCGAGGTCCGCCCCTCTCCGATCGCTGTGTGCAACCGCACTACTTTATTGACGTTGAAGGCGCGGGAGAAGAGGCGATCGAGATACCGTCCGATCGTACCACGGGCCAGCGCTTCGCGGAACGACGCTTTGACTTGCCCGGAGATCTGGGCCTCGCCGAGGACCATAGAATCGAGGCCCGAGGCGACCTTGAAGAGATGCCTCACCATCTCGGCCCCGGCCAACTGGTAGCAATAGGGGGCGTAGAGCCCCTCGCTCACCTCGTGGACGGCGTGGAAGAGCAAGGACAAGCGCTCTGGAGTCAACCCGTCCTCGCCCACGACGTAGAGTTCGTTGCGGTGACAGGTCGAGAGGACACACGCTTCGCGGACCTCTCCGAGCTGCCCGAGCATGGCATACGCCCGGTCCAATTTCGCCTGGTCGTAATCGAGGCGCTCGCGCAACTCGACCGGGCAGGTCCGATAATTGAGTCCCAGGCAGAGCAGGGTCATGGTCCCTCGCTCAGAATGCATGGGAGCCGAGCCCGAAGATGCCTAGCGCCACGTTGCACAGGAGCAGGCCGAAGCCGAAGAGGGTGAACCGGGCCTGGCGGAGGCCTGTCAGGCCGATGCGGTGACGGTAGGCTGCCCCGGCGCAGTAGAACAGCCAGATCAACACGGTGAAAACCGTTCGCAGGCCCATGACCCCGATCACCGGATCCTGATACGCCCAGGCATACCCCGCAAGGATGCCGAGGGTGAGGAAGAGCAGCCCCCCGCGCTGAGCGACGAGGTCGAGTCTCTCCAGCCGCTCGAGGGAGGTGAAGCGTTCGAAGAAGAATCCGGGTCGGCGTCGTTTGATCTCGGAATAGAGGAAGACGTACATCAGGGCCGCGCTGAAGGAGACGATGAAACAGGCGTAGGAGATCATGACCATGAGGATGTGGACGCCGAGGAGAGGACCTACCTGCAGGCTCCCGACGTGGTGGTAATACGGTATGAACTGGGTCGAGAGGTGGAGGATCGAGCTGATCAACAACAAGAAGAGTCGGAAGGAACGGTCATGGGTGGCCGCTTCGAGATAGAACAAGAAGAGCAACAGGAACCACCCGATGATCACCAGGAAGTCCCTGATGGAGAAGAAGGGCAAGATCTGCTCCTCGAGCGCGAAGAGCACGAGGTACCAACTGTGGAGAGCGAAGGTCAGGGCGATGGCGAGGGTCGAAGCGCGCTCCCAGCCCCGTTCGAGGCGGAAGAAATGGGCTAGGTTGGTGCCGCAAGCGATGGTGTAGGCTGCGAGCACCACGTAGGCCAGGACCTCGACGGACATGGGCACGAACCTCCAGCCGTAGCACCGATACGGTCCCTATCTACGAGTGAGGTCTTCGTCGAGTCAAGCGGCCTGACGCAGTCCGTTCACCTCGGGTGGCGGTCACAGTAGCGCAGACCCAGCGGTGGGCGCAAGAGGCTTGACTTCTCTCCCGGAGGACCGTAGGCTTTCGCCGATATTGGAATCTGCTGTCCGGCCCGCATGGCCGAGGGGGTTACGTTGTTCAAGATCCTCATTGTCGACGACGACCGAGAACTGCGCATCTCGATGCGCACCGCGCTCAGTCATAACCGGAACTATTTCCTCGAAGAAGCGGTCAACGGCCTTGATGCGCTCGAGAAAATCGAAAAGATGCGCTACGACTTGGTACTGCTCGATGTCGACATGCCCAAGCTCAACGGGCTCGAGACCCTGAAACGGATCATCGGCCTCGACAGTTCGATCATCGTGATCATGATCACGGCCTACACCAATCTCAAGGACGCCGTCCAAGCCGTTCGCGACGGAGCCTACAATTACATCTCCAAGCCGATCAAGCACGGCGAGATCAACAAGATCGTCGAACACGCCTTCGAGGCCCACACCGCCCTCGAAGAGGTCGCCTTCTCGGCGCCGATCCTCAAGGTCGACAACACCAAGGAGTTCGTCGGCAAGAGTTCGGGAATGCAAAAAGTTTTCAATTTCATCCACAAGCTCTCCAAGGTCGACACCACGGTGCTCGTTCGCGGCGAGAGCGGCACGGGTAAAGAGTTGGTGGCCAAGGCCATCCACCTCAACAGCAACCAGCGCGCCGACCGTTTTGTGGCCGTGAACTGCAGCGCCATTCCCGAGAACCTGCTCGAGAGTGAGCTCTTCGGTCACGAGAAGGGCTCCTTCACCGGGGCAGATCAACGCAAGATCGGCAAGTTCCAGTACGCCGAGGGCGGCACCATCTTCCTCGACGAGATCGGCGATTTACCGGTGAGCATGCAGGTCAAGCTGTTGCGGGTGATCCAGGAAAAAACCTTCACCCCGGTAGGGTCGAACAAGGACATCGAGGTCTCGGTGCGGATTATCGCCGCGACCAACCGCAACCTCGAGGAAATGCTCAAGGTCGGGACCTTCCGCGACGATCTCTACTACCGGCTCAACGTCCTGCCCATCTTCCTTCCGCCGCTGCGCGAGCGCAAGGACGATATCGAACCCCTCATTAAATACTTTATCCGTAAATTCAACAAGGTGCATGGCAAGAATATCAAGGGGGTTGATCCCCAAGTGATCAACCTGCTCAAACGCTACAACTGGCCCGGCAATATCCGGGAGTTGGAGAATATCATCGAACGGGCTTTCATCATCGAGAGTACCCACCTCATCACCAGCGCCGGGCTCCCGGACGTGATCTCGGACCCGAACTGCACCGAGCCGGTTATCGAGGGCGATATGCTCGATTACACTCAGATGAAGGAACGTTTCGAGAAGGAATTCATCATCAAGGCCCTGAAGACCTTCAACGGCAAGATCAACCAGACCGCGCTCAACGCCAATATTCCCAAGAAGACCTTGCTGCGCAAGCTCGAGAAATACAATATCAATGCGCGGGACTACCGCGACAATTGACCGCTGCTCCAGGTATTCCCGACGTGTTCCGTTGCCCACGACGCTGGCTGAGCTTCGTGCTCCTTCCCGCAACCCTCTGGGCTGTTACCGGACGAGCGGACAATGAGGCCTGCGACCTCGCGGACCTCGAGGACCGTTTGGAACGTATGCTCGAGCTCATCGACGAGAACTATCTCTATCCGGAACAACTCGACTACAAGGCCATGATCGTCGAGGGGCTCGCCGCCGCCGACGAGGGCATCCCCGACCTCGTGGTGACCCACGATCCGGCCCTCGGCACGGTGCGGGTATCCACCTGTGAACAAGGTCTCGACCTCGCCCTCGGAACCCGTCCGGCTAAGCAGGACGCCTTGCTGTTCTTGACCCGGGGGCTGGGTTTCGCAGTGAGGACGAGCTGCTACCGAGGCAGGTTCGCCATGAGCTGCGCCGACCTCCGCGATCGGGTGTTACGAGGTCTCAGCGAGACCTTGGATCCCCACACCCGCTATCTCGGGCAGGACGACCTGCGCGAATTCAAGATCAAGACCCAGGGCCGTTTCGCGGGCATCGGCATCGTCATCTCGCTGGCGGGGAACCGGCTCACCATCAAGCAGGTCTATCCCAACACCCCTGCCGCTCGAGCTGGTCTCCAGGCGGGCATGATCATCCTGCGGATCGACGACGAACCGGTGACCGATCTTGGCATCGATCAAGCCGCACGCAAGCTGCGCGGTCGTCCCGGTACCAACCTCGTCCTCGTCGTGGAGGAGGGCAACGGCACCCCTTTGCGCAGCGTCACCTTGGTCCGGGCCGAGATCGTCCTCCCTCCCTTCGAGGCCGAACTGCGGGGCACGACCCTCCGACTCGTCGTCTCGAAGTTTCAGCGCGGTTTGACCAGGGACCTCAAGGCTGAACTCAACCGACTCGCGGGGGTCTCTTATATCAAAGGGATACTCTTGGATCTGCGGGACAACCCCGGGGGGCTCCTCGAGGAGGCCATTTCCCTGGCAGACCTGTTTTTGCTCGAGGGCGAGATCGTGGCCACCAAGACCTCGGGGGGGAAGGAGCAGCGCCGTTCTACTGCCTCCCACGGCAAGGACGACCTCCTGCTGCCCTTGGTGGTGCTGGTCAACGATCAGAGTGCCAGCGCCAGCGAGATCCTGGCCGCCGCCCTGCAGCGCAACGACCGCGCTCTGGTCCTGGGGCAGACCAGCTTCGGGAAGGGCACCATCCAGCGAATCTTCCAGTTGCCCCAACAGACCGCCCTGAAGATGACCATAGGCGAGTTCTTCGGACCCGGCACCATGCCGATCCAGACCCATGGGGTGCAACCGGACGTGCTGATGCTGCCGATCACCGTGAACGGCAAGGGTATCAACCTCTCGCAGTCCTCGCATCGTCGCCGGGAAGCCACCCTCGCCCACGTGCTGGCCACCTCGCAACCGTTCTCCCCGCGAGGGCAGACCCGCCTCAATTACCTGGTCACCGACGCGCAGCCGCCCCGCGACGCGCTGCTCGAACTGGCCACCCAATTGGTGGAGAGCCCCCGGGACCGCCGCGCCCTGCTCGACGACTATTATCTGGGCCAACTCGCCGCCGTCGAGCGGGCGATGGCCGAGGCCGGTCTCGATTGGCGGGTGGATGAGCGGGCCGCGCCGGCCCCGGAAGTCCGTCTCCAGCTCACCTCGGGCTCCATAGTGCGACAGCGGAGAGTGACCCTGGAGGTCCTGGTGCACAATCACTCCTCCCTTCCCCTCTCGCGCTATCGCCTGACCTGCCGTTCCGAGCTCCCGGGCATCGAGCGGGAACTGGTGTTGGGCCGTATCGGTCCGGCCGAGACCCGACAGGCTGTCCTCGAGCTCGACCTGCCCGCCAACCTGACCTCCGGCGTGGTCGACCTGACCTGTCGCCAGGCCGACCTGCATCACGATGCCGCGGCCGTGGCGCGACTCCTCCTCCAGGTCGATATCCCCACGCCGACCTACCGCTATACCTTGCTCGGCCAGGGAGAACGCGAACTCCACGCGGTGCGTTGGTGCCTCGAGGGTTTCGGCGCACTGCCGCTCGAGGAATTGCGGCTCCAAGTGCGTTCGCTCACCCCCTCGGCCGGGAAGCTCTCCCGCGATCAGTTCGCCCTCGGTACCGACCTCGATGCGAAGGGCTGCCTCGGGGTCGAGGTACTACCCGGCCCGTACCTCTGGCGAGACGACCTCGAACTCGAGGTTCTCCTGACCAGTGCTTCGCACGGGCAGCTCTTCAAAGGCCGCCACCGCGTAAGCCGAGTTCCCCACGGCGCCTCTCCGCTCCCCGGCGATCGGCCGACCATCACGGTACAACGCGATGCCTCCGGAGGTATTCCCCTCGGTAACCCTTTGGTTTTGCGCTTCGAGGTCGAGGATGCCGATGGGATTGCTCACGTGGTCGTCTGGAACGGTAAACGCAAAATCTACTACGCGGGAGGCAACGAACGCACTCACCTGGTGAAAATTCCGTTGTCGACCGGTGCGAACTATATTAGGATACGCGCCGACGACATCCGGGGCACCGCCCATCGGCATGATCTCTACTTGCACCACTGGGAGTAAGTCCGCGAGGTCGAACGCGGTGCCCGGGGCTTCCGGGGTCTCGAGACGATGAAGGTCCGTGTCACGCTCTTCACAACCATTGTTGTGCCTCTCATTGTATTGACAATTATTCCAGTAGGTTACTATGCACTGAGCAGCATGGTCCGCGTCGAGAGCGCACGCAAGGTCTTCACCGGGCTCAAAGTCGAGGACGAAAAGGAAGAAATTCTCCTCCAGGCCAAGCGCGCCATTAAAAAACTCGACCAGGGCTTGTCCCGCGACCGTTTCAACGGCATGTTCCTGGCGCTCATTCTCTTCGTGGCCTTCTTCACCCTCTGGTACTTCAAGGTCCTGATTCCGGTCCGCGGTCTCCAGAATATGGTCCGCAATCTGCTCGAGGAGGAACAACCCGGACACGAGCATGCTCCTCCGGGTAACCTCGATGAGCTGACCATTTTGCGCGAGGATCTGCAGCACCTGCTCGAGCTGCGCGCCGCCGGTGGTAAGAAGCAGAAGGTCATGACCGACCTCCAGGCAGACCTCGAGGGTCTCGTACATGGGTTGGATCGCCTCCTCGGCGGTGACTTGACCCACGAATGCCACAGTCGCAACGAAGCACTCGACAACCTCGTTGGCGTGCTCAACCAGTTCTCCGCCAAGCATCGCGAAATCCTGGCAGCCCTCCTGCAACCCCTGGAGAGGACCTCGCGCGCCCTACACAGTCTCAATGCCTTGACGACCGAGGTTTGTCGCAGCACCGAGCGCGAGGGCATCGAACTCGACCGGCTCGATCTGCAACTCTCGACGATAGCCTCGTCGCTCCGCGATGAGGGAAAAGCCTTCATCGAACAGTACCGCAGACTCAAGACCACGTTGCTCACCTTGCGCCAGTTCGAGGTCCTGCTCGCCAAGGTCCGCGGTCGGCAGGTCTCCTGGAGCAAGTTCGTGGAAGATTCCGAGGACCTGATCACTCCGCAGCTCTTCAAGATCGGTCCACTGGAAGAGCACCTCGGCAAGCTCGAACGGCAACTCGCCGTTCTCGAGGAGAGCGAGAGAATGGCTCCCCAACAGGAGATCGATTCCCTACGCTCCATCTACAAGGAATTGTTCCAGGAGCTGACCCGCGAAGCCACCCTGCTCAAGGAGATGAAGAAGCGGAACAGCGCCGGGGCGATCCTGGTCGAACGCTTGGCCCGGATCCATCGTGAGCTCGACTCCTCGTTGGGCGGGGGCTTGGCCTATTTGCGCCGGCTCTACAAGGGGACGCGCGCCAGTTTCTCCCTGCTTCTGGAGAGTAAAGCAGCCCTGCCCGAGGTCTTCCGCCTGAGCAAGTCCAAGATCGACTCGACCCTCGGCAGTGGGGAGGAAGTTGCCGTGCTCGAGGCTTTCTGCAACGAACTGCGTCATCTGCTCAGCAGCTTCGAACTCGGGGCGCAACAGGCCCAGGAACCCGCCGCCGCTGTCGCCGTCGCTCCCCCTGCCGATCCAGAGGATGACGAAGAGGAAGACCCGGACCGCCGCACCGCGGTCTGAGCCACAACGATGAACCACCTCAAGCGCCTCGGCACCATTCTCGTCGAACTCGGCCACCTCACCAAGGCCCAACTCGACCTCGCCCTGCGCTTCCAAACTCACCAACAAGCCCAAGGCCTGAGTACCAAACTGGGGGAATTCCTCCTCTCGCAGCGCTGCATCAGCGCGGCCCATCTCGAGGAGGCCCTCAACCTCCAGCAACAGCTCGAAGACCTGGCCAAGGCCACGAGCAAGGATCGGCCGGCCGAGGCGAGCATGGTCCTCTACCCCGATCCTCGCCTGTTCGAGGTCGCTCCTCTGGACCTCGCGCGCAAGTATCGCTTCGTCCCTCTGGCCCTGCGCGAGGACCAACACGGCAGGACCTTGTACCTGGCCTCGTCGAACGAACGGCGCAGCTACCTCGAGGAATTGCAATTCGCCTTGGGGTGTTTTATCATGCTCATCCCGGCGACCGAGGAGAAGATCGCGCTCCAACTGGGACGCCTCGGCGAACAGGCGCCGAAGGTCGGGGGCAACCTGCTGCAGCGCTTGCGTCGCCGCACGCGGAGTAAGAAATGAGGATATCGGTGCTCGCGCTCCCCGCCCTCCTCTTCCTCCTCTTGGGCTGTAGCCCGGACGATGAGACCATCTATTACAATCGCAAGATGGTCAAATTGCAGATGGTCTGGACCAACAACGAGGTCCTCACCGGCTTCACCAAGATCCGCAAGCTCAAGATCATGGTCGACGGATACCTGGACAACGCCCTGCAGGTTCCCCTTACCGAGGAGCACTACGAGGTCGAGGACACGCTCTACGACGAATACGTGCCGGCTTGGATCGTTATGAAGAACACGGTCGCTTCCAACGGTGGGGCTCTGGTGTGGTATCAGGTCTCACTCATCTTCTCTACCCAGGAAGGCCTTGCCTGTGTCATCGGGTATTCCAACGTCTTCACCCTCGAACCGATCCCTGACGACCCCAAGGTCGAGAACGAGTACATCCAGCAACTCGAACTCCCCCTGCAGAAGGCTGGCTCCTACGACGCGGCCAAGTGCTCATGACTCAGCAGCAGAACCGCTCCGAAGAAACAACCACTATCCGGGTGCTCTTGTGTACCGCCCCGCCCGAGGAAGCCGAGACCCTGGCCGAGACCCTCGTCGGTGAGCGCCTGTGCGCCTGCGTCAACCTTGTACCGGGCCTGCGGAGCATCTACCGTTGGCAGGGCGCGATCGAGCGTGCCACCGAGACCTTACTGCTCTGCAAGACCTCCACCGAGCTTGTGCCGAGGCTGCTCG
>MGSU01000043.1:0-300 GCA_001799195.1 Deltaproteobacteria bacterium RIFOXYA12_FULL_61_11 | reverse complement strand
TCAACGTCTCGGTTCTGCTCGCCGAGTCGATCGACGAACCCGCGGAACGCGCTCGGACGCTGGTGACGGCCGCGGAGCTGTGCAGGAAAAAGCTTGGCAACGTGGGACGGGCCGTTGCCCTGTTCGAAGCGGCGATCGCGGACGACCCTGCCATCGCAGGGGCGTTCGAAGCCATCGAGTCCGTGCTGCTCGCGGACGAGGACTGGGCCGGGGCGGAGAAGGCCTACGTGCGGCAGCTCGAGCGGTTGGCGTCGCGGGGGCTGGCAAACGAGCAGAAGGCGCTGCTCCACAAGCTGTCCC
>MGSU01000042.1:17591-17760 GCA_001799195.1 Deltaproteobacteria bacterium RIFOXYA12_FULL_61_11 | reverse complement strand
ATTTTTCTGGTTGACATCGCAAACGGCAACGACGTTCTCGTCTCTGAGTGTAGCGTAGTGAGCTCTTGCGCGTCCGTAGGCGCCGATCAAGGCAACATTTAACCGGCTGTTCGGACCATTGGCTCCATAGAGAGCGCCAGAGTTGAGGATCATTAATCCGCTACTGGCA
>MGSU01000042.1:1750-17501 GCA_001799195.1 Deltaproteobacteria bacterium RIFOXYA12_FULL_61_11 | reverse complement strand
ACTCCAGTTGATCCCCACCTGATCACCCGTCTTCCCTCTTCCCGGGTTCTGCGGGTGAAACCCCGTACCCATTGCGCGGTCGAGGGGTGCGGCCTCCCCGCCGGCCCCAAGGGCCTGTGCGCCTTGCATTCCATCGCCAGGAATGACCTCGCCCCGTCCACCGAGCCACCAGAACCTGTGCAGGACAACCTCGAACCCACCGGGCGATGCAAGGTGTCGGACTGTCCAGCGCCCGCGACCTCGACCCAGGGTTTTTGCGCTGAACACGACGAACTCTGTCGTCTCGGAACTATCGATGACCAGGGCCAACGTCGGGTCCTGCTCCGGACCAGAGAGCAACGCGAGGCCACCCGTCAACGGAGCAAACAGAAGAAACAGCGCACCACCAAGGTCTTCGGGGTCGAAGTCCAGATCGACGAGGAACACTGAGGCGACCTCGGAATCCCTGAGCCTCTTGCATAATAATTAACTGAAATTACATTCATTTACTACTTACGCTGCCTTGCGTTGACAGCGAGGTAGGGCTCGACTACAACCCTCGGTGATCGGTACAAGAACGAGGGGGACGCCATGGTGGCGAGGAGGGGCTTCGAGGACCTACGCGGCATGCTCAGGGGACTTCCGCGCAAGACCGTGGCGTTGGTCAATCCTGCGGGAGAAGAACACCTGCGAGCAGCGCTGCTGTGCCGGGACCAGGATCTTGCCAGGGTGGTGCTGATCGGTCCCCGCAGAGAACTCGAGGCCGGGTTGGAAGCGCTGGGGGTCGGTACTCGAGGCTTGGACTTCGAGGACGTTGCCGAGCCGAGCGCGTGCGCTTCGGCAGGGGTTGCCTTGTGCCGCGAGGGTAAGGCCGACGTCCTCCTCAAAGGGAAGATCCAGACCGGAACCTTACTGCGTGCCGTACTCGACCGCCAGCACGGCCTGCGCGACGAGGGGCTTCTCTCCGATGTCTTGATCTATAGGGATCCTGACCGTGGAGGTCGTATGATCGGTTTGACCGATGGCGGCCTCAACGTCGCGCCTGAGCTCTCGGCCAAGCGCACCATTGTCTCCAACGCGGTCGAAGTAGCCCATTCCTTGGGAATAGACTGTCCCAAGGTAGCCTTGCTCTGTGCTCTCGAGGCGGTCAGCGAGGCCATGCCCTATACTGTCGAAGCCCACGCTCTGGCAGAAGAATTCCGCGTATCGGGTCGAACCGATCTCGTCGTCGAAGGACCGATTTCTCTCGACTGTGCTCTGGATGCGGAGGCCGCAAGCGAGAAGAGCTTCGTATCACCCGTCGCCGGCCAAGCCGACCTCCTGGTTTTTCCGAACATCGAAGCTGCCAACATCGCCGCAAAGATCCTCTTGCATTACCATGCAATGGACTTCGGACATGTTATCGCCGGAGCCCGGGTGCCCATCCTCATCCCCTCGCGCGGGGATCCGGCTGAGGTGCGGATCAATTCCATCCTCCTGGCGTTGGTCCTGGAGGCCTATCATGATCGCTGAGCTCGTGAGGACTCCCCCCCCGTCGACGGTCCGAGTCGTCATCTTCGCAGGAGGAGAATTGGGCGATCCCGAGGCCGTGCTCGACCTCTTGCGCAAGGACGACCTCGTCGTTGCGGCGAACGGTGGGACCAGACACTGCCGTTTGTTGGGCCTGATTCCGTCGGTCCTCGTCGGTGACCTCGACAGTGCCAACGCCGCGGATCTCGACCATGTCGAACGGTACGGCACCACGATCAGCCGCTTCCCGGTGCACAAAGATCGCACCGATCTGGAGCTGGCCCTGGCCTATGCGTGCAGCCTCGAACCTACTGACGTGCTTGTGTTCGGCGCCTTCGGCCTTCGCTGGGACCATACCCTGGCCAATGTCCTGCTCCTCTTGCATCCCGATTTCGCGGGGACCAAGATCGCGCTCTGCGATGGTCAGCAGACTCTCCAGATCGTGCGCGATCAACTCAAGCTTGTCGGGGTCCCCGGGGACCTGCTCTCTCTCCTCCCGCTCAGCGAGGAGGTTCGAGGCGTGAGTGCCTCCGGTCTGGAATATACCCTGCGCAACAGAGTGTTACATCGCGGCACCACCCTCGGCGTCAGCAACCGCTTCACCGGATCGCGGGTCGAGCTCAAGGTGCGTTCCGGGGTAGTGCTGGTGGGTCATGCTCGGGTCGGGGAAAGACCTCGATGCGGATAAGGTAACTTCTCGGGAAGCCCTGGAGCGCGGCGGCCGGGATTTGTGCTGAGCCTTCCAGCCAATCTGCCGGGTTCAGGCCTGGTTGGCCGCATCGACGAGACGTTCGAGTACGGTGAAGGCCGGTAGCGTGCGGTCGGCCTGGGTGGCAAGAAAGCTATCGAGCTTTCCCTGGTCGAGGTCGAGGTAGGCCTCGGCGAGTCTCCGGTGGGCTTCATCGAGCTGCTCGGCGAAGGCCTCGACCCGTTCCTCGTCCAGGGACAGCCGTTCACCCTCGAGCACGAGCAAGCCGCTTTGCAACATCAGGGCGAGGGTCATGTAGGCTTCCTCGACGTAAGGCCGCACCGCCCCCCTGGTCCTGGTTTCCCGCACCAACCGCCTCAAGCTGCCGGCGACCTCGAAGAGTAGGATGTCGGCTAGGTCCCCACGGGGCACTTCCCCCCGCTGCATCCGATCGCGCAACACGGCCAGCCCAGTCCAACTGGCCTTGGCCTCCTCGACCAGGTCCTTGACCAGCTCGTCCGAGGCCGTACCGAGGAACGCAGTGTGCCCGTACTCGTGACCGGCCACGAAATAAGCCTCGGCCTTGAGCGGAGTCACCCTGCGGAGATAGGCTTCGGCGAAGGCGGGACCGAGGAGGCGCTCGGCCAGGCGGAGGGAGATGGCCATGCCCGAGGCGAGGGACTGGAGGTCCAGGGAGATCTTGGTGCCGTGATCGCGACGGACCTCGCTGCGGTTGGGCACGATCTGACCGGCGATGCGGAAGTCGAGATTGGCGCCTCCTTTGTACACCGTAACATACACGTGGGCATGGGTGTGGCGCAGGGCTTCTTGGTATTCGTTGTGGAAGGGGCGGTCGCCGTAATGCCGGCCGAGATACTCCTGCATCGCTTGCTTGGTGCCGTCACAAGCGAGGTTGACCTCCTTCTCGGTGTCGTCAACGAGGAGCAAGCGCAGCTCGGGAACGACCCGTAAACGGCCTGGATCCGAATAGCCGGTCTCCATGGCGTGGCAGGGCTGGAGCCGGCCGGTCACGGCCATCCAGTCGATGTCGACCTGCCGCCAGCGTTCCTCCAGCTTCTTGGGATCGGTCTCGGCCAGAGCCGCTCGGTAGGAAGCGAGATAGGTGAGTAAGACCGGGACCTCGGGATGTTCCCCGCGATGCAATCCGAGTTGGAGCAGGAGGCGATCGAGCAAGCCATCGAGCTTACGGTACTGTTCGGGGAAGGCAAGCGCGTAGGGAACCTGTTTCCACGTCGGTGAGACCTCGCTCAAGCCGACTTGCCCAGTCGGTGAGGTGATTACGGAATAAGCGTTTTCGAGTCCCAGTTCCTTGAGCCTCGCGGTAGCCGAACCCGGTTGGGTTTCTTCCGCGGCGCGGATGGAGCGGCCGAGAGGGCTGTCGCAAACCACGTCGCGCCAGGCGAGGTAGAGCTCGTCGAAGACCGAACAGAGCTTGTTGAAGCTCATACAGAGGAGCTTCTCGTGCAGGTGGAGTTCCAGTCCGGGAACGAACCGGGAGAACAGTTCTTGCTCGAAGGCGAAGCGTTCGTGGAGGAGTTCCAGGACTTCGCGGTAGCGCGGGTGGGTGTCGACGATGCCCGAGAAGTCTCGATCGGAGAGAGCTCGGCGTAGGGCCTCGGGTGTAATCCCCGGCAAGCACGCGTGGAGCTTAGCCGCTCCAGACGAACCGAGAAGCTCGCCGACCTTGTGTTCGATGGCCTTGAATACGGCCGCGGGTTCGATACGCTCGCCTAGGTCGTCGAGGAAGGAGAGGAAAGCCTCGTCATGCTCGAGGGCTGAGAGGAACGAGGCGAAACAGGAGTGGGTAGGCATGGGAACCTCTTGGTTGCGGGTCAATCCGGGTTCAATCACAACCTCGGCTCCCTGTAAAGCGCTCGCTTCGTTCGAACTGGCATTCTCTCCTTTCCTCATGCTAGCTTCCCTTCCGGATGGAGAACGTGGTGATACCAAGGAACATCGTATGCACCAATTTGGATTGGCACTTTCCTCGATCCTACTGGCTCTTCCCTTGCTCATCTCGTGTGCATCCTCAAACACGCAAGAGGAGGAGGGGACTATAGTTCTCGATGTAACGGACGATGGCTCGACCCTACCTGACGCGACGGCTGATACTGGGACAGAACCCGAACCGACAACCGATGAGCAGAACCCCGACGACCCAACGACGGATACTCTTCCCTCGACGGACGCCACCTCGGAGGCCTCGGATGGCAGCGAGGCAACGCTGGACGTGGAGGAACCCGATGCCCCCACGGTGGATACCCCGGCGCTCGTGAACATCCTGCCGGCTTGCCTGACCGTCCCAGCGATTCCCGACGACGGCAAAGACGACACCGCAACGCTGAAGGCAGCCCTGGCCGAGTGCGCCTCGGGGCCGCTGAAGACCCTCTGTTTCCCGGCCGGGGTCCTGCACCTCGGTACTACTACCATTCCTCCGGAGCTCAGCATCGTAGTGAACAAAGGAACCCTGTTCGAGGTCGCGGCAGGCAAGACCCTGACCGTCGCCGGCCCTTTCCAGGCAGGACAATACCAGGTCTTCACCGGCGAGGGGGAGGTGCGCTTCAGTTCCCACCGCGAGGTTCTGGTGGACTGGTTCGGTGCAGCGAACGATGGTTCCCTCGATGCTTCCGCTGCGATCAACCGGGCCATGGCCGCCCTGCCGGGTGAAGGTAATCTGGTTTTCGGCTTCGGCAACTACCTGCTGACCGAAGGTCTCGACCCGATCACCACCACGCGGGTGACTCACGTCCGGGGGCAAGGTGTGGATTCTACGAGGTTGACCTTCGCTCCCTCGACCACCGCCACGCTCTTCACCTTCGAACCAGTCGCGGCTGGTTCCTTGGTATGGAGGAGTAGTCTTCGCGACCTGGCCGTGTACGGCATTGGTGATGCCATCAAGACCGCGATCAGCTTGCTCGAGGTCACCGAGTTCATACTGGAAAACGTCCATGTTAACAATATTGGTGCCACGGACACCGAGAGCATCGGCCTCAAGGTTTATGGCAGGGACTCGACGACGGTCAGGAACGTCAGGATCTATGCTCCGCGGCCATTGGTCATTGCTTTGAGTCCTTACCAGGGCGAGGTCATGGGGATCGATCACTGGTCCTTTACTGATTTTTACCCCCAGAGCCTGAGTCCGACCCACCCCCTCATCGAAGTCGAAGACGGCTGCAACCTGAGCAACGTGACCTTCGATGGCTACCAACCCTGGGTCGGCGGCAACGGCGGTTTCTACTGGGACAGCAGCACCAAACCCACGGGGAACGGCATCAATATCTCGTTCAACAACATCCGCTGGGAACCGGGCGGAGTGATCCCCAACCGGCCCACCTTCTATCTCAAACCCAACTGGCAGGCGCGGCAGATCCTGTTCAACAACATTAATTGCGGCACTTACACCACCGGCTTCTACCTGCGCAACCTCAAATCGGCCACCTTCAATTCGGTCAATGTCAGCGGGCTGATACCAGGATGTCACCCCTATGATCTTGATGGGACCTGCGACAGCATCCTCTTCCAGAACTTCAGCTCGGACCAATATGCCAGTCTACCCCTGGTGGAGGGCCTGACCAAGCTCTTCTCGGCAGGACACACCGAGGTCTACCCACCGGAAACCGAATGGATCAAGTATTACGTCAACGACAACGAGAAATCCGAGAGCAGCAGGTATTTCTCGATCAAGGATCACCGAGTATGGACTGAGATGACGGTCATCGACGGACAGACCGGCGGTGGAGAGGGTTTCACCATCCCCGGTAATCCCTCGGTCCTGGGTATGGCCCAGCTCTTCGTTGCCTACGACGAAGGTACCGGCACCGCGGGTGGAGGCCACTTCCTGATCTCGGGTACTACTCCCGAGGGCACGACCGTGAAATTGAGCGGCACCGAGGACATCGTCGCTACCCGGCAGGCAGGCAAGGTCAGCGTGTTCGTGCAGCAGGGCACGGACTCGATCAGGATCCTCAACGATCTGGGCGAACCCCGCACCTTCTCGATCATTGTCTATTATTCCAGCGAGAGCTTCCCACTGTGACCGGCACCGACAAGGGGTTTCCCGAGAGCGGCGAATAAAAAGGATCCTCTCTGGTCAGGCAGCCGGGTCAGCCCCACTCTCGAGCTTGACCGTCAGTGGCGTACCGACCGGACCACCGTACAGGCTGAGCTGCGGCAACGGCAGTTCGATGCCCTCGGCTTTGAAGGCTTCCTTGATGTCGTAGTGGATGCTGTTCTTGGCCTCGACGAAGTCGTCCTGCAGTACCCAGATACCGAGTTGGAAGTCGATGGAGGAAGCGGCGAAGCAGTCGATCAGGACGAGGGGTTCGGGTTCGTGCAGGCTGTAGGGGTTGCGGTCGGCCACGGTGAGCAGGACGGACTCGACCTTCCGTAGGTCCTCTTTATAGGCCACGGGTACACGCAGGTCGATCCGGCGGATGGGGAACTGCGAGAAGTTCACCACCTCGCTCTTGAGCAGGGTCTCGTTGGGCAGACGAATGTATTTGTTGTCGAACGTGCGGATTTTCACGGAGAGGGTATCGATGGAGAGCACCACGCCCGTGGCTGTACCGACCTTGATCAGGTGACCGACCTGGAACGACTGCTCGGCGATGAGGAACAAGCCGCTGATGACATTCGATATTGAGGTCTGCGAGGCGAACCCGAGGGCCACGCCGACCACACCCGCGGCTCCGAGCAACGGCGCCATGCTGATGCCCGCCTCGTTCAACATGGCCAGCGCCAGGAACACCCAACCACCGTGGAACGCGATCTTGCCGAGGAGCATACCCCAGTGGGGCCGATACCGTCTGGCTACTGCGCGCTCGAGCCAGCGTGAGAGGAGATAGACGGCGGGGAGGCCGAGGACGACCCCGAGGATCAACTTGAGCACGGTCAGGCTGAGGTAGGAGGCCGCGATACCGGTCAACTGTTCCATGATTCCCTTCTAGCGCATGAAGATGTTGAAATGTTTAATAGATGCGAAAGTCCTGGTGACCAGGCCCTTGTTCGGTTCGAGCCGGGGGCGTACGACTTTCAGGGCATGGGGGACTTCGCCGGGAGCCTTGCCTTGGTGGCTGACCGATACGTGGCCCGGATCGCCGTGATAGTGGACCACGGTCGTGTCCGCCCAGATCGCTTGGTCGGTACAGAAGAGCGCGAGCTGATCCATGCGGTGACAGAGTTTGTCGATGACCAGTTCTTCGCCGGCAAGGTTGTGGACCTCGATCGGGAAGAGAGCCTTGTGCGCACCCGGCGTCGCCGGGGGGAGCGCGGTCAGCTCGGCATAGCGCCACAGGCAAGGCTCACCGTCGAAAAAGTCACCGAACCAGGTCCTACCCCAACGCACTTGATCGAGAATGACCAGAGGGCGGCGCCGATCCCCTATCGCCGAGACTTGGACTTGCAGGGGCAGCATGGCATAGAGGCGCGTGTGGAGGTGTGGGCCGAGGTGGAGTGGGGAAGTGGGTTTGATCACGACCGGCAGGTCCGGCAGCATGGGTGAGAAGAGTAAGCTCTGCTCACGCTCTTCGAGTACGAAGGTGTGCCAGGCCCGGTCCGGGGGCGGGGTCGGCTCGGGAGCTTCCGGCAGATACGGAGAACGGTGGGCTTTGGCGAGGATCAGCCTCCCGGCAGAACGGCGTAGCCAGACCGTGAGGTAGGGCAGCTTCCATTCAGTGGTTTCTCCCTCGGCAACCTCGACCCTACCCCAGGGTGGGGGCAACGGGGTCGGATCGAGCAGGAGATCTCGCTGGTCTTTCATCGGTACGTTACTCTTCCTTAAACACCACGGCCCTGGATACCTGGCATATCTTCCCCAGGAAAACAACCGGGAGGAAGAGGTGGAAGTAGTACGATGAATTATTCTGCGGAACCGAGTATCTCGAACAAATTATTCCTTTCGACAAGCCGTTCGTTTTCGTGCAGGGTACTTCCGCCGGGCGGATCGCTCCGGCAGTGGCAGCCTGACTTTGAAGCGGAGGAGTGGAATGGCAGAACAGGACAAGCAACCGGCCAAGCGCGGTTTCCCTCGCGCGTTCTGGTGCCTCAACGGCGTTGAGATGTGGGAACGCTTGGCGTTCTATAACTTGCGAGTCATGGCCCCGATCTACATCATGCAGGCCGACAACCCCGGAGGGCTCCACCTCACCGCAGGCGACAAGGGCACCATTTACGCTTGGTGGGCGGCCTTCCAATCCTTGTTGCCGATCATCACAGGTGGTTACGCCGACCGCTTCGGTTACAAACGCACGCTCAGCTTCGCACTCTCTTTGATGATGCTCGGTTACCTGATGATCGCTTTCCTGCGCGATGTCAGTTTCATCAATAACTATTGGGGGTTCTTCTCCGGCATCCTCGTCCTAGCCACGGGCACGGCCTTCTTCAAACCCAGCATTCAGGGGCTTCTCGCTCACAACATGACCAAGGAGACAGCCTCCATGGGGTGGGGCGTCTTCTACTGGGTGGTCAACATCGGCGCCTTCATCGGCCATTACCTGCCGACCATCCTTCTGACCCTCGGCACCATGCTCCCCGGAGTCCTCGGAGCCCAAGCGCAGTCGCCGGAAGCTTGGCGCAACCTGTTCTGTGCCAGCGCGTTGTTCATCGGCCTGAATCTGCTCATGTTGCTGATCGTCCAGGATATGCCCTCGGGAGCCTCGAAGACCGAAACGCCGTTCCAGGTCCTCAAACGGACCCTGCGCGACGTGCTCGACCCACGGTTACTTGCCTTCTTGGCCATCATGTCCGGCTTCTGGTTGATGATGTTCCAGCTCTGGGACCTCCAACCCAATTTCATCGCCGATTGGGTCGATAGCGGTGGAATTGCGAGACGGCTCGAGATCCTACCCGCCGCGATCTACAAGGTCCTGGTCGAGCAGACCTCCCGCGGCCCGATGATCCCGCAGCAGGTCCTGCTCAGCGCCAATGCCTTCTTCATCATTCTCGGGGTGGTCGGGGTCTCTTGGCTCACCCGGAAGATGCGCGCGTTGGAGTCCATGCTGATCGGTATGGGTCTCGCGACGGTCGGCGTCCTCGTCGCGGGGCTCACCCAGAGCGCCGGGATCATGATCCTGGGCATTTTGTTCTTCTCCCTCGGTGAGATGTGTACCGGGCCCAAGAAAAACGAATACCTCTCGGCGATCGCGCCCGAGGGCAAAAAAGGACTCTATCTCGGCTATGTCAACATCCCGGTCGGTGTCGGCGTGTACTTGGGCTCGGAGATGGCCGGGTACGTGTACGGTCACTTCGGCGAAAAGGCTGTCCTAGCCCTGCGTTATCTGGCAGAGAAGACCCCCTTCGGGCAGGGCAAGGCCTGGAACGGGGACATCACCACCCTCGAAGCAACCCTGGGTGTGTCCCGCATGGAAGCCATGGTCAAGTTCCAGGAAGTGACCGGCCTCGACGCGGTTGCCTCGACCCAACTCCTCTGGGACACCTATTCTCCCCAGTTCTCGGTGTGGCTGCCCTTTGCCGCGATCGGCATAGCGTCGGCGATCGCTCTGGCCGTGTTCGGCCAGTACGCCAAACGCTGGAGCGACATGAACGCCTGAGTCCTGGCCATACAGAAACACTTTGTTCCTACTAACATTGTAGACTGCATCTTGGGTTTACTGAACGAGTTTTGATCAAAGCGGCTTCTCCCCGAAGCGGCTATGTCGTTCAGGAAGTAGCTCGGGGATTGCCTTTCTGAAACCAATGCATAATGTACTGGCTACGTCCCTGAAGAAGAGTCGATCGGGGCAGGATGACCCAGGAGGTGCACCGTGGCAAGAAGTGGAATACTACAGTGGTCGAGTGCTATCGGCGTGATCGCGATGATGGTGTTGGGGAGTTGTGAACGCTCGGAGGATGAGTTGGCCCAACAGCGGGTTGAGCGGGACGGTGCGGTGACCTTCAAGCTCGAGGGGGTGGTCAAGGACGAAGCCGGAGAGCCCATGGCCGGAGCGCGGGTGAGCGTGGACGGGGTCGAGAGTAGCGCTCAGACCGATGCCGGCGGACGCTACGAGATCATGTCACCCTATCCCTTCAGCAACGAGGTCCGGGTGACGGTGAAGAAACCCGGTTTCAGGGGGGTGTCCCGAGCGCTCAAGGCAGCCCCAGGAGATGACGGGGACAAGAAGAATACCAAGGTGACGATTTGCCATCTGCCCTCAGGGGACGAGGACAAGACGGTGACCCTGGAGGTAGCCGATGACGCTGTCCTCCAAGGGCATCTCGATCACGGCGATACCCTGGGAGCCTGCGGCAGCGACCTCGAGGTAGAGGACGTCGAGGTCAGCGAGCGGGTGACCATTGACGCGCTCGATTTCGAGGACCTCGTCGATGGCGCGGCCGTCGATATCTCCTCGGGCTGCAGTGTCAGCCTTCCGGTCAGCGGTTTCGTGGCGCTCGAGAGCAAGCCGAACCGGTTCTTCGAGATCGTCCTGCTGTTGGATGCTTCGGGCAGCATCGAACGGGACGACAGCTTCGCCGCCTCGATCGCAGCGGCCAAGGCGCTGATCGCCAAGTTGGAGAGTAAACACACCAAGATCGGGATCATCCGCTTCGCGACCAACGCCACGGTCGTCCAGCACCCGACCAACAGTTTCGACCTGGTGTTACGGCGGCTCGACGAGCAGGCCGAGCAAGGCCCCGAAGCCTACAAGACCCAGGAAGGTGCTACCAACTACGAGGCGGCTCTGCTCGGGGCCCTGGACGTTCTGAAACCTGCAGAGCGTGGCGCCAACGACAACTATCGCCTGGTCCTCATGTTCTCGGACGGCAAGCCGACCCTTCCCATAGCGCCGGGATTGACCCAAGAACCGGGAGACCTTGAGGCTTCCCTGGCCGCGGCCGAGTTGCTGGCCGAGGCCGGTATCGTGGTACACACCTACAGTGTTGGGGTGCGCGAAGAGGACCTGCGGTTGACCACCCTGGCCAGTATTGCCGACCTGACAGGGGGAGAGTATGTCGTGGTCGCCGATAGCGCCGATCTGACCCAGACTCTGGGTACGGCCTCGTTGGTCGGCATAGGGGCTGCCACGGTCGCCAACAGCAAGGAGGCTCCGACGAGCACTCCGTTGACCCTGGGGCTGGATGGTAGCTTCACCGCCTCGATCACCGTGTACCCGGGCGCACAGACCATCACCCTCACCGCCGAGGACATGAGCGGCGTGGTGACCACGTCCAAGACCTATACCCTCACCGGGGTCCTGCCAGACGGCGCAACCTGCGCGGACTGAGCCGCGTTGGTTCTCGACCTCCTTGCTGTGTGCCTGACCCCGCTGCTAACTATCTGAGCATTCCCAGGTGACTATCCAAGATTCTGGACAAGGATCCATAGAAGGGGATTCTTGTCATGGCTCTCAAAAATGGAAGTAGTAACAATATGAGAACACAAATAAAATTACTATCTAAGTCTGGCCCGATTGCTGCAATCCCAGGTGTCGTATGGTCCAGATTAACTGAGCGAGGATGCTACCATGAAAACAGCTCGGGTTCTCGTTGTCGTTATCCTGGTCGGTCTTATGGGCGGAACTGTAGGGGCAAGTGGACCTGAGGTAGACTACCAGTGCACACTCAACGGTACCGCGGGTATCGAGACCGTGTACAAGGTTGACACTACCTCTGCAGTGGTCGTCTTCAGCAGTGGTGAGACCTATCTGTACAAGAATTGGGGTGCGAGCGGTTATTCCTTGCCCTATTTCTATATCTCAACCAAAGGATTGAGCGAAGCCTACGAACAATACCAACATTGTATGATCTTCGACCCGGAAGCCGATTTCGAGATTGGTGGGGAACCAACCCCGCGTTGTGCGAAGGAGCCCGAGGGTTGGTTGAAATACCAAGCATTGAAAAACTCCATTGATCAACTCGTTGCGAAACGCGTAGATATCACCACCGAAGGCGAAGAGACACCAACGGTGGTCCTGAAATCGTTCCGTGCGGTCAGGCCCCATCGCTTCACCTTGCCGATCGAGGAACGAAAACAAGGAGGGTTCCTCGGCAAGACGACGACCTCTCTCGTCGGAACCTTCGGTATCGGCAACGAGAAAGATATGTATGCCATCGATACCAGGACAGAGGTTCCGTGCCAGATCCTGAAGACATTGCCGGAACCGATCGAACACATGGTGAAGAAAGCTGTCGAGTTCTTGGGCAGTGGCCATACCAAGGTCGCCGTCGAGGACCTGGAGGCTACGGTCGAGACCTTCTGGGCTGTGGTGCGTACCACGACCAAGTGAGTTCGTCTGCCCCCCTCTCTTCTCTATTCGGGAATAACCACAATCGGTTTGACAGGCTGGGTACTGGAGGAAAAAGGCTTCAGGCTGCCTTGGCCTTGTGCTTGACCATGGCGAGCTGGATCCTGTCGAGGATGCCGTGGGCGGCGATACGTCCGCAGGCCCCGCGGCCGTCCGAGGCAGGTACGCAGGTGCGGAAACACCACGGAGTGCGGTTGCGGGTAAGAGGGCAGCCGAGAAAGGTGTAGTCGCGCAGGCCTCGGTGGTGACGAACGATGCGTGGGGTACCGGCCATAAAACCTCCTCGTCGTTGGGTTCCTCGTGAGCAGACCCCGGGTCGTCGGATCCGAGGCGCATCGTCAACCGATAAACGGCGTCATGGGGCTGTCAAGTCCTGAGAGGGTCGAATTATTGAGTAGTCCGAAGGGAGAAACCCTGAGAGGGTAACTCCCGACAGCGGTGGTCTTTCCGACGTTCCAATTGTAGTTCGTTCTCGTCGCATCAGGATTCTCGTTCCCCCAGTGGTAGGTCCGACCGTCGCTTCCTCATGCTGGCTCTACGGGCTGACGGCTTCCTGCCCACTATGGGTTTGTGATTGCATACACCATATCGCCCACGAACCGCTTGAACGACTCGTTCTCGACGAACTGTTTGTAGACCTGCGTGTCGTCTGTCAGCAGGTGCTGCATCACCTTGGCCAGCGCCTGGTCGTGCGCCATGCGCGCGGTGTGCGGGGTGTTCTCCTTCGCATTCCGGTAGGCCGTGTCGGCGGCGACCTTCGGCGCGATGTCGTCGCGGATACGTTTGGCCACCCGGTCGGTGTCGGTGAACAGGGTGCCGAAGCGCTCGTTGAACGTCTTGAGGATGTTGCTCAAGCGATCCAACTCGGGTTCGCTCTTCCGCCCGCCAGCGTCCGTCGGCACCGGCTCGATCTCCGCATTGTCGTCGGCCAGCGCGATCTTCATTGTCGCCTTCTTCTCGACGCGGTAGCTGTCCATGTCGATGGCTTCGAGGATGCCCTTCGCAAGATCCTCCTCCTGCGGTGCCGGCAGCTTGGGCGTCAACAGGTTCAGCAGGATCGACAGCTTCTCCCACTCGGCGTTATTGTAGGGAATCACCGATGAGAGGAAGCTGTAGGTGCGGCAGAACACCTTGGCCTTGCCCTTGAAGTCCACCTGGCCGTCCTCGTCGAGCTGGTTCACATAGACCGCCACACAGGCATCGAGGATCGGATCAAGCTGGTCGCGCTCGGCATCGCCGAGAAACAACGCCACCACCCGCTGCACCTGCTCCGGCGAATACACCTGGGCCGCATCGAGCGCAGCCTTGAGGTCGTGCAGCTTGTTCGGGTCGGTCTCTTCGGCGAGCAGCGTCGTGCGGTAGTAGTCCTGGAAGGCGAAGGTGATGGCCTCGCTATTGTTCTGAAAGTCGAGCACGAAGCAGTCGTGCTTTTGCGGGTGCGCACGGTTGAGCCGCGACAGCGTCTGCACCGCTTTGATGCCCGAGAGCGGCTTGTCCACGTACATCGTGTGCAGCAGCGGCTCATCATAGCCGGTCTGGTACTTGTCGGCGCAGATCAGGAAACGGTACGGGTCGGTCTGGATCTTCCCGGCGATGTCGCCGCTCGAAAATCCGTTGAGTGAGGTCTCGCTGACCTTCCCGCCGCCGTAGTCGTGCTCGCCCGAGAACGCAACGATCGCCTGATATGGGCTCTTGCGCTCCACAAGATACGTCTTGAACGCGTGGTAGTACTGAATCGCCCGCTCGATGCCGCTCGTGACCACCATCGCCCGCGCCTGCCCGCCGATCTTGCCGGCGGCCATCACCTGCTCGTGAAAGTGGTCCACCATGATCTCGACCTTGAGCCGGATCGCGTGGTCGTGACTCTCCACATACCGGCGAAGCTTCTTCTTCGCCTTTTTGGTGTCGAACTCTGGGTCGTCGTCGGTCTTCTTGACCAACTTGTAATAGCTGTCCACCGGCGTGTAGGTTTTGAGCACGTCGAGGATGAAGCCTTCCTCGACCGCCTGCTTCATGGTGTAGCTGTGGAAGGGCCGGTGTTTGACCTTTCCGAAGGCGTCGGGAGGCAACGGCTCGCCGAACATCTCCAGGGTCTTGTTCTTGGGCGTGGCGGTGAAGGCGAAGTAGCTGGCGTTGGTCAGCATCTTGCGGGCCGCCATGCGTCTGGCGAGCGCCTCGTTCACCGTGTCTTCGGGGTCGAGTCCGTCCTCGTCACCCGCAACCGGAGCACCGAGCGCCTGGCTCATCGCCGCCGAGGTCTTGCCGCCTTGGCTCGAGTGCGCCTCGTCGATGATGATGGCAAAGGTCTTGCCGCTCTCGGTTGCGAGCTCGTCGAGGATGAAGGGGAACTTTTGCACCGTCGAAACGATGATCTTCTTGCCCTCCTCAATGAAACGGCGCAGGTCGCCGGAACGCTCGGCGTGGCCCACTGTCGCGCCAACCTGCATGAATTGCTTGATGGTCATCTGGATCTGATCGTCGAGCAGGCGCCGGTCGGTCACCACGATGACCGAGTCGAAGACCTCCTTGTCGTCCCGCTTCAGGCCGATGAGCTGGTGCGCGAGCCAGGCGATGGAGTTCGACTTGCCGCTGCCCGCAGAGTGCTGGATGAGGTAGCGCCTACCCGCACCGTGCGCGCGCACATCGTCCAGGGCCTGGCGCACGACCCCGAGCTGGTGGTAGCGCGGCCACACTTGCTTGCGCTTCTTCTTGCCATTGCGCGGATCCTTCTCCTCAACGATCTGCGCGTAGTTCTCGAGGATGTTGGTCAGCCCCGCCGGCGTAAGCACCTCTTTCCAGAGGTAATCGGTCTTGAGGCCGCCCCCATGAGGACCAACGTTGGGCGGGTTGCCCGCGCCGTCGTTGTGCCCCTTGTTGAACGGCAGAAACCACGAGCCCTTGCCGCGCAATTCGGTGCACATCCGTACCTCGCTGTCGTCCACCGCGAAGTGCACCACGCAGCGGCCGAACTCGAATAGTCGCTCGCGCGGGTCGCGGTCGCGCTTGTACTGCTGCACGGCGTCCTCGACCGTCTGCTTGGTGAGGCTGTTCTTCAGCTCGAAAGTGGCGATGGGCAGGCCGTTGATGAACAGACCCAGGTCGAGCGCGCGGCGCGTCTCGTCCATGCTGTAGGCGAGCTGGCGCGTGATCGAGAAGCGATTCTGGGCGTGCAGCGCTTCGGCCTTGGCATTGCCCTTTGAGGCCGTGCCGTAGAACAGGTCGAAATGCAGCGGCCCGTGCTCCACGCCCTTGCGCAGCACATCGATGACGCCACGTTTCCCGATATCGCCCGAGAGGCGGGCCAGGAACTTAAGGC
>MGSU01000042.1:0-1739 GCA_001799195.1 Deltaproteobacteria bacterium RIFOXYA12_FULL_61_11 | reverse complement strand
TTGGCGTCACCCGCGTCGGCCATTGCCAACTTGTTGAAGGCCTCCGGCTGCGTGGCGCGCAGGAAGGCGAAGAGCTGCGGCACATCGAGCGCGTGGGCGCGGTCGTAGTCCTTCGCGCTGCCGGTGGTGTAACCGGTGCCGCCGTATGGCGTCGGTCGTTCGGTGACCGCGTTCGGTGCGCTTGCGAGACCATCCTCGCCGGTCATGTGCCGAATGATCAGCGTTTCGAGGCCCTTTTCGGTGGTGTCGGTGGTCACGGGGCGATGTTCCTCCGGATCAAGTACCCATCCAGTATTGGAGAGGGCTCCGTTCACGCAATCGGATCACTTCTGGCCGCCCGGAGCGTCGGATTCCGGCGGACGTGTCTTTACTAAAGTCTTTACTAAGACCATTACTACAAGGGCCAAACTCCCAGTTGTCTAGTAATGGCGAAAATACATGATTTTGCACAACTTGCAACTGCAACGCGGTCGAAAAGCTTCGCCTGTCGTCACAATTCCCCAACTTCATCATGGCGAGCCTGCCTCCGAATCCGTTCCGACAACCATCCACATAGGCTTCGCCCGAGGGCCGCGGTTCTTGATCTTGCCAGAACGACGAAGCTCCTGCAGGAGGTTGTTGACCTTCCGCTGCTTCTGCTCCTGCGTCAGACGGTCTGGGAGCTTCGGAATCACTGCCTGATCAATCTCTTCCCGGGTGACCGGTTCGTGCTCGCCGACCAGGGCCAGTATCAGATTCAGATAGTACTGCTTATCAAGGCCCCGTTCGCGAATGTGCCGGCCTGCCTCGCCCGTGGCTTTGGCGATCGCCGCGGCCACGATGAGGTTGGGGTAGCGGCCCTCGACCAGCCCGTCAGACTTTAGGCGGCGGTGCTCTACCTGCCCGATTCGAAGGCGCTTCTGCACCTGATCGAGCAGCACGACCTGCGCAAGATCGAGGTCGATCCGCTCCATCAACAGACGCGTGTAGCGCTCGTCCAAGATCCGGCCTGTGACCCACACGGACACTTCCCGGGGATCACTCAAGTCATAGTCCGGCAGCGGGAACGAGCGGCGTCGCTGCGTCTCGAACATGCGTTTGATGCCGCCGCCCTGCGTGTCGATCAGGTTCAACTCGACCATCGCATCAGCCAGAAAGGGATTGCGGTAGATGGCCTGCGGTGCGTCCTGACGAATGACTGTCTCGACGTCCCCCGGAAGGAAGTTGCCGACGTTCGTCACCAGCACGCGATCGGGAAACTCGACTACGACGATGCGCCCATGCCGGCGATAGTCCTGGTGCGCGATGGCGTTGTGAAGTGCCTCGCGGACTACCCAGGGATCATACTGGGTGATCTCCTGGGGAAACAGCGTGCCGCTCGGCAGCGCACGAACGATGAGGTTGCGGATCCGCTTGAGCAGGCGATCGCCGGCGAGCAGGAACGGCGGCCCGATATGCTCATAGTCGAGCTCGCGGTTGGTGGCATCCTTCAGGATCCACGAGAGCTTGGCAACGGCTGGAGCCAGCAGTGTCGCGGACTCACTGCGACCGAGAAGCAAGAGCGCGGTGTTCGTGACTGCCCCATGCTTCAGGACGCGGGCCTTGTTCAGGAAGGTCCGATCGTCCCAGCCGTTCACCGCAGCGGTTTGGCTCGGATGCTTGACCACGAACTGCTCGCGGGCCTTGGCGATCGCCTCTGGATCAAGGTCGGACAGGCTCGCGCCGTCGCATACCTCGGCCGACCAATCGCTGCCGCGGGT
>MGSU01000041.1:7190-18239 GCA_001799195.1 Deltaproteobacteria bacterium RIFOXYA12_FULL_61_11 | reverse complement strand
GAGCTCGGACAGGAGACCAGAGAGGCCGGCGTAATCGCAGGTCCGACAGCGCGGCCCCGGTTGATCGCGTCGCAGGGCCCTGCGCGTGGCGAGGTAGTGCCCGGAACGTTCGAAGATGTCGGGGAGCTCTTGGACAAAGAGGTTGCCCAGGGGCGGGGCGGTCGTGTCCAGCACACAGGTCCGGACATTGCCGTTGACATCGACCACCAAGCCGGAAAAGGGCCAGAAACACTGCCGATAGGTCCAACCGGCAACCCCTTTGACATCAGCCGCATAGACCCGTAGGAAGTGCAGCATCTCGGAGGGGAAGGACCAGGGATTGACCTCGTCGCCGTCCCAGTGCTGGCACAGGTTGATACGCACCCCGGCCAAACCATACTCGCGTTGGAGGTCATACACGAGCGGCAGGTCCCGGTACGTGTGCTCCGTCACGGTGACGTTGAAGAAGAGTTTCCTGCGACGTTCTTCCGGGGGCACTCTGTCCCGCAGTACGGCCAGCGTGCGCAAGAAACGGGACCAGAGCGCTCCTCGGCGCTGCAGTTCGTAGTTCCTACCGTAACCATCGATGGAGAGATACAGCATATCGATGACGGGGATGGTGGCGAGGAGAGGGGTTTTCTCGGCGCGATACTGCCCATTGGTCGCGACGATGAGGAAGGCCTCGGGGTAGTGCTCGCGCAGGATCGCCCCCAATTCGGCGAAATCGGGATGGAGCATCGGTTCGGACAGGCCCTCGAACTTGATGGTGTCGATCGTCAGTCCGGCGAGGCGGCTGAGCAGGAAACGCAATGTAGCGGCGTCGAGCCTCGCTGGCCGACGCAACCCCCGCCGGGCCAACAACTCGCGGGTACACGTCCGACAGCGCAAATTACACTGCGAATTGGCCTCGAGCATCAAGTAGGAAATTTCGGCGGTCTGGCCGCGAACCTTCTGCGGCATGTTCCTCCTAGCTCGCGTCCAGCTCTAGCAAGACCTCGCAGATCCTCTGCACCTCGCAGTCCTCGAGTTCTGGATAACAGGGCGGGCAGACGTGATGATCGGCGAACCATTCGCTGACGGGGTAGCAACGCCCCTGGGTACACGTGCGCAGCGACGGCTGCCGCTGCAGGGGGAGGTAATACACTCCTCCGGTCAGCGCGATGCGGGCCCGGGCGAAGGCCTCCTCGATCCTGGCGCGCGGGATTTCCCCGAGCACGACCTGCTTGTAGTAAGCCCCGTCCTCGAGCGGCTCGCTCTGCAAGAGTCTCCAGGCCGAGCCCTCGAGACCACGGCGATATAAGCCGGCGAGGTGCCGCCGCCGGGCCAAGCGCTCGACCCCCCGCTCCAACTCCAAGAGACCGAGCAACCCTTGGAATTCGCCCAACTTCATGTTGCTGCCCTCGCGGATGTGCTCGATGGGTAGTTCGGGATTCATACCGAAACGCCGCACTGAACCCATCGCAGTATGGAAACCCGCATCCGAGGTGACCACCATCCCGCCCTCACCGACGGTGAGCACCTTGGTGGTGTGGAAGCTGAAGCAACCGGCCACACCGAAGCTCCCCACCGGCGCACCCTGCAGTCGAGCCCCATGGGCATGGGCGCAATCCTCGACCAACGGTACTCCGAAGGCAGCACAGAGCCTAACCACCTCAGGTAATCTGGGGGAGGGCACCCCGCCGATATGTACCACGATGACAGCCTCGAGCCGTTCTCGTTGGAGCGCGCTTTCCAACTCGATCGGGTCCAAGCCCAAACCTTCTCGTTCGATGTCGAGGACGAGCGGGGTAGCCCCGGCGTTGAGTACGGCAATGGCTGTAGCGATGAAGGTGTTTGCCGGCACCGCTACTTTGCCTCCGCGTACCTCTAGGGCTCGCAGCGCCAGCTCGAGGGCCTGGGTGCCATTGGCCGTGGCCACGGCATGGGGTAGTCCGGCGAACTCGGCGAAGGCTCGTTCGAAGCGTCGCACATAGGTGTGATCGCTGAGGAAGCCCTGGTCGAAGATGGTCTCGCACTCCTGATAGAAACGTCGGCGGAAGGCCTGATCATAGTGCAAGCGGAAGATGGGAATGGCCTGCGCATCCTGGGGTTGGAGCTTCACTGTTCCTCCTCGACCGGTCGCAGAACTATCGTTTGCAGCAGAAGAAAGGTCGCGCTTCGAATTCGGTCCTGCTTTCAAGATCTCCATCGTTCCACCGAACAGATCCACGTGCTAGCACCCCTTACTGCCCAGGGCTACATCCCGCGCGTTCGAAAGCGGCAATCTCTGTGGCGCAGTCGGTTGCGCCCAGGTGTTCGCCGACGACCTCGGTACTCTCGGAGCAAACCCAGGCCACCGTCGTGTCACAGTGCCACTGGGCCTCGGCGAGAGGGAGGCAGGTCGTCTCGTCCTCGAGGCTGTCCAGGACGAAGGCGCACAGCTCATGACACTGGGCGAGGTCGATACCCTCGCAGTAGGTCTTCTGGTGGGTGCAGCTCGTTCGACACAGCATTTCGGCCTCACGGCCGGCTTCGCTGCGTTCCCCATTGTCGGAGCAAGCCGTCAGGAGCAGCAAGAGGACCCAGGAGGCTCGGCGGGTCGAGGCCAGGTGGCACTGCACGAAGTTCTCCTTCAACATACTCCATACCTGGCGTGCTGCCAGCGGCGGTTGGCATCGGCGACGAAGGCCTGCAACTCTTCCCGCGGTAGACCCTCGGTGCCCATGACCGCGGTGTGAAAGCCGTCGTACCTGTCGAAGTCATAGGTTTCGATCTTGCCGGCGGCCTCGAGTTCGCGGAACAGGAGGCTGCCCGGGAAGGGGGTGGCAATGGTGAACTGCAGCGATTCGGGGAACAGGTCGAGCGCCAGGGCCAGGGTCTCCTCGGCGCTCTCGCGGGTCTCGCCGGGCATCCCGAAGACGAAGGTCAGGTGGACCTTGATGCCGATCTTCTGGGTGTAGCGGATGACCTCGATGGCCTTGGACACATCGAGGTTCTTGCGCATACCGTCGAGCAAGGCCTGACTAGCCGACTCGACTCCGTACTTGACGGCGAAGAGTCCTGCCCGACGCATGGTCTGGAGCAAGGTCTCGTCCATCAGGTCGGCCCGACACATCGAGGCCCAGGGCAGATCGATGCGCCGGCGCAGCAGTTCTTCGCAGAAGTCGACCACGCGCTGCCGCCGGACGTTGAAGGTATCATCATCTATATAGAAGGATTTGAACCCGTACGCCCGTTCCAACCACTCGATCTCGTCGACTACATCTCTCACCGAACGCGTGCGGTACGAGTTGCTACCGTACATGATCTGCGGCCAAGCGCAGAAGGTGCACCGGAAAGGACAGCCGCGCGAGGTCCAGAGCTGGACGCTGGGTCGCTCCAAATTGCCCGGCTCGTCGTGATAGGCCAGCATGGGGAGGAACTGCCGGGCAGGCCACGGGAGGGCGTCGAGGTCGATGATTGGCGGCCGTCGGCCGGTATCGAAGAGATCGTTCCCGCGGCGCAGCAGCAGGCCGGGGATGGTCTCGGTAGTCTTGCCGTCGCGTAACGCTCTGCACAGATCCCGCAGGGAGTATTCGTATTCCCCTCGCAGGACTACGTCGACCTCAGGGTGTTCCTGGAGGAAACCCGGTTCGTACATCAGGGCGTGCAGCCCGGCAAAGACCAAGGTGCCTGCGAAGCCCCGGCGGCGCAGTTCGGTCGCGAGGGCGAGGTCCGAGGCGATGGAACTGGTCGAGACCTCGAACAGGACGAGGTCGGGAGAGAAGGCCTCGAGGGTTTGCAAGAACGGTGGTTCGAGCAGATGCTCAGCCACGGCGTCGACGAGCAAGGTCGAAAAACCGTCCTCGACCAGGATGGCCGCGGCGTGACCGAGGAAGAAGGGGAAGGGCACGTACTCCATGTCCTCCCGTTCGTAATGCGGCCAGCGCGAACCGGCGCGCACCCCGTAAAAACCGGGTTTGTGCCAGGGAGGATTGGCCAAGAACACTTTCACGACAAGCCCTCCACCGTGCGCTGGAGTTCGGCCCGGACCTCGCCTGGCAGTTCTGCCAGCTTGCGCTCGAGGTTGCGGATGTGCATCAGGTTATCGCACATGATGTAACAACCGAGGCGGTGGAAATAGGGATCGGTCTTGGGCAGGTCTCGGGCCTTGCGCCGGAAGTCGTCATAGGTCGGCGAATGCCAGATGTCCTTGAAACGCTGTTCCTTCAGGTCCCCAAGGGGATGTTCGGCTCCTCGACAGCAGGGGGCGACCCGACCGTCGGCGAGGATCCTGCAGAAATGCCACCCCACCGTGCAGGGGAGGTGTTCGAGTTCTTGTTTGTCATAGACCCCGAGGTCGGCGCCGGGGGAGCGCAGCCGGGTCAGGAAACCGTCGAAGTTGTCCAACAGGAAGGGTTTGCCCGTAGCCTGGACCTCTTCCACCCGGGCGAGGATGCCGGGGGCCTCGGCCAGGACCAGGTTGCGCTGCTCGGCATTGAGCAGGAGGCCATCGGTGCGGCCGCGGATCGCGTCCACGAGGGTGTAGTAGACGCCGTCGGCCCCGAGTTCGAGGGCGTATTCCAGCATACCGCGGACTTCGTGGAAGTTGGTCGAGCAGACCACGTCGAGGAGGATCAGCTCGGGCTTGCCGTTGCGACGGTTGGCGAGGAGATGACGCAGGTTCTCGGTGACCCGTTCGAAGGTACGCTCCGTGCGGTTGGGGTGGGTACGGCTGAAGGTCTCGGCAGTGCCGGCCCACAGGCTGACCGAGAGGGTGTCGAGGCCCAGGTCGATCATGGTGTCGATCATGGGCACGGTGACCGGGGTGAAACTGGTGGTCACCGCCAGGGTCATGCCGCGTTCTTTGATCCGGCGAGCGAAGGCCAGGGCGTTGTGGTGGAGGAAGGGTTCGCCCCCGCCGGTGAAACGGATACGCTTGGTGCCGAGGTCGGCCAAGTCGTCGATCAGGGTTTCGACCATGGCTGAACGGAGCTGGGTATGTTTCCAGAGTCCCGGGGGCTCCAGGCCGCGCAGCAGGGGGGAATAGGTCCAGCAGCCCAGGCAGTTGAGCTCGCAGCGATTTGTCAGGTCGAGGACCACGTGTTCGGGTCCGATGAAGGCCCGCGAGCCGTGCAGGATACCGGCGAGATCGAGCAGGTCGTCGGGGAGGTCGAGTTTCACAGGGCGGTGCCTCGGAGTTTTTCGACCTTGGCCGCGAGCGCCAGGGCGCGTCGGCGCAACGGCCCTAGCTCGAGCAAACGGTCGTAGGTGAACGTGTTGCGGCCCAGGTCGTCGCAGCTCTTGACGCAACCGACCTCGACCGTGGGGTCGTTGCCGATATCCTTGAAGAAGGGCCCCTTCTTCTCGAACACGCGGGTGTGCCGCCGCCACTGGGCCATCTTCTCGTTGTGGCCGCTCCAGATTTCGCGGAACCGTTGTTGGTGCAGATTGCCGATGGGTTTCTTGTGCGACTTGAGGCAGGCATTGACGTCGCCATCGCTGTTGACCCGGCCGAAGGTCCAACCAATGGTGCACGGCAGTTCGTGGATGATCGGGGCGTCATAGTCACCGGTCAGGGCCTCGTTCGCAGCCAGGCGGCGGAGGAACTGGTCGAAGCGGAACAGGGTGAAGTCGCGCGGCAGGGTATGGGCCTTGGCCCGGATCTCCAAGGCCAACTCGTGACAGCAGCGTTGCTGTTCCGCGTTCAGGAGGAGGAAATCGGTGCGCCCCGGGATCACGTCGGTGACCGTGAACTCGATCGATTCCGAGCCGGTCCCGACCGCGAAGGCCAGCATGTTGTGCAGGTCGTGATAGTTGAGGTTGCTGATGACGTTGTAGATCTTGATCAGCGGCTTGCGGTTGCGTTTGTGCTCATTGAGATACGTCAGCATGCGCCGGATCTGTTCGAAAGATTCCGCCGTCTTGTTGGGGTGGGTCAGACTGTAGACCTCCGGGGTTCCTGCCCAGACGCTGAGCGTGATGTGGTCGATGCCCAGTTCGATGATCTCGTCGAGTTTTCGTTGGTCGGCCAACAAGAAATTGGTGTTGAGGTAGCAGACCAGCCCTTGCCGTTTGATCAGCCGCAAGAGGGGCATGATGTGCGGGTACATGAACGGTTCCCCACCTCCGGCCAAGTAGATCTCTTTGGTTCCCAGAGCCGCGGCGTCCTGGATGAGCCGTTCCATGATGTTCCAAGGCAGGGCGATACGTTGTTCCTCCAGGGGCATCATTTTGTCGTGGAGCAGCGGCGAACGGCACCAACAGCCGATGCAATCGGCATTGCAGGTGAAGGTAGGGTCGATCTGGAGCAGGTTGGGACCGACAAAGGCCTCGGTGCCGTCGAGCACGCCCATTAAGTCCCGGTTGCGTTGCAGAAAATCCCGGACCTTGGCCGGCCGCAGTTCGAGGGCGGTGGAGAGGAGCCGCGGGCGGTACCGGCCCTTGGTTTCGGCCACCCCGACTTCGTAGGCTTCCAACAGATTGGCCGCAGTGTTGGTCCAGTTGTAGGTCTCTTCGGCCCGCAGGCGGGCACGCCGGCCCAACTCGCGGCGCAGTCCCTCATCGTCGAGGAGTTGTTCGATGCCGATGGCCAGGGCCGCGGCGTCGGCTGGGGGGACCAGTACTCCGGCGTCACCGATCATACGAGAGACCTCGCCCATCTCGGAGGCCACGATGGCCTTGCCCATGGCCAAGTATTCAACGATCTTGAGCGGACTCTTGCAACGCGTCTGCGGTGTATCCTCGAAGCAGGCCACGGCCACGTCCGCGGCGGCGATGTACTCTGGGATCAGGCGATGATCGACCCCGCCCGTGAAGACGAGCTTGTGCGAAATGTGCAGTTGTTCCGCGAGGTAATGCAACAGACCGAAGCGGTCCCCGGTGCCGACCACCAGGAACAGGGCGTCGTCGCGGCGGTCGAGGACCATCTTCGCCGCGTGGACGAACAACTCGGCGTACTGGGCGCCGTGGAGCTGCCCGAGATAGAGGACGACCTTGCGATCGAGGTCGTGCTTGCGCCGCATCCGGGCTCCGCTGACCCCGGGATGGAAACGCCTGGTATCGGCTCCAACCGGGGCGTCGAATATGCGGTGGCGGGGGAAGCCTCGGCGCTCGGCAAGGTCCTTGAGGGCTTCACTGGCGCAGGAGAGCGTATCGACCAGGCGTGGGAGGGCCCTCTCGAAGGCATCGATGGAATACCCCACCGTGCGGTTGAGGGGGGCGAAGTTGTAGATCTCGTACTCCCAGTCGTCCCAGTCGTAATGCACCGGGCTGTTCCGGAAAGCACCCAGGGCCAGGGCCGGCAGGCTGACATACGAAAAGCATTTCTGGAAATGGATCACGTCGGCCCAGCGGGCGTGAGGAGCCAGGCGGCGGGTGTTCTCCCAGAGGAACCGGTTCTCCCGGCGGAAGGGATAGGTGGGGAAGGCGAACCGTTGCTGTCCGGCCTGGACCTCCAGCGGGGTGGACCGGTCCAAGGGGTGATAGACCACCCGGACATGGTGGCCCGCCCTGGTGAACTCATCGGCGAGATAGGTGACCCGCACGGTCCACGGTTCGGCGGTGGAATAGATATCATGGGGGTGGATCATCAGGATGTTCATCACGGCACCACGTCGACGAAGCTCAAGGGAAGATCTGCTTCTTGGTTTTGCGCTCCCAGCGGACCATGTACCGGGAGTTGAGGGCATCGAGCAGGGTCAGGACTCCCAACATGGGCAACCGGAAACCGAAAACCTTGCCCGCATGATGCAGGGTTCGGAAGAGGCGCAGCGGTGGGAAGGAGGTCAGGCTTTCGACGAGGTGTTCCTGGGTGGCGAGGCGTCGACGCAGGGCTCTGGCCTCTTTGCCGAGTTCGTTCGCGCAGGTCTGGCGTTCCGCTAACAGTGTATCTTTGTGGGCCACGGTCTGGCGCTCATCGGCTAGGCAGCGCTCCAGACGATCGACCGTGGCCTGGAGTCCCAGGACGCGCTGGCATTGTTCCGAGAGTTCGTGCCGGGTTCGCTGGAGCTCGTCCTGGAGCTGAGCCAGGCGGTCGTCCTTCCCCTGCAGGAGCGCGAGGAAGGTGCGCTGTTCCTCCACCCGGAGGCGCTCCGTGGTTTCGAGGGCCTCCTGAAGGCGGTGCATTTCCTGGCCGCGTTCTTCGACTTGGCTGCGGAATTGCCGGCGCAGTCGCTCGAGTTCGCCTGCATGTTCCTCGGCCTGCCGTTTCAGCTTCTTCTCGCGGGCGAGGAGTTCTCGCTGTTCCCGATTGACCTCTTGTTTGAGGCGGTCGAGGTTGGCCTGCAGGTGCGCGCCATCGCCCTCGGCGCGATTGGGTTGCTCGAGGTTGGAATCTGAGAACGAGGTCACCTCACGCACGACCGGATCCCCCTGACTTCGGTAGACGCACCCCCGCGATCGGGTGGACGTGGATGATAGCCCGGCTCTCCCCCGAAGGCAATGGCAAAGTCGGACCGATGCTCGGGGGGGGCGAACGCTCGAACCCGGCCTTTGTCCAGAAACCTACTCCTGGTTCAAGGTGGTGGAAGTAGCCCGCTGTGTACCCTACTGTTCGAGCAGGTGATCGTAGCTGCCGAGGTGGAAACCCGCAATCGCCCGCAAACGCGCTGGGTCGAAGATCGGCCCCGCGACGACGAGGCGAAGACGTTGATAGTATTCCGCGAGCGGGGGGTCCATGGACGCGAGTGATCCGGTCCGGCGGGCCTGCAGGTAACCACGCGGGACAGGACGGCGTAGGTGGCCGATTTCCCAGGTGGTTCGATCAACAAGGGGTAATCGTGAGAGGAGGGGATCGGCCAAGGCATAGACATCGATGATCGTGACACCTGACCCAGCGGCGAAGCCCGTGAAGCCTAGACTGCCCCAAGTAACGACGTGACGTCCTTGCTCGGCAGCAGCCCGTCGGAATTCCAGGCCGCGGGAATACCAGGCCGCGGCGGTCTCGCTCATACTCCAGGTGAGGTCGTGGTTCAGGCGAATGTGGGCGAGGGATCGATCCATTGAGCTGGTCGGACCTCTTCGGGAGCAGGTGCCGAGATGGTCTGCCAAGACAGAGGCAGCGAGGAAAAACACTACCGCACAAGCAACGGCGACAACAAGAGTTCTCCTCCCGTTCGGAGTTGCTGGGCCAAGGACGACCTCGGCGCCAAAGGCAGCAACGAGGGAGGAAACGAACACGACGGGCGCCCAGAATCTACCCGACAAGAAATCGCCTCCAATCGCAACGACATAGGCGCTGTATACCAGCAAGCCGCCCCCCAGAGCCGCGAGGTTGGGCGACCTCTGCTCCGGAGAGATACGGGCGCAACGAAAGACAAGTATCCCTGCAGTCGACACTGCCACAACCACCAAGAACACCCCCAGGGGGTCCCAGCGCACGAAATCAGCGGCATAGAGTATTCCCTCACGGGCATACTCCCGTAATGGGATTTCTGCGCTCAGCTTCGCCAGCACGGTATTTGGGAGAGCAAACCCATAATACAACACGCTAAAAAGATACCAGAACGCCGCAGGAGAGTACCCGAGCAGCAGACGTCCCCACCTTGCGTGAGGCAGGTGCCTGAGGTACCTATAGCCGAGCGCCGGCAAGAGCAGCAGGATGAGATCCAACCTGTTCACGGCGATCAACCCTGCATAGAGTTCGCTCCATCCCCAACGGAGCCTGCCGGTGCGTTCTTGCGCCAACGCTTCGTTCGTGAAAAGTGCCAACAACATGAACGAAAGCGGAGTTTCAAACCCGGAGGTTCCGTACAGGATGAGCGATTTCGACAGCATCCAGGGGGCAAAGAGAAGCACGAAGGCCGCAGCTGGTCGGTGCAATAACGACCGGAAGCCCAGCCAGAAAGCGGCCATGGAGAGGAACAAGCTGAGCATCACCAGGGTAGTATAAGCCTCCTTCGTCAACGAGTAGAGAGCCGCGTTGACGAGCATCCAGAGTGGATGGGTTGCAACCTGCACACGTTCATCAATATTCCAGCGTAGACCATACCCTTGTAGGAAATTGTCGATGGTGCGGAAGGTAATCAACGCATCTTCGCTGATCCATGCCTCTGCGCCGATCCGAACCCCGACAACGAGCGTGCAGGAAAGGAGGAACAACATCTTCCCCGGGCCAAAAGATCGACGTTGCTGTTCAGACACCATCATCGACCTGGGAGACACTTTACAGGTTCCCCCTACCAGAGGGTGGGGAGGTGGGGGTCGACCTTGCCCCTTCCGACTCCAACCTGACGGAAGCATCACTGGTTGTAGAACTCGTGGTGCGAAAATAGTCGCGGATGCCTGTAAAGGCCATCCAACCAAGCAGCCCCATGGCCGGTGCATAGAGGAAGAACCGCTGGGTGTTGGTATAACGTTCAACCTCACCATCCATTAAGCTGATGCGCCCGAAGGTATTGCAGAATACTACGCCCAGCGCGAGCATGATCCAGAGGAAGGAAACGGGGTGTGCTGCTCTCGTTCGAACAAGTACCAGCCAGGCCAAGAACCCGCTGCCTAGAGAATAACTGCTGATCCGTGCGATATCCCAGGCCACGGTATGCAGGGCAAGAGGACCAAGTACCACGGCCAGCAGGGCTAGGGACAGCCCTTTGTAAGGTGGGAGTTTGAAGGTCCCATGCAGGACACCCAGCATGAGCAATAGGGACGGGAGAACGGAGGAGGCAACCCCTGGATGGAAGAGACTTGCAGGGAAAGCTCCGGCTTGGTGTCTGAAGAACTCGAAAATGGTCGTCGTCTGCCAGATGGCAACCGCGCGGCTTCGCGTCCGCACGAAATCGAAGGAATCCAGATATCCGCGGAGTTGCTCTCTCAATATCATCCCCTCGGTGCATTGGGCTTGGACTAGGGGAATAGCCATGAATACCACGGTGGGTACACCTGCGACAATGCCCAGCGATCGCCAGTCCAGACGGCTGCCGTTAGTGGGCGCTGCGGCGAGCGAAGCCAAGACCACCGGGGGAAACCCCACCAGGTAATATCCCTCGTGGACGAGCAGTGCGGTAGAGGAGACCAAAGCTGCGGCCAGTGGCCGGTGGGCGAGCACCAGCGAGATCGAAACCACCGCGAGAAGGTAGGACACTGCATCGAAGTACCCGAAGAGATGCGCAT
>MGSU01000041.1:0-7175 GCA_001799195.1 Deltaproteobacteria bacterium RIFOXYA12_FULL_61_11 | reverse complement strand
GAGAACTCGCAAAGACGAGTACCAGCGGTACGACGCTGGATCGATCCTGCTGCCGACGTAAGACGAGGATGATCTGGTAAAGAAAGGCAGCATACAAACCGCAATACACCAGGGAGGAGAGGCCGACGATCACCTCGGGCGTGATCTTCGGACCTCCGGCTTCCGTTACCACGCCACCCAGCGATCCGAGCAGACCACGCTTCATGAAACCGAACCGGTAGGAGAGCAACCAGTGCGCCTCGGCAAAATCATTCGGCTTGCGCAAGGCCCTACTCAGGGTGACCAGGAAAGTCCAAACGACGATGGCCATCGTCAACCCAGTGCTCGTTCGGACTTTTTTCAGGTAAGACAAGGGAAACCACAGCGACGCTAACCGGACCCGGTTTTCACAAGACACCTTTTCGATTGCTCCCTTCATCATTCATCAAGCCCCGGAGTCCGACCTCGGTACAGTCATCGGAAGGGTCAATACTCCTCTGCGATCCGGGTCCGCGGGGGTTCCTCCCTCCGGCAGGAGGGGCAGGACCTCTACCCGGTCGGTGAAGAGGCGCAGTACATAGCCACAACCGGTCGCCGCTACCTTGTAGTCGAGTTCGAGCCCAGGGGGGCCGAGCTCGGTGCGGCGCAGGTACCAGCGTAACTGTTTCCGGAGCACCTCGGCCTCGAGAGGCGCGGCTGGGAGTCCATCGAGCGGACCCGCTGCCAGGAACCACGTCGGCAGGGTCGAGAAACGAAACCGGGCCTGAACCCGCCTATCGGCGGAGAAGACAGCGAGGAGGTTCCATGCGGCCAGCCGGGGAGCCCAGGCCGAGAGCGCGGGAGGGGCTCGGAAATAGTGACCGTAACGGTTGCCGGCGAGGGGGAAGGGCAACTGGTGCGTGAAGACGAGTTTTCCTCGACCCGGATAGCGTTCGTGCATCAGGTCGAGGTATTTGACCTGCTCGGCCACGGGCAGGGTGCTGTTGAGGAAGATCAGGACCAGCCCCGCCAGCTCCTGGAACCCGTGGCGGAGGGCCACGCTTACCCCCGGATAGGTATAGACGGGGAACGCTGCGCCGAGGGTTCGCTCGAGTTCTTCGAGTTCGAGGTCTTTGGAAAACAGAAAGGTGCCCCGAGAACGCCGTTCGTGCTCTCCGGGGAGCAGTATCGTTGCGATGCCCTGACGGCGGAGCCGCTCGAAGAACTCGTCGCGCAGTACGGCCCATTGCAGGCTGTGGTCCCCCCTCGAGACCAGACCACCGAGTTGGAGCAGCGCCTTAAGCGGTTCGAGACGGTGTTGTGCCAACAGACCGGCGAGCAGGGAGCGGTATCGACCGAGGATCGGATCGGCGTGAATGACCTTGAGATCCTCGGTGTCGGCGGTGAAGCGAGCTTCCCCAAGCACGGCCACGGTGGCGAGAGGAAAGGGGATTTCCTCTATCGGCGAGGAAATTACCCGGGCCGGGACGAAGAGCAGGACAAGGACGAGGAGGAGGGCTCGGGCCTTGGAGGGAGTCATGGTTCGGGGAGGATCAACCGCTCGCGCATCAGGTCGGCGTTGCTTTCGTCCAAACGCAGAACCTTGTGCCGGCAGGTCTGACCCTGCACCAAGTTGACCTTGGAACGGGCCAGACCGAGACGTTTGGCAAGGTAACGGATCAGCTCCTCGTTGGCGCGATTCTCGACGGCCGGGGAACGGATCGCAATCTTCAGCTCATCGCCCTGCAACCCGACAATCTTGTTGATGGAGGCTCCGGGCTGCAGGTACACGCGCAGGCGCAGTCGACCATCATGCTCGGGTGCCAAGAAATCAGTCATGGTACGCGGAGAGGAACGCGACCTTGCGCTCGACGCCGTCTTCACCCTGTTGTTCTTTTGCCGACAGGGAGAGTACACGCAAGAAGGATTCGCATGTGCCGCGCAGGTCGTCGTGCAGTCTGCGATGCTGGGCCTTGAGGTCATGGATCTCGTCGAGGAGGGCCGAGAGTCTCTGGTTGGCTTGTTCCACGATGCGATCGGCCTTCAACTCGGCCTGGGAAACGATCAACTCTGCTTCCTTCTCGGCATTGCGGCGAAGCTCTTCCTGGAGGTTTTTGGCGTAGAGGAGGGTCTGACTGAGATCGCGCTCCTTCTGCTTGAGCGCCTCGTGTTCTCGCTCCATGTGCCGGTAGTTATCACGCAATTCGTGGAGTTCTCCGGTCAACCGTTCGAACTCGCTGGCCACGAAATCCAAGAAGAGGTCGACCTCTTTGCAAGCATAGCCGCGATAGGCCTTCCTCGTCTTGTGATTGCGAATGTCCAGGGGGGTGAGTTTCATGGTCCCTCCTTGCCGGGTCCAACCAGAGGATAGCGGCGCGGTCCGAACACGGCCGTACCGACCCGCACGATGGTCGCCCCTTCTTCCACGGCGAGGTCGAAGTCGTCGCTCATGCCCATCGAGAGGTGATGGCCGAGAGGATAGCCCAGCTCGCGAAGGGTTGCACTCACTTTCTGCAAGCTCCGGTAGAGCGGCCTGTTCTCGGCCGGCGACGCGGCCAGGGGCGGGATCAGCATCAAGCCCATCGGTTCGAGGTGGGGCATACCGGCCAACGCCTCGAGGCACGGACGGAGTTCGGTTTCGTCCAGACCGTGTTTGCCCGCTTCCCGGGCCAGGTTGACCTGGAGCAGGACCCTCGTGACGACACCCTCAGCGCCGCCGCGGTGTTCGAATTCCTCTGCCAGGCGGACGCTGTCCAGGCTCTGCACCAGGGTGCAGCACCCCAGGAGTTGCCGGACCTTGTTGCGTTGGAGATGGCCGATGAAATGCCAACGCAGGGCTAGGTCGGCCAAGGCGTTGATCTTGGGGATCGCTTCCTGGACGTAGTTCTCGCCGAAATCGAGTTGGCCCCCTTCTCGGGCGATTGCTGCCAGCCGTTCGTAGGAAACCCCCTTGCTCACGGCGACCAGGGTTATTCCTTCGGGGGAGTTCCCCGCTCGCCGCGCGGCCACGGCGATGCGTTCACGAACTGCTTGCAATCGTTTGAGATCGGTATCAGCGCACGGCATCGTACGAGATTGCTCCCAGGAAGAGTAGATCCTCGACCAGTTCGGCCAGCGGCAGACCGATGACGTTGGTGTAGGACCCCTCGAGGCTTTGCACCAGGACGTTGGCTTTACCCTGGATACCATAGCCGCCGGCCTTGTCGCGGTATTCATCCTGGTCGAGGTAGTGCTCGAGTTCGCCCGGGGAGATCCGTTTGAAGCGCACTCTCGTCGTGACCAAGCGATCGAGCTCCCGACCATCCCACAGGTCGAGATGGTAGGCGGTATGGACCTCGTGCCAACGGCCGGCGAGGGTGCGGAGGATGCGCCGCCCGTCGTCCCGATCGATGGGTTTATGCAGGATCGCGCCCTCATGAACCACGATCGTATCGGCGGTCAGGAGGATCGCAGGGGGCTCTTTTCGAGGGTCCTGCGCAAGTGCGGCAGCCTTCTCGCGGGCCATACGCACGACGTACCCGGTTGGGGGTTCGTCCGCCAACTCGCTCTCGTCGAGGTCGGCGCTCGTCACCTCGAAGGTCAAGGCGAGACCGGTGAGCAGTTCCCGGCGGCGGGCCGAGGAGCTTCCGAGGACGAGGGGGAGGTGTTGGTGGAGGGTTCCCACTGCTCACCGTTGTGAGGAACGACGGGAGAAACGCCGGAGAAAGGCGCCGAGGACGAGTCCCAGGGCCAGGAGCATCGCGGGGCTGAGGCTCGGACGATGCAAACCCACGGAGAAACCGCAACCCTGGTCCTCGACCCCCAGGCAGGGCATGGGCGCCCCACCGGGACACGGCGAAGTACCGGTCGGCGTCGTGATGGTCGAGCCGGTGTCGGTACCAGGCGTGGTCGGGGTAGTTGGGGTAGTCGGGGTAGTCGGGGTAGTTGGGGTGGTCGGGGTGGTCGGGGTGGTCGGGTCGGTGCTCGGGTCACCGGGATCGACCGGCGGTGGGGTGACCGGCGTCACCGGCTCGGTCATCGAAACCTTGATCTTGGCTCCACCCATGTACGGCGGTTCACCGATGCCGATACCGTACTCGCCCTCCGGGGTTGCCGCATCGGCCTGGATGGAGAGGTCGAGCACTTCGAAGGAGGTGATCCCACCGGTAAAGGCGCACAGGGACAGCAGAGTCGGGTCGCTCGCCCCGGTGCGCAACGGCAGAGTTCCGCTCGAGGTATCGATGGTGAGGTACGAGACCTCGTTGTTGCCGCTGTCATAGAAGCGGATGTACAAGGCGGTTCCGTCGGTACTGACCAGGTCAGCGCTGCCGATGCCCACGCCCGCGACGTGGATCGTGGAGAAGGCGGCCCCGGGTTTGAGGTAGCTGGGGTTTGCACACGTCGGCTGCGAGGTATCCATGGCCGAGGTCCGGGCAGCCACGAGCAGCATCGTCAGGACGAAGAGGCGGTTCATGGCTTTGTCTCCGCTGGGGGTGCCTGGGGAGCTGGAGGCGGTGCGGGACGGTGTTCCTCGGTCATGGTTTTCGGGAGCGGTGGCGGAGGGGGAGCTCCGCTCAGCGCCGCGAGAGCTGCATCGTCGAGGTCGGCACTTTCCTGCAAGACGCTCTCGAGCTTGGTCATGGAGCGGAGGAACCGGTGCCGCTTCTTGGTCGTGGTGTAATAGAATTCCACTTCGTTGACCTGGAGCAGCTTCAGGTATTGGGGCTGGCCGTTGCGATCGACGAAGGTCTTGATGGTTGGATCGTAGTCCATCTCGCGCAGGAATTGTTGGTACCCGGACAATTCATCTTTATCGCCGGCAACGACCTGCAGCAGCTTGCCCTCGAGTTTCTTGGCATAGCGCCCGTGGTCCATGCCTTCCTTGAAAGAGGAGGCGGAAAGGAAGAAGGCGAGGAGCACGAGGATGGTCGGTCGAACGAAGTAGGTCATCGGTAGTCTCCGGTAGCAAGGGCCGCGTCTCGTCGCGACCTCGAATCGTCTATGCCCAGAGCCGGACTCGAACCGGCACGCACCGAAGGTGCGAGGGATTTTAAGTCCCTTGCGTCTACCAATTCCGCCATCAGGGCCGAGGTGGTATTCCCACCGCTGTGAGTATACCTCTCTGGTACGGCCGGGTCCACCTCCTTCCGAAGAGACCGTTCGAGCAGACTGGAGCCCGAGCTCAATCGGCCAAGACTTCTGCTAATTCGGGATACCGGGAAGGAAGAACGAGGAAATCATCATGCCCGAGTTCCGGGAACACCTTCCAGTGCACGTCGTTGCCGGATCCCATTTGCTCTACGATGGTTTGATAACCGGTCCCAGGCATGAACACCTTATCACGTCCCCCATGGACAAACGTGATCTTCAAGTTGCGGAGCATCGATAGCCTCGAACCGTAATCAATCGTCCGATCAAAGGATGCAAAGGATCCGGTTCTCACGATATCGAGGAGCTGCCGCAACACGCGCCCGGGGAAATCCACGACCTGATCGAGGAGCAGATAGGGCCCCCACTCCGGCAGGTTCGGCGGCCAGTTGATCCATCCGTAACCGGCGGGACGCGCGACGATGAGGGGGTGTAGGTAGGTGTCTGGTTGCAATACGTTGCTCAAAATAGTGCCGAGCGAAACCAGCTCGTGACGCAGTAATTGGGCATCGAGAGAGGCCGAACCGGCCAGCAGCGAGAGGAAGAAGTTATAGCGAGCGTAGTCCGGGTTGAGCTGGGCGTCCGGTACCATGCGCTTGTAAAGATGCGAGACCCAGGGTTGTCTCTCTCCTGGGGGTAACTGTTGCCAACGCTCGCTTTCTTGTTCGAGCGTCCAGCGGAAGCGGATGATCGGGGACGAGAAGAGGTAGACCAGATGCTCGATGGCCCCCCCGCGCTGGGCAGCGAGCTCCGTCGAAAGTCGTACGCGTTTCAAACCCTGCGCAAGCATGGCTCGGTCGTGGAAAGCTCCCTCGAGGTAGGCCGTGAAAACCAGACCGCCGAGAGAATTTCCCACCAGGGTCATCGGTTGCCCAGTCAAGGCAGCAAGGTAGTTCAGCATGGGCGGAACATCATAGATGGCGTAATCGTCGATGGACGCCGTCTCACAACGGTACTTCCGTACAGAAGGATCGGCCTGCTGTTCTATCTCGTGAGGAGGTGGGCAGGTCGAGCGTAGGCCCGGAGCCAACTCACGGTTCCTGAGGTTGAGCAGCCATACATCATACCCTTGACCGAAAAGGAAGGTCGCCAAGGACAACTCCGGAGAGCCTTCGACGAGGTCAAAGGCTCGGCCCGTTTTCCCGAGGCCGTGCAGGAGGACGACGGGTTTCCCCTCGGGGCGAGAATATCGTTTCAGGATGACGCGATAGGGTTGCCCGAAGGCTCCGGTTGCATGAACCGTATGGTATTCGATTGCAGGATGATGAACGGGATTGTAGGGGGGGGCGACCTTCTTCTGTAAACAGCTCGTGCACACCAACGTCAGCAATCCAACCAGCACTGTTCCCGGAAATGAAAATGTTTTCAACATGATAATATCTCTCTGCACGTGGCCGAGGGTTTCTTCCTCGCTTACCGCCTCTCTCGAGGCTCTCTTTGCCATCAGCAGGGAAGATGCCAGTTGACAAAATAGAATTTCTCTGAGAATCCAAGGTGTTCTATTGTGAAGGCACACCGGGTTGATCCAATGTCAATACACTGTATCGGTAGCGATATAGCGATAGAGGGTATGTCCATCAGGCCAAATGCCGCAGGTAGTACTCGGCGCAGGCGGGGAGGTGATCGGGCAGGTACGGGGCTTTGAGACCGACCTGCTCGCAATGCTCTTCGGTATTCGAAGCATCGTAGCGCAGGGTCTGGTCGAGGTACGCGAAGCCTCGGGTGGGACCCCGCCGAGGTCGAGCAGGGCGCGAAGAAAAAATCCCAGATCGGACTTCGAAAGAAAAAATCCCAGATCGGACTTCGAAGCATCGAATCGATTTCGCGAATGCAGACGTCGGAATTTTCTCGAATTCGTAGAAGTTCAAAACGCTAGAAGTGTAGCCGCCTGGCATCGATCCTGCTCAATCTCTCGATCCTGAACGCAAGGGTTCCCCGGCATCTCCAATTCTCAGATGGCGCGCTGCTGCACATGTACTGGCAGTGCACCAACCATAACAAGCAGTACCTCCTCGAGAACGATGACCTCAAAGAGCTTTACCTGGAGCTGATAGCGAAGTACAAAAAGCAATACAATATCAAGCTTTTGG
>MGSU01000040.1 GCA_001799195.1 Deltaproteobacteria bacterium RIFOXYA12_FULL_61_11 | reverse complement strand
ACGTTGGTCGAGGATTGTGCCCATTGTACCGGAGGTTGGATCGCCGGAGGGCCTGCCGGACGCTTTGGCACCCTTGCCGTGACGTCGCTCTATGCTACCAAGCTCGTGACCTGTGGCGAAGGCGGGCTGATCGCCTGTTCGGATGTCGCCCTGGCAGCGCGTTTGCGCGACCTTCGTTCGTGTGATCACCGGGAGGGCCCGGGAATTCGATTTAACTATAAAATGAGTGATTTGGCCGCAAGTGTGGGTTTGGTCCAGCTCGACAGACTGAACTTGTTCTTGGATCGTCGACGGGCCATTGCCGCACGCTATCGTCAGGCCCTCATGGGCGGAACAAGGGTTCGTCCTCTGTTCCCGCCGGGCGATGCCAGGGAGGTCGTGTTCCGGTTCTGTCTGGTCGAAGCCGAAGGCCTGGTGGAGGAAATGCGCAGGTGTTTCCGGGAGAAGGGGATCCTTGTGGAGCGGCCGATCTACCATCCGCTGTGGCAAGAACTTCCCGGGAGTAGCCCTTTACCCGGGAGTGCATGGTTGCACGAACATCTTTTCTCGGTGCCGCTGTATCCTGCGCTCGAGGAGCAGGAGCTCGAGAGGGTGCAGGAGATTCTGTCCGAGGTGGCACGATGATCGTTCTTACCCGGAGCTTCTATCTCCTTTGCGTCGGTCTCTCGGTGATCCTGACCCTGCCGCAGGTGCGAGCGTGGCTCTTCCTGCAGGGGTTGCGCTGGCTGATGATAGGACTCTTCTCCTTCGTCCTCGCAGTGACCTTGATGCCTCCCATGATCTGGCTCTCGCACCGCTTCAGGATCCTTGACCGGCCTCATGGTCGTAAGCAGCATGGAAAACCGACTCCTTTACTCGGCGGGGTCGCTCTCTTCCTCGCCGTGCTGATACCCCTACTGTTGAATTTCATCTTGACCGAGAAACTCGTGGTGTTTCTCTCGGCAGCCTCAGGCTTGTTGCTCGTCAGCCTCTTCGATGATTGTAGGCCATTGCCGGCCTTGCCCAAGCTCATGGTGCAACTCGCGTGCGCCGCAGCGGTCGTGCTCTCGGGGGTCGTCATCAAGCTCCTACCCGTCGATCTGCCCATGCTTGCCCCGATTTGGCAATGGAGCTTCCATTTCGGCAATGTTGTGCTGACCTTCGTGTGGATCGTCGGTATCATCAATGCGATCAATTTCCTCGATGGGATGGATGGGCTCGGAGCCGGGCTCGGAGCTTTGATCTCTTTCCTGGTCGGTGTGGTCAGCTTTCAGAACGCCCAGCCACTCCTCGGCTGGATCTGTATCGGGATGATGGGGGCGTGCCTCGGTTTTCTGCCCTTTAACTTCCGACTGCGCCGGGAGGCGGCGATTTTCCTCGGCGACACCGGCAGCACGTTCATCGGGTTCACCCTGGCCTATATCGCCATCGAAGGCAATTGGTCGAACGACCGTCCCTGGGTAGCGCTGATCGCCCCGTTGCTGGTGTTCGGAATACCGATTTACGACATGACCCACATCACCGTCATGCGTATTGCCTCGGGTAGCGTGCGAACCATCGGCGAGTGGCTCTCCTATGCAGGGAGGGACCATATTCACCATCGCTTCGAGGCCTTGCTCGGCAGCAAGAAGAAGAGCGTGCTCTTCATCCTCCTGCTCAATGCCTGTCTTGGGGTCAATGCGGTCTTGTTGCGCGGTACCACGTTGGTGGAGAGCCTGTTGTTGTGGTTCCAGTTTTTGGGTTTCCTGGTCATCGTGACCATCCTCGAGCACGCGGGGAACCAGCTCGGGAAGAAGGGAGAGCGACGGGCCGGAGGCTCGGTCGAGGAGGTATCCTGATGCGCCTGTTCCCTTCCTGCGTCTTGCTCGGGGTGGTGGGCTTCTCCGGTTGTGTTCCGATAGGACGGTTGGAACCGGCACCGGGGAAGGTCGAACAGAGCGCGGTCTATCTCTACAAGGTCGGGTTGTACGATACCCTCGGCGTGGTGGTATGGCAGAACGAGGAACTCAGCACCGAGGTCGTGGTGCGTCCCGACGGACGTATCTCGGTGCCCTTGCTTGGTGAAATCATGGTCCTCGACCGTACGCCGGGCGAGATAGAGCAAGAAATCACCACCGCGCTGTCGCGTTTCATCAAGGCTCCTAAAGTGTCGGTTATTGTGAAGGACATCAAGAGTTTGGCTTTCACCGTTGCGGGAAACGTCAAAACTCCGGGACGGTTTACGCTCTACAAGGATCTGACCGTGCTCGAAGGCATCGCTCTCGCCGGGGGTTTTACGGAATACGCCGATACCGCCAGGATCTTCATCCAGCGTTCTCGAGAGGGCACGGTTCGACGCATTCATTTCGATTTCAATGCGTTCCTCAGCGGTGAGAACCTCGGTCAGGACTATTCCCTCACCGCCGGGGACCTGATCGTCGTCCCATGAGGGTCGCTCTGGTCGAGAACAGCGGTAACCTCTTCGGCGGGGGGCAACACAGCTTCCTGCAACTCCTCGGCGCGTTCTCCCAGGCCATCGAGCCCTTGGTCGTCGTGCCGGCGTGGGGCAGTTTCGCGGACGCAGCGGCCCAACGCGCCCGAGTGGTGGTGGTGCCGATGCCGAGTTTGCGCAACAGTGCTCCCTTTGGCTGGATCCATGCGGGCATCCGTTTGGCCGCAGTGTTCCGGCGACACGGCATCGAGCTCGTCCATGCCAACGGGTCGAGGTGTATGCTGTATGCCGGTACAGTCGCGAGGTTGTGCGGGTTACCGGTCGTATGGCACGTGCGCATCAATGACCCTGATCCGGCTCTAGACTGGCTACTGCAACGGCTCGCCTCGACCGTGGTGGTCAACTCGTGCTTCGTCGCGAAGCGGTTCCCTGGGTTTCAGACCGAGGTTATTCCCAACGGGGTCGATCTGGCGCTCTTCCGGCCACGAACCCCAAGGCCGGAGTTGGCCGCCGAGTTAGGTCTGGGACCCCACGAAAGGATTGTGCTGAATGTAGCCCGTTGTGTCGCCTTCAAGGGACTCGATCGCTTCATTGAGGTCGCTCGTCGAGTGGTGCGGCGGATGCCCATGACCCGGTTCTTGCTCGCGGGCGAGGGACCTCTCCTGGAGGAGTTACAGCGGCAAGCCGCAGACCTCGGTGATCGCATCCTCTTCCTGGGAGCTCGACGCGATGTCCCTGAGCTCATGGCCTTGGCCGACGTGGTGCTCTTCACCTCCCTCGAAGAACCCTTCGGTCGAGTCGTCATCGAGGCCATGGCCATGGGAATCCCCGTGGTGGCCTTCGCGTCGGGCGGAGTCATGGAAACCGTACTCCCGGGAGAAACCGGGCTGCTCGTGGATCCCGACGACCTGGAGAGCATGGCCGAGGCCGTGCTCGGGTTGCTCTCTTCCCCGGTGGAGAGGAGACGGTTGGGCGAGCATGGTCAACGTGTGGCCAGGCGGGACTATGACATCCGCCTCCATGCCCGGAGGATAGAAGCGCTCTATGATCGCTGTCGCTGAACGCCGGGTAGCAGCCATCCACCAGCCCCAGTACCTGCCCTGGCTGGGCTACTTCGACAAACTCCTGGCCGCAGACGTGTTCGTGTACCTCGATGACGTGCAGTACGTGAAGAACGAGTGGAAGAACCGGAACAAGATCAAGATCACGACCGGCACGACCTGGTTGACCGTACCAGTCAACTATCGTTTCGGTCAGACGATCCGCGAGGTCACCATCGCCGACCCCGATTTCGGCCGTCGGCATTGCCAGGCTCTGAAAACGTACTACGGACGTTGTCCCTCCTTCGACGAGGTGTATCCCGCGGTCGAGGAAGTCGTGCGAAGACCGCATCCTCTCTTGGCCGAGTTGTGCATCGAATTGACCGAGGTCCTGCTCGGCTTCCTCGGACCGGCGCCCCCGAGGCTGCGCTCCTCGACCATCGAGAAGCGGGAAGGGCCGACGACCCGGCTGATCGACTTGTGCCTCGCCGTTCAGGCCACGCATTATCTTTCAGGGCCCGCGGGCCGAGACTATCTCGACCTCGACCGTTTTACCGAGGCCGGGCTGGCCGTGCTGTTCCACGAGTACGAACACCCGGTCTATCCACAGCGCTGGGATGCGTTCGTATCGCACCTTGCCGTGATCGATCTTCTCCTGAACGTCGGAGCGGAACGAAGCCGCGAGGTCCTCTTGTCAGGCCGGCGGAACCCATAGGGGCAGGGCCTGCCGTGCCCCTGTTTGCATGCCGTGCCCCTACGGGTTCCCCTGTGGTATGCTGGGGAAGGCAATGGATGGACGACGATCGGGTTTGGGTATGCACCGAGTTCTTGGAAGGCGCACGAAGAGCGATCTGGCAGGGGCGGTACTCTCTGCTTGGCTAGGTCTGCTCCTGGCCTGTGGACCTACCCCTGAGGCGGGTGACGGGGAGTACATCGAGCTCCAGGACCCCGAGCAAGGGGGCGATCCCGAACGCCCAGGCCTGACCGTGCCCGTTGGTTCGAGTGCGCCCGCGGCGACGACGCCCACCGCAGGATCCGGAAATCTTCCTAGCGCGCCGATCCAGCAACCTCCTCCCGCTCTTTCTCCACTCCTGCCCGAGGCCTCCGGTACCGGCTCCGCCCCTGCTACTGCCGGAGCGGAGCCGTTGCCCGCTCGGGACCTCGTCAATGCCGGTTGGGTCGGTGCGCCCTGTCAGGACAACAGCTCGTGTCGCTATGAGCTGGCCTATTGTCTGCGAGAGCAAGAGGGGTATCCCCAGGGGACGTGCTCGAGAGCCTGCACCTCGGTCTGCCCGGCCGCGGTCGATACCAAATATGTTGGTACGGCTTGTATCGACGGTGGGGAGATCAGTTCCCATGACAGCGGTTTATGCCTCGCCCGCTGCGATACCGGCGTGTACCCCGGCAGCGGCTGCCGGTCGGGGTATCGCTGCGCCCAACGCCGTCAGAGTGGGTCTGCCGTCACCCGTATCGGAGTGTGTCTTCCCGATACCCTGGCCGAGGACGAAGAGGTGGTCGGGGATTGGCATACGCTCGGCGTTGAGGCTTGGCGTCCGCTGGTGGAGCAGTATTTCAAACCCGAGGATGTAGCGTGGGCGATGCGGGTCATGAAGTGCGAGAGCGGGGGAAATCCCAATGCGAAGAACTCTTCGTCCGGGGCCTCGGGGCTCTTCCAGCACATGCCCCAGTACTGGGATGGACGGGCCAGCAAGGCCGGGTTCCCCGGAGCCAGCATCTTCGATCCGGAGGCGAATATCGCCGCGTCGGCCTACCTTTTCTATCATGGTGGACCTGGCCACTGGTCGTGCAAATTTTTGATAAATAACAATGGCGTATGGTCTTGTGAGCAACAACTCGACGAAGACGCGGAATTCGGAAGTCCCTGAACGGGGTTTTCGTCAGCTCAACTCGAGATAGTGATTCTTCAACAACCAGAGCAGATTGAAGCGAAGCCGGGCGGGATCGCCTGGGAGACGAAGCAGGGTCCCGACGGTCGACCCTGCCCGCGAGAGCAGGGTTTGGATCATCCCGAGATCGAGCAGGGCAGCCAACTCCAGATAGGCATCGAGCTCGGCGCCGGTAGTAAGGCAGGTCCGGCCGAAGTCGGTCAAGACCACGGTCCGGCCTGGGTCCAACCCGGCGACGCTGGGGTAGTGGGAAAACACCCGCTGGAGATCGAGGTAACTCACGTCCGGTGAGGTTCTCGAAGGTGGTTCGGGTTCTCGCCACAGGGCCTCCCAGAGTTCGAGATACTTTGTCGCGACGATGCCCCACGTGAAGTGGTCCTCTACCCGCTGTCTGGCGGAGTACCCCAGCTCGTGACGGAAGGTCTGGTTGCCAAGCAGGGTACGGAGGTGCTGCGCACAGACGGAGAGGTCGACGACCGTGCTCTGGGCGAGTTGGAAACAGGCTCGAGAGCTGACCGTCGTGAGAGGAGAGAGTGGGGCTCCGCTGTTGTCCCACAGGGTGGGAATCAGAAAGCCTTCCTGGCCGTCGCGAACCAGATCGCGATACCCGTTCCAGTCCGAGGCTACGACCGGGAGCCCCGAGGCCAGGGCTTCGAGGATGGTCAGGCCGAAGGTCTCCTGCACGTTGTCGGAGAGAGAGAGGAAGACATCAGCCGCATTGTAGAGCAAGGGTTTCGCCTGTTCGGTCGGGTTGAGGACCAGGGAGACCGTGGCCTCGAGACCGAGGGAGGCGATGCCCTGGCGCAAGGTGGTGAGATAACTTTCGTCGCTCGAGCTACCGGCCAGGATCACCAGGAGACCATCCAGCCCGGGTGAGCTGCGCAGGGAAGGTAGCAGGTGGAGCAGAGGGACGAGGTCCATCTTGGTCTGCGGGGAGAAGCGGCCGAGGGACAGGACGATCGGCCGATCCTGAGGTAGCCCCAGGGTTTGCCTGGCAGCATGGCGGTCACGGGGGACGAAGCGGACCTGGTCGACCCCGAGCGGTAGGTGGGTGAGCCGAGGAGGGGTGAGCCCGGTTGCCGCGTTGAGGTCGTTATAGATGGTACCGAGTACCTGCAGAGCACAGGTACTGGTGCAGACGATGCGGTCGCGCGGTCCGTGGGGAGAGATCAAGGTCGTGAGGTACCCGGCATAGAGTCCGGGGTTGCTGATGGTGTGCGTCACGGCCGTGACCGGGAAGGCCTGTCGGGAGTATCGGCCGCGCAAGGACAGGAGCGTGCCGGGATAGGGGTCGGCGTGGTGGAAGACGTGGTACTGGGTTGTGGCCAGTTGGGTAGGGAGGTCCAGACGATCGAAGAGCCGGACTTTGTTCTTGATCGCCGGTGGCAGGAGTTGATCGGCAGCGTGGCGAACCCGGGTGAGGAGCTCCGGGTCATCGAGGAAGAGATGGTATTCGTCGAAGGCATCGAGCTGGACGAGTTGCTGGAAGAAAGCGAGATTGGCTTGGTTCAGACCGGCCACGTTGTCGGCCTGTCGCGGTAGGAGGAAGGAGTTGAGAGAACCGAAGATCCTGCGGCCGACGCCGGGGGGGTGCGCTCTCGGAGGTACTGTTCGGGTCAGGGTGTAGCCTCGCAGGAACACCGGCGAGCGGCGGGGGCACCACGTTCTCTGGAGTTCCACCAAACGAGCTTGTTCCACCGGGGAGGCTGCAGGTTCGGGGGTGAAGCTCACGTCCAGATCGGCGACGAGGTTTTGCAGCCCTTCTTCGAGGGCGTGGAGACAGAGTTCCTCGCACAGGAGTGCAGGTTTTGTCGTGAGACCCCGAGCCAGAGCCCGGGCGAGCAACCCCGAAGAGAAACCGAAGAATCGACCGAACACGACTTGCACCTCGTGAGGTACCCCGGGTCCGGAGTGAACCCGTTGGTCGCCCACTCGATAGCACTGGACCAATTCCCCGAGGTTGGTATGGCCCCAGGGGCCGACCAGCCCGACGGTTGGAGCTGCAAGGGTCTGCTGGACGAGGTCGAGAGTCGAAGGTCCCAAGGTTACGCCTGAGGTCGCGAAGAGCAGGATTGCTCCCGGCGGCAATGAGGCCAGCTCGGTGAGTTGTTGCCTCAGATCGGAGGCTCTGATATCGAGGACCTCCGCAACCTTGAGGTCCGGGGTTGCTGAGGAGAGCAGCATTGCTCGGGTCGGATCCGAGGAGAGGAGGACGAGGGTCGGCGCGGTTGTCATTTTGCTCTTGTCTCGGGGGTGGGTCTCGTCTACAGGGTAGCGGGACGACTCCTTCTTTGTCGAGCGCAATCGGTGGAGGAGAGCAACCCCGCAGTGGAAAGTGGATTTCAGTTTTGGGTGCTTCGAGGGGTCCTGTCACCTCTCACCCCCACCATGCTCATCCTTGCGCGTGGCGGGGGACCCCCATCGGTGCCACCCCATCGATGGAGTGGTCACTCACGTGCAATTCACCCAAAACTGAACTTCACCGAAGGCTTACTGGAGGAGAGGGAAGAACCTGCGTTGGTCTCGTTCTGGCCCGGCATTGGTGTAGGGAGGTCAGGTGAGCGTTCTGTCCCAAGAGCGTAAGAGGACCCTGATGTTCGCGGGGTACTTCTTCTTCGTCATTTTCAGCTATTACCTCATCAAACCGCTCCGCGAGGGCATCTTCCTGGAGCGGTATTCCAGCACGGATATTCCCGTGGTCAATATCCTGACCCTGGCCGGAATCTGGCTCTTCGGTATGGTTTACAACCATCTCCACCGGCGGTTCTCCCGGTTGCTGTTCATGCTGCAGGTCAATGCGTTGTTGTTCGGTTTCCTCGTGCTCTTCGGGTTGGCCTTCCACTTCGAGGACGCCTTCGGCCGCCAACCCCAGATGTTCAGCCGGATCGTGGCGCTGTTCTATATCTGGCTCAACATATTCAATTTGTTTTCGGTGTCCCTGTTCTGGTCCATTACCAACGAGGTCTATCCGACAAGCCTCGCCCGACGGGATTACGGTTTTATCGGTGCGGGGGGGATTGCCGGGGGCATCGTCGCTGGGTTGGTTTCCTGGTTCCTCTATACCCACCTCGAGGTGCCGCCGCGGGAGATGATTCTCGTGTGCATACCCTTCTATCTGTGTTGTATCGTGCTCCCCAGTGTGATCATCATGGCCGAGCAGGATCGAATTACCACGGAGACCGGAGTACCTCCTGGGGAGAAGAAGGGCAAATCGGCGCTGGGGGAGGTGTTCGACCTGCTGCGGCGAGATCGTTACCTGTTGCTCATCGCGGCGGTCATGTTCCTCAAAATCCTCTCTGGCACCGTGTTCCATTATGAGTTCTATTCGACTCTACAGCGCAATGTTGACAAGGGGTTCTACACCCAACTCAACAATTTGGTGTTCCTATCGGTCAATGTCTTGGCCCTTGGGATCAACTTGTTCGTGACTCCCTACATGCTGCGACGCTATTCCCTGCAGCGCAGTTTGAGCGCGCTACCCCTCTTGGTCGTTGCCCTGTCGTGGTTCCTCCTCGTTGATTGGTTCGCCTTGATCATGGTCGGCGGGGTGGTCATGTCCGGGCTCACCTATTCCTTGGATCGCTCGGCGAAGGAATTGCTCTATATCCCCACCGAAGTGAGGGTGAAATACCGGGTCAAATCGTTCATCGACACCTTTGTGTACCGGGGAGGTAGCCTCATGGCTTCGGTGCTCATCCTCGGGATGCAGGTCCTGGGTGTCGAGGTGGTCGGCAACTTCATTCTCAAGCTCGTCCTCGCGGGCCTTTGGCTGGCCGCGGTACATGCGGTGATCAGACGGTACAATCTCTTCGCGGCGGGTAGTCGGGAGGGATCATGAGGGCAAAGGGGCTCAATTCCCTTGACATTCTCGGACCGATAACCCAGGATCAGCGGCGATGCATCTGTAGCTCAATTGGATAGAGTGTTGGATTCCGATTCCAAAGGTTCCGGGTTCGAGTCCCGGCGGATGCATTCTTCTTCTGTCCTTGTGACCTCCTGAGCACTTGACCATCCTGCCTGGAGCTCTCACCGGCCTCTGGTATACTAGCCCCTGTTCACCGATCGGAGGAACGATATGCTGCTCGATCGACGCGGCGGAGTGGTCGTCAAACTCTTTTTCTCGCTCGGGTTCCTGGCCATTGTGGGTGGGTTGTTCTGGATGTACCACAATCTTTTCGTCGAGGTCGTCGAGGACTTCGTCGTCGTGGAGAAACCGGCGGAGCACAAGGGGTATACCTATCTCTACTTCGATGCTACCCGCTGGGATCCCAAGTATTTCTGGGAACACAGACCCGTCATCGACCTGATCATGAAGAGCCCTCAAGCGCAGAAGATCGAGGGTTTCGAATTCTATCGTTACATGCTCAAGATCGATGCCGAGGAATTCGAGATGTTCGAGGAGAATGTCCGGCTCTTCCGGCAGTCCAACAGGGATTTTGTCCGACGCATCTTCTTCGACAAGGCAAAAGCGGATAAAAAGGCGGTGGGGCGCCTCTATAAATGGCTTTTCGGGGTCGAACCCTCCATGCCCGATAATTTCGGCAGAGATGGCGCGGTCGACGATGGAGAAGATGCTGACGAAGAAGACGAGGAAGAAGACGGTGACGAGTAAGTTCCGCCCGATAGAATACGGTCGGACTGTATTTCTTCAGTCTTGGGGTGAACTGCAGGTTGTTCGTCACAACATTGGGGTGGCGCCGACGGGGGACCCCCGCCACGCGCAAGCATGAGCATGGTGGGGGTGAGAGGCGACAGGACCCCTTACCCAAACAAGACTGAAGGGTTGTGCGGATTGCCCTTGACAAGCAGCGTCCAGGGGAGAACACTCAGACCCGCTGTTCTAATGATATCGATGTACTACATTGGAAAACCACGGATCGTACAGCGTGAAGAAGGTCCTCGCGAGATGAGGTCCCAACCACGAGGTAGGAGGAGGCGGAACATGAGTAGGCAGTATGTTCGAGCGGCAGTGGCACTGGCCCTGCTTTTCGCGCTCGGCTGTGGAGGGGGGGCGACGCGCGGACGTCGGATTCATCAGGTCCCCTATCCCGACGAGGTACCCATCGCGCGACAGCAACAGATGTTGAGCGAAGCGGTCTCCAATGCCCTTGAAATCGTTGATTTCAAAGTGTTGGCTGGAAAGAGTGGCTATATCGAGGTGGTTGGGCTGTATTGTGCCGACGATGTGCTCGGTTACATCGGCCGAGCCCTCGAGACTCGCCTGATCGGGCAGGGGATGTTCGTTCATCCCGTTCGGAACGCCGAGACCGCGTATCGAGTCTTGGCCGTGGTCGATGTCGCAGGGGCCGATCTCATCGATAGTTACAAGGAATTCTTCGGCTTCACCATGTTGCGCAAGGGTTCCTTCGAGGGCAAGGTGCGACTGAACGTGGTTGCCTATCCCTTGGTCGCTGCGACCGGGGACGTGGTGCCGTACGAGTTGTCGGGCAAAGCCACTGTTGTTGATCTGACCACCGTTTACACCGGAGGTGAGTGATGACCAGGTTACTCTGCATCGTGCTCGGCGTGGCCCTGTGTGGTTGCTCGACAAGCCGCTATGTACCCATCCGGGACCGGATTGCACCGGTCGGTATTCCCATCCAGCAAGACACCTTGGCCCAGGCGGTGAGTCGTGCTCTCGGGACTCTCGATCCGACCCTCGTCGCCGCGGTCAAGGGCAAGACAGCCTTCGTCGAGGTTATCGGTGGTCTCGGCAATGTGACCGAGTACGTGCGCGGTGTGGTGGAGTATACCCTTGCCCGTGAGGGGGTGGTGGTGTTGCCCACCGAGAGGAAACAGTATGGCGATACACAGGTCGAGACCTTCCCGGTCGAAGCCTCGCTCTTCCGCGTCCTCGTCAGTGTCGATCGACTCGGCTCGAACCTCTATACCAAGTACAGCGAATTCATGGGCAGCAAGTCGAACGAACGGGTTACTTACAAGGGAGTCTGTACCTTGCAGGTTTTGGTGCACGAACTCGCCACCGGCAAGACGTGGCCCCAGAAGATTCAGGGCGAGAGCAAGGAAGTCATCATCCGTGATGGCTATGTCTATGAGTACGAGGAGGGCTGATTCATGCGCAGCACTGTTGTTGCTCTTCTAGCCGTTGCGATGTTCCTCGGGGGGTGCGCCAGCGAACGACGCTACCTACCACTCGCCACAGTATCGGCGAATATACCGGTTCCGGCGCAACAGATGATGATCGTCGAAGCGCTCGACAAGGCCTTCGATCAGCTCGATTTCTCTCCGCTCGTACACCTCGAAGGAGCGACGGTGGTGATCGATGTCGCAGGGTGTCTGCTCGATCCCGCCATCGAGGGCTTGGCTCGTGCTAGGTTGGAGACGAGGTTGCTCCAAACCAGGCCAGGGGTCAAGCTGTTGACTCCTTTACGGAAGATTGGTAGAGCCCCTGCGGGTATCGACAAGGGAGAGGCCGGATCGTGGACCGTGGTGGCTCACCAGGGGGTAGAACCCGTGACCCGGCAATACCCGACCGATCCTGCACCTACGTATCGCATCGTGCTTTTCCTCGATGCTGCCGGCGCGGATGACGAGACCAGCGCGGATTCGCGTTCCCTGGTCGGAAAGGTGGATGCGCGCGTGGCGGTGCTCCCTCTTCTCCAAGGCGGTGAAGCCAGTTTTCTGCCTCCGCCGGACGAGGGGAAGAATTGGATTTACCACGAGGTGCTGAAAACGGGGACCTTCGCCGATGTACAAGTCGAGGAGTATTATGGGTATGTCGGTAGCTCGACCCCGCGAGTCTATTCCGCCAAGAAGAAAGACGGAGCAGCCGATACCGGCTACTTCACGCAGGGCTATGCTCCGGTTATCTATGGTACCGGTGGCCAGACCGCCGAGACCGAAGCAGATAGTGTACCGAAAAAGTGAATCCTGGCGGAACGTATGATCGAAGGACGCTTCAGAGCCTCGTTGTTCAGATGTAAGAGAATGGGTCATTGAGGGAGGACCTTGGCATGATGAAGATGTTGCTCGTGGTTAGCGGGTTGTTCGCCGCTGCCTGGATGATGGGATGCGCGAAGGAGGGCCGCTACTTGCCGGTCACTCCCGGGGCCTACAGTGTGGCAATCCCCGCACAACAGGAAACGGTATCCAGCGCCGTTCGGAAGGCTTTTGAGAAGTTGGAGTTGCCCGAACTCAAGGGCAAGACCGTCTTTGTCGATGTCGCAGGAGCTCTGGCGACCGGGGCGGCGTATGATAAGTATGTGCGTTTTGTGGTCGAGGCTCAACTCGCCGGTCAGGGGATTTTTGTGCTGCCGTATGGCATGCAGGTAGCAACCGATGGAGTGGTCACTCTGCTGCCTCCCGAGGCCGACTACCGAATTCTGGTTCGGCTCGACGAAGCCGGTGCGGATTCCATTGTCGAGGACCGCATCATGCTCAAGGATAAATTCTATTATGCCGGCAAGGTGGTGGCTACCGTTGTTGCCTGTCCGTTGAAGGAAGGCAAGCCGATCACGGTGAGCGACCTGGTCGGCGAAGGGACCCGCCTGGAAATTATCGGCGGTTTCACCCGGGAAGAGGAGAGCAGGGAGGTGAAGGTCAATAAGGTCGTCGGACCCAGTATGGTTCCGGCTAAGCCCGTTGAACCGGAAGTCGCTCCAACCCCCGAGGAACAACCCACGCCTCCTCCGGTCGCTCCGGAACCGAGCAAGGGTAAGGGTAAAGGCAAGGGCAAGGGCAAGGGGGATAAACCTGCCCCGGCACCCACTCCTGCCCCGGCACCTGCACCGGCCCCTGCCCCGGCACCTGCACCGGCACCTGCACCGGTTCCTGCACCAACACCTGCCCCGGCACCTACTCCTGCCCCGGCACCTGCTCCAGCCCCAGAGCCTGCCCCGGCACCTGCTCCGGCCCCTACGCCTGCTCCCGCTCCAGCGGTTGAGTCTGCTCCAGCCGCGGCGCCGGCTCCTGGGACACCTCCCTCCGTACCTGCGAAGCCCTGACCCTCTCCATTTTTTTACAACCCGCTCTTCTCAGTTCCCCGATAGCGAGAGCACAACTAGAATGTGTACTCATTGAACGTGCTCGGTGTGAGATAATCTGTATATTATTGTAAATGATTACACTTTCAAGGTAATTGTTTACAAAAAACATCCTGTGTGCTAGGGGAAAGGATCCGAGATGGAGGGTGCGATGGATCGACGCGAGTTCTTGCGGCGTCTGGGATTGGCCTCGGGGGCGGTGATGGTCGATGATCGAGCCGAGGAGTGGCTCTGGCTCGGATCCAAAGGAGTGCGAGCGGTCGAGGTACCAACCGTTACCCAAGTGGGTTCCGTGATCACGTGGCAAACCCGGCAACCCTGTCCTTCCCTGCTCCAAGTGTTGAGCCCTGATGGAAGTAAGAGTCACTTCGAGAGTGCCGAGGTGGTCGAAGACCACGGTTTGGCCGTCACGGGTTTGCGAGCTTCTACCGACTATCGCTTCCAACTTCTCTCACCGACGAATGGACAGGTATGGTACGAGGGCCGGTTCCGTACCTTACCGGCCGCGGAGGGTAAACGTCTGGCGCGTTTCGCCGTGATCGCGGATCCTCACGTGGGAGAGATGGAAGCCGGTCACATTGGGTTTCCGGATTTCAGCTTCACCAAAGGCTACAAGAGCTGGGATCCCAACAATCCCCATTGGCGTTTCACCTTGCGAGCCTGTCTCGAGGAGATCAACGCTCTAGGGCCCGATCTTCTCGTGTTTGCCGGAGATCTCTCCACCCACGATAAACCGGAAGAGTATCGCCTCGTCCGGACCCTTCTCGAGGACCTACGACCGGCCTTTCCGGTGTTCTATGCACGTGGCAATCACGATATTCCTCATGCCCAGACCGCGGAGGACAATTTCAAGAAAGGATTTGGTCTCGAGGAGAGTTTCCAAGCCTTCCCGGTGGGAGAGGTGGCGTTCCTGCTCCCCGATTTCATCGACCGGACCAGCAAAACCGGTAGGGCCAAGGTCAGAACCGAAGATTTACGGCGTTTTTCCGATGATCTCAAGAAGTACGCCGATCGGCCGACGTTCGTTATCAACCATCATCAGTTGTTGTCGCGGCGACGTCCCATCGATTGGGCCGACACCGGGGATGCCGATCGGTTGATCGACGTGCTCCTCCGGGAGGGAAACCCCTGGCTGATGTTGTGCGGGCATGTCCATGGGGCTGATCTGACGCTTCTCGGGAATGGTGGGCGAATAATCCCTCAGGTCGCCCTACCTGCATGCAAGGACTATCCCTGCGGGTATGGGTTGGTCACGGTGTACGAGCACAGTGTCCAGTACAATTTTCATCGGCCGCTGGATCCTTGGTGCCTGCGATGGACCAATCTTACCCGGGGCATGTATTACGGGCTCGCACCTAAGCTGAATTACGGGCGTGTTGGTGAGCGAAACGCGCTGTTCATGCGTGGTTGAGCGGCAATCAATCTGAAAAGCAGAAGGGAACTCGACTTGGGGTCATCCCTGGGGTTGCAGGGAAATATCGAGGAGCAACGGGGTCTTGCCGACCGCAACCTGCTTTGTTACGGGGAGATACCCTGGCGCCGAGAAAATGACCTCGTAAGTACCGGGCAGTACCGGCCGGAAGTATCGGCCGAAGCGCGGTTCGGTGGTTCTTGCCGGTTCCGCGTTGGTCAGAGCGAAAGCGCTGATCGTCACGGCTGCGACCAGGGGCTTGCCGTTCGAGGCATCGGTGACATGGCCGGTCAACATCGGACCGTCAAGACGGTCGAGCATCAGACTCCAGGCCGGCCGCATCCGTTCTATCGTGCTGGTGCGCCATTTGTCGTAGTCGGGTTGGAAGCCCTGAGAGGAGCCGTTCAGCTCGAAGACGTAGGCCAGGGTGCCCAGTTCGGCGTGCATCCAACTCAAATCGTCGCCGGCCACCCCGTAGAGGATTTCCCAGGGGAGCCCGGAACGGTAGCGACCCGTTCCACTGTCGGTGACGGTCACCGCGGACATGGCATCGCCGAGGTCTTTCAGCATGGCATGCTCGCCCGATTTCTTCCCCTGGCAACCATAGGGGTAGAGGATCAACTCGCTATAGGAATGATAGGAAATGTCGAGGACGGGGCGAATCTCCCGGGCGAGAGTGACCACGGCCGAGGCTTCGGGTTCCGAGGCCGGACCGGTACCGTGATAGGTCTCACTGTTGGGAGAGCTGCTGGAACCGCCGCAGGCAGCCCACCAGAACGGATAGTTCCGGTTGAGGTCGACTCCCGTAATTTTCTCCGAGACGACTCGGCGATTCTTGCGCCACCAGCGGTTTCCGTCGAAGACGGCCTGATTCCCGTCCGGATTGACGTGCGGCATGATCCAGATTTCGATGGAGTCCACCCATTGGGTAACCTTGGGATCTTTGCCGTAACGGGAGAGGAGGAACTCGGCGGTGTCGAAGACGACCTCCGCGGTCATTACTTCGCGAGCGTGATGCATGCCGTTGAACAGCACGCTTGGCTCGTCTTCGCGGAGGGCGGCGTTGTCCGAGATCTTGAGCGCAAGGATGGGCCGTTTCTCGAGACTGAGGCCGACCTGGACCAGGTTGGTGAGCGTGGGATAGGTGTGGGCGAGTTGCTTGAGCTTCTGCTCGCCTTCTTTGGGATCGAGATATTGGGAGATGTCTTTCGAGCTGATCGCGCTGTACTCGGTGACGATGATGTAGGGGATCCCGCGTTGTTCGAGCAGGGTCAATCCAGCGTCATCGGTGATCGCGTCGAGGGTGGAGGCCTCGGGGTCGACGCCGGTCAGGTCGAAGTCGAGCCGTTGCAACATGGTGGCCGTGGCCGGGAGATCCTTGGCGGTCACGCGGATCAGGTAGGTTTGCTCATGGCCGTCGTCAATGGTCGAGGAAACCGTGCCGGCGATCAGGACTCCGATCACCAGGAGTGTCGTGAAACGTTTCATCCCCCCTCCTTTTTCTACGCTGTGAGAACTCGGATGCATTTTCGAACCGGCATGTTGTAGCATGGATCATGGTCAGAGGCAAACGCAAATCACTGCCCAGGGATGGGGATCCTCCCGAGCGGCCGAGAGCCTTCCTCCTGGTTGGTCGCAGCATGACCCCGACCGTGCGCCCGGGATGGAGCGTGTTGGTGGAGCCGGTGGAGCCGGGACGGGTTCGAAGGGGCGAGCTCGTTGTGCTCGAAGGGCAGAGCTCGGTCTGTCATCGCCTGGTCGGAGGGTTCGGGCTTGCCCGGTGGCGCTGGATCATCCACCGCGGAGATGGTTCGCGGTGGTACGAAGTGGCTCATGCCCGGGAGCTACGTTGGCGCGTGGTCGGCCTGCGCAGTCCCACGGGCTCGGTGCGAAAAGTGGGGCCGGCAGATCGTGGTATCAAGGGTGTGGTGGTTGGCAGTATGGTTCTTGGTCTTTTCGGCGTTCTCGAGGCGGTTGGGCGTAAAGTGCTCGGCGGTAAGAGGAAAGCCTGACGGTGGTTACGAAGCCGCGCCACCGGAAGTGCAGGATTGTCTGGCAGCGGAGCCGGTGACGCAGAACTTGGTCGCCGCGCTGCCGGTCATGCACTTGCCATCGGCGGCCGACGCTTGCCCCCCGCTGGTGCAGGTGTGTCCCGCAGCGGAGCCGGTGGTGCACTTGTTGTTGGCGCTGCCCCCGCTGAGGCAATTCGAACCCGAGGCGGCGTTACCCGTGGTGCAGCCGTTATTGGCGGCGTTCCCCGCGGTGCAGCTCTGGTCGGCAGAACCACCGGTGGTGCATTTCTTGGAGGCACTCGACGAGGCTGGGGAGGCGAAAACCACGGCCCGTGGCGGTTCGTAGGGCGGTTTCTCTTTGCTCATACCGGCTCCTCGGGAGGGAAGAAGATCAGAGAGCGCTGACTGCCACAGCCAGTTCGACCCGGCAGGTACCATCCTCGCAGACGTCGGTCACGATCTGACCTACCGTCATGGTTCCCGAGGTAATCTTGGTCGCGGCGGCGAAAGCCTCTACGGCCTGCATCAAGGCTTGTTGGTAGGCTTTGCGCTGGGCGAGGGGAAGGTATTGCCCGACCTCGGTCGGTGTGGCCGAGTAGATGGCTTCTCCCTTGACCCGGTAGAAGGTTTGTCCGCGCAGTCGAGCGAGCATGGCGTCGGAGCGCTTGCCCTTGGCCGTGGCCTCGAGGGCGTTCGGCGGGAAGGGTTCGACGGTGTTCTCGCCGGGTTGGATGCTCTTGCCGACATGGAGTTCATAGGTATTGAACAATCGCTGATAGCTCACATTGTCTTGGAGCAGGGCATACGAGAGGTGTTCCCGGGCCGTGGCGCGCGCGCTGGCATTGCCCTTGGCATTAGCAGCCTCGTTGGCTGCCTCGGAAAGGGCCTTGTCTTGGGTCGCATCCGTGACCGGGAGGAC
>MGSU01000039.1:2938-6163 GCA_001799195.1 Deltaproteobacteria bacterium RIFOXYA12_FULL_61_11 | reverse complement strand
CTTCCGTTGCGCTTCCCCGGCGTCGATGACTCCGAAGCGGCACGCGAGACGCTTGATCAGAGGTGTTGCCACCAGGGTCGTGCCGACGGACAGTCCGGCGATGCCCAGAACCCATTGCAGCAACTCTGTTCCCCTCCCGTAGTTTCGTGTCCCGCGGGGCGCTTACCTAGCAGATCGGGCGGTGGATAGCAAGCACCATTCTCTGCGCGTCACGTTGCGCCACCCTCCGCCGCCGCTCCGGCATGAAGGTCCTGGAGGAGGTCCTCCAGGGAATGCGTATTGAGCCAGGTCGTATAGTGACGCTGGAACGTACCGACGTTGCTGAGGTACCAGAGGTGATTGCTGCTTCGGGTTAGGTCGTGGTAGCGATTGTCCATCCGCTTGCCGCTGATCCTCTCGCACCGATGAATGGCCTCGAGCACCTAGCAATTACTGTGCCGAATTTCCCCATTATTGTACACTATCTTTACGCTGAGGCGGCACTGTAGTGAAGGAAGTGGGGATTGCCAATGAATTCGGAAGTCCGGGGGCTTGCCTCTCGAATGTTCCTGGGGTAGGTTCGCCTCGATGAGGCCTGTTCTCATCCCGACCGTCACGCTGCCTTCGGAGGCCCTGCATGCGCCCCCCCGTCCCTCAGGACTCGGGCCGTGAGTTCGCCCTGGTTCTGGTGCTGCTCCTCTTCTTCGCTTCCTGGTTCCAACCCTCACCGCGTTGGTTCGCCGTGGCCGCTCTCGTTGCGCTCCTCGCCTTGTTGTGGCCGAAACCCCTCGAGCCGCTCGCCCGCTGGTGGCAGTTCTTCGGCCGATACCTCGGCCGTTACGTCAGTGCGTTCCTCTTCGGTGGTATCTATCTCATCCTCCTGACCCCGATAGCTTGCCTCTACCGGCTGACGCATCGCGATCATCTGCGGCTGCAACGGCCAGGGATTCAGGACACGGTATGGCGGAAGCAACGCCATGAGTACCGAGCCTCCGACTTGACCCATCCGTTCTGAGCAGCATGGTGACCGGCATGGCGACCACGTATATCCTCGGTATCTCTGCCTACTACCATGATTCGGCGGCGGTCTTGTTGCGCGACGGGGTCATTGCCAGAGCAGCCCACGAAGAACGCTTCACCCGGAGGAAACACGATGCTGCTTTCCCGACCGAAGCGGTCCGTTGGTGCCTCGACGCCGAGGGCATCGACCTCTCCTGCCTCCGGCACGTGGTCTTCTACGACAAGCCGTTCCTGAAATTCGAACGGTTGCTCGAAACCTACTATGGCTTCGCTCCGGCCGGGTTGACGTCCTTCCTCTGTTCCATGCCGAGCTGGTTGAAGGAAAAACTCTTCCTCCGGAAGGTGCTGGAGGATGAGCTCGCCCGGGCTTGTCCCGGGAAACCCCTCGCGACCGAGGTGCTCTTCCCCGAACACCATCTGTCCCATGCCGCCAGCGCCTTCTATCCCTCGCCCTTCCGCTCCGCGGCCATCTTGACCGTGGACGGGGTGGGCGAATGGACGACCGCGATGCTCGGTTTCGGTGAGGATGCGGCCATCACCCGCTTGGCCGAATTACCCTTTCCTCACTCCTTGGGTCTGCTCTATTCGGCCTTCACCCTGTACCTCGGCTTCCGGGTCAACAGCGGCGAGTACAAGGTCATGGGGCTGGCCCCCTATGGGGATTCCGAGGCCGAGCAGACCCGGCGCTTCGAGCGCGTCCTCCGGGAGGAGCTCGCGCAGGTGCAGCCCGATGGCAGTGTGTGGTTGAACCAGGACTACTTCGACTATGCTGCCGGTCTGCGCATGACGCGTGACCAGCGCTGGGAGCGCCTCTTTGGGCTGCCGCCGCGCACCCCCGAGAGCGAACTCGAACAAAGTCACATGAACCTCGCGCTCGCGCTCCAGCGCTTCACCGAAGAGGTCATGGTCGCCATGGCCGGCGAGGCGAAGCGTCTCACCGGCAGCTCCAATCTGGTCCTTGCCGGGGGCGTGGCCTTGAATTGCGTCGCCAACAGCAAGATCCTCGGCTCCGGCTTGTTCGAAGACCTCTGGATCCAACCCGCGTCGGGAGATGCCGGTGGAGCCCTCGGCGCGGCCCTCGCCTGTTGGCATCTTGTCTTGCAGCAACCTCGGCGTCTCGACGGTAGAGGGGATGCCATGGCGGGAGCTTTTCTCGGCCCAGCTTTCAGCCGCGAAGACCTTGAACGGACTGCGCGTCGACATCAAGCAACGGGTACGTACTACGAGGATTTCAGCGCCCTGTGCGAGGCGGTGGCCGGTCACCTCGAGCAGGGCAAGGTCGTGGGTTGGTTCCAGGGAGCCCTGGAGTGGGGACCCCGAGCGCTCGGCAACCGCAGCATCCTGGCCGACCCCCGTGATCCCGAGACCCAGCGGGTGCTCAACCTCAAGACCAAGTTCCGCGAGTCCTTCCGCCCCTTCGCTCCGGCGGTGTTGGCCGAAGATTGTGCGGACTATTTCTCACCCGGCAGGGCTTCTCCTTATATGTTGCTCGTCGCTGAGGTCGCCCCGGAGTTGCGTCGGTCGCTGCCAGAGGATTTTCGCGGCAAGAGCCTGAAGGACCGGCTCTATACCCCGCGGTCGTCCCTGCCGGCCATTACCCATCTTGATTTCACCGCCCGGCTGCAGACCGTGCACCGCGAGACCAATCCGCGGTTCTGGGGCTTGCTCCAGGCCTTCAAACGGCGCACCGGCGTCGGCGTCCTCGTGAACACCAGCTTCAACGTGCGCGGGGAACCCATCGTCTGCAGCCCTGACGACGCCTACCGTTGTTTCATGCGCACTCACATGGACTACCTAGTCCTCGGTGACACCCTCTTCGACAAGCGCGAGCAGCCTCCCTGGCCGGAGCCGCCGCCCTCGGTCGAGGACTTGAAGAACACGGATTGACCTCTGGCCCGGGAGGGCCCTTGCATCGGAGGCAATGATGCCGCTCGAACACCTGACCACCCACCTCGGCGAGATTCACGTGTTCAGGGCTCGCCGTTACGACGACGAGCGCGGCTACTTCTTAGAAACCTTCCGGGAGGGCGACCTCCAAACCCGGGGGTTGCCTTCGCGCTATCCCCAGGACAACCAATCCGGTTCTCGCCGCGGCGTCCTGCGCGGACTGCACTTCCAATGGGAACCCCCGATGGCCAAGCTGATGCGGGTGGTCGTGGGAGAAGCCTTCCTTGTTGCCGTGGATATACGTCCAGGTTCTCCCACCCTGGGCCAGCACCTGGGTCT
>MGSU01000039.1:0-2895 GCA_001799195.1 Deltaproteobacteria bacterium RIFOXYA12_FULL_61_11 | reverse complement strand
GTACCGCGCTCTATAACTCTTCAGGGGAAGGTTGTATTCGTTGGGACGATCCGGACCTGGCGCTCCCGTGGCCGATCACGGAGCCACTCTGCTCGCCGAAAGACCGCGCCGCGCCCTCGTTCTGCGACTGGCTCGCCGATCCGCGGTCCCAGGTCTTCAGGTACGAACCTCCGGTGGCCGGAACTCTCAGATACCCTTGAGTCGGGGATACTGCACGGCGAGGCGTTCTCGTTCCTCGCGAGGGCATTGCGGATCCTTGTACCGGTCGTAGGCGTCGAGATGTTTGAGGATGCTGAGCATCAGGTCCGGCACGGCGTCGGCACCGCCGAGGAGCTTGAAGTTGTCGGCGTTGGCGACCACGCAGGATACCACCTCGCTCATGATTTCCTTGTTCTCCATAGCCACACCTCCCGTACATGGGCCTCGATAACAGGGTTCCACCATACCGCAAACCACTCGAGGGGACAATCCCACTTCCCTCCTCCCAGGTTCCATAGTACAGTAACGCCCCGGCGAGACCCCCTCGGGGGTCGCGGGTGGTTCGGAGCGAGGAAGGAGGCAAGTCAATGAAGAGGTTGCGCATCACGGGTGGTACGGTCGTCACCTTGGGGCCCGATAACAGGGTCCTGCCCGGACACGACGTGCTGGTGGAGGGCGACCGCATTACCGCGATCGAACCGAGCAAGCAGCGCACGAGCGCGGGTGAGACCCCGATCGACGCCCGGGGCAAGGTTATCCTGCCCGGTTTCATCAATGCCCACATGCACTTCTACAGCACCTTCGTCCGAGGCCTGGGCAAAGCCGCGCCTTCGAAGAACTTCGTCGAGGTGCTGCGCAATCTGTGGTGGCGGCTCGACCGCAAGCTCAGCCTCGAGGACTGCCGCTACAGTGCGCTCGTTGCCGGTATCGATGCCATCCGTCACGGTACCACGACCCTCATCGACCACCACGCCAGCCCTGGTGCGGTGCGCGGCTCGCTCGACGCGGTCGCCTCCGCGGTCGGTGAGGCCGGGCTGCGCGCCTCCCTGTGCTACGAGGTATCGGACCGTGATGGGGCCGCGGTGGCTGAAGATGGTTTAGCTGAGAACGCAGCCTTCCTCGATCGCGTGGCCGACGCTCCAGACGGCAGGCTGCACGGTCTGTTCGGATTGCACGCCGCCTTCACCGTGGGGGACAAGACCCTCGACAAGGCGGTCGAACTCGCCCGGTCGCGTGGAGCAGGCTTCCACATCCACGTCGCCGAGGACCTCGCCGACCAGCAGCACTCGCAGGAAACTCACGGTCTGAGGGTGGTCGAGCGCCTCCGTCGGCACGGGGTCCTCGGGCCCAGCACCATCTGCGCGCACTGTGTGCATGTCGACGGGGCAGAAATGGACGCTTTAGTTGCGACCGACACCATGGTCGTGCATAACCCGCAGTCCAACATGAACAACGCGGTCGGCGTCGCTGACCTCTTCGCGTTGCTCGGCAAGGGCGTCTTGTGCGGCCTCGGTACCGACGCCATGACCACCAACATGCTCGAAGAGGTGCGCAGCGCCCTGTGGCTGCATCATCTCAACTGCAAGAACCCCTCGGTCGGTTTCGTCGAGGTCCTCTCGCTGCTCCTGCGCAACAACCAGCGGATCACCGATCGGTTGTTCCCGGGGCAGCTCGGTGAGCTGGCCGTCGGGCGCAAGGCCGATCTGGTGCTGATCGACTATGTGCCGCCAACCGAGTTTTCCGGAAACACCTTCCTCGGTCACGTGGCCTTCGGTCTCTCCCAGGCCGCGGTCGATACAACCATTGTCGATGGAGAGGTGCTGATGCAGGGCAAGCGCCTCCTCCACCTCGATGAGGAACGCATTGCCGCCCGGGCTCGCGAACTCTCTGCAGCCCTCTGGGAGCGTTTCTGAACTCCTCCCCTCCTGTCATGAGTTGACTGAAACGGTACAAGGACAGGGAGGAACTGTGCAGAGCTATGGCGGGCACGAGTCCGTCACCGCAGCGCAGTATCCCTTGTTGGAGCATGGGTGTACTGCACGCTGTGCGGCATCGGAAGTTGGATAATCCCACTTGATCTTTCCCCTAGAATGGACTATGGTCCTGCCGCTTGTCAGGTCGCTTTGCGAGCTGGCTACGACGCATCAGGTCAGTGGAAGGGGGAATACATGTCGATTCGTCGCCGCGTTCTCGGCCTCGTCCTCACGCTCGGGTGTTCATTCCTTCTCGTCCAGCAGGCAGGCGCGGCCCAGACCGGGCGCTTCGACCTCCTGCTGAAACCCAGTCCCGAGTTCAGTACCGCCCTCGCCAAGATCGACACAGCGCTCGCTCCCATTCTGCCGCCCGGGGCTTCCTTGCAGCGCTTGGCCAATTCCGCGCTCTTGGCAGTGCGCAACCTCAACCAGGCCAATGGGTTGAGGTTGGCCACTGAGTTGGAGAGGCGCGGTCTGGTCGAGTATGTTGAACCCGATTACGAAGTCGCCCTGCTCCCCTCGACCGGACAGTTTTTCGGCGAAGGCGAAGGCGACGCCGAGGGCGAGGAGGACGAAAAGAACTGGGGTCTCGGCGCGGTCCACGCTCAAGAGGCTTGGCAGGTGACCGAGGGGGATCCCGAGCTGATCGTGGCCTTGCTCGACACCGGCGCCGACCTCGATCACGAGGATCTCGTCGACAATCTCTGGGTCAACCCAGGCGAAATTCCGGGTAATGGCCTCGATGACGACGGCAATGGCTATATCGATGATATTCATGGATACAATTTCTGCGAGGGGCACGGCAGCCCCGAAGACGATTATGGCCACGGTTCCCACACCGCGGGGATCGTCGCCGCTGGGCACAACGGGTTCGGTACGGTCGGCGTCGCGCCGAACGTGAAGCTCATGCCGCTCAAGTTCATCGAGTGCAGCCCCCGGCAGG
>MGSU01000038.1:11404-17937 GCA_001799195.1 Deltaproteobacteria bacterium RIFOXYA12_FULL_61_11 | reverse complement strand
GCAACATGCTCTGCATCTGCGCGATGTCCGACTCGACGGTGCGCCAGAGGAATCGGCTGCCGCCGAACGCGCGAAAAATATCGCCCGAGGTTGCCGAGGGCGATAGTAACAACTTCTGCCTGTTGATAAAGCTCTTGGCGAGGTCGAACAGGCCACCTGAGGTGTCTGGGCCGAGCACGGCGACGATCGAGTCATCGTCGAGGAACTGCTCCGCCATCGTGATCGGTTCACCTGCGGCGAGGTCGCAATAGACCAACTCGAGCGGCCGTCCCGCTGGGCCTCCGTGTGCATTGATGTTGGCAACCGCAAACTCGAGCGGTTCTCTGAAGCCGACCGCGCTATCGCCGGACAGAGGGAGCAGCACACCAATGCGCAGTGGCTGCGGTCCTTTGCTGCAGGCACCGAGGAGGGTGGCCACAGCGAGGATGAACGCTCGAGCTTTCCAGCTCATGGCAGATGCGCCGCGAGGTCGGTGGCCTCGGCGCTGAGGGCCATGTCCCTCGCCGCTTCGAGTGTTGCCTTGACTTGCTCGGCATAGCGTTCATTGAGCACCAGAAGGGTTGCCTCCTCAACCATGCCGAGCGATAGAGCCCCGGCGTGAAACTTACCGGCTTCCTCGTCGCGGATGACCTGCATCACCGTTGTATCGAAGCGTTTGACCACCGAGCCGATAATGATTCCGCGCCCCAACCAAGCCTGGTCGACATCCATGCCGAAGGTGTAGCGCCCTTTGGCAGCCTTGGCCGCTTCGAACACGCCCATACCCGAGCCACCGGCCACCGGGAACACTACCTCAGTTGCGAGGTACAGCCGTTCGGCGACAGTCCTGGCTTTCTCCGGATCTGAGAAGCCTGCCTCGGTCTCCGCCAGGTATTCGACCGCCAGGATGTTGCCGCCGGCGTACTCGACCCCAGCCGAAAATCCTCGGACAAAGGTGCTGACCACCGGGAGGTCCATGCCGGCGAGGATAGAGGCTGTCTTCTGCGGTGCAACGGCCATCGCTGCAACCCCGGCAAGGAACGAAGGGGCAAAAACGCGATACTCGATGGTCTTCAGGTTGGGACAGGGAATTTTCGCACTATCGAGAATCACGACATGTCGGCCGCCGAAGCGGCAGGTAGCGCCGGGAAGATTCCCGAGCGCGAGCAATAGCTCCGGCTCCTTGACCTCTCCCTCGGTCCAGCCCTCGAAGATGCTCACCGCCTCGGTGACATCCTGCGGAGTTGCATCGGTGAGGGTGAATTCGGTTTCCAGACTCGCACGCACGAGCCCCTCGTACAGGGCATCGCTGTACGAGCGGTCGCCGAGACCACCGGCGGGATAGAGCACCTTGACCTGAAGAAGCGGCCTTTCCTCCTGTTGGCCACAACCGATCACCACCACGAGCAATCCCCACCACCACCGCGATAGGGAAGTCCCTGACCAGGAAGAAGAATTTCCAAGTCGGAGGTGGTTCCCACGCGCTGTCCTCTCTCTTACCTCCGCCATGTGGGCAAGAGTACCATCGGGTCGTAGCTGCAGCAAGCGAAGGTTACCCCTCGGGATCGGACCCGGAGCTGTGGCCTGAACCTCGACCATCTCGTGGAAGCTGTACGACGATCGACAGGGGGAGGCCGGGGCGACGCGGGTCACAACCCGTATTTCTTCCGTTTCCGCCACAAGGTGGATGGATCGATGCCCAGGTGGCGCGCGGTCTCCTCCTGGGACAGCCCTTGGGCCAGGGTACGCCGGAGGTGGTCTTCCTCTAAGGCGGCGAGGGTCTGCACTTCGGCGGGACGAGATTGCTCGACGGCCTGGAAGCGCGGGGGGAGGTGGTCGAGCCGGAGGGTTTGGCCGGGGCAGAGGAGCACCGCGGCCTCGAGCACGTGCGCCAGCTCGCGGACATTGCCGGGCCAAGCATAGTTCTCGAACGCGGCCTCGACCTCTGGTTCGAGCTCGGTGACCTTCCGGCCGTGGCGGGTGTTGGCCCGGGCGAGGAAATGGGCCAAGAGGACCGGAAAATCTTCGCGACGGTGACGCAAAGCCGGGACGCGGAGTTCGACCACGCTGAGGCGGTAGTATAGGTCGGCTCGGAAGGCCTTGTCTTGGATCAGTTCCTCGAGGTCGCGGTTGGTCGCGGCGATCAGGCGGGCGTCCACCATCCGAGGCGCCGGGTCCCCGACCCGCTCATAACTCCGATCCTCCACCAGCCGCAGGATCTTGGCTTGGAGCGGCAGGGGAACCTCGCCGACCTCGTCGAGGAAGAGCGTGCCGCCAGCGGCCAACTCGATCTTGCCGGGCTTGTCCGCCACCGCGCCGGTGAAGGCGCCCTTGCGGTGTCCGAACAGGTCGGAATCGAGAAGGTGCTCGTTGAACCCCGCGCCGTCCAGCACCACGAACGGGCCTTTGCTCCGGCCGCTGGCCGCATGGATGTACCGGGCCAGCAGCCCTTTGCCCGTGCCGCTCTCTCCGGTGAGCAGCACCGAGGCCTCGCTCGCGGCAGCGGTGCGTGCGACTTCGAGCAGGTGCTTCATGCCGGGGGACGCCGTGACCGGTTCATCGCTCGTGGTCTCGACGCCGAGCCTCCCGCGCAGCTCTTCGACCTCGGTCCGCAAGCCGCGCAGCTTGGCGAGCTGCCGGATGCGGTGGCGGACCTGCTCCGGAGTGAAGGGTTTGGTCAGGTAATCGGAGCTGCCCTCTTTCATCGCCTCCACGGCGCTCTCGATGCTGCCGTGCGCGGTAATGATCACGACCTCGACATCGCGGTGGCGATCGCGGAGTCGGCGGATGAACTCGAGGCCATTCCTGCCGGGGAGCTGGAGATCGACCAGGGCGAGGTCCACGCACTGCCGCTCGAGCAGGGTCTCAGCCTCCTCGGCGCTCGCCGCCAGGAGGGTGTCGTGGCCGTCGCTGCGCAGCAGGATGTCCAGCGTCCGGCGAATGCCGGGATCATCGTCCAGGATCAGGATACGGCTCATCGGGCCGAACCTCCTTGTCCGGTAGGACCAAACGTACCGTGGTGCCGCGGCCCGGATGGCTTTCGATGCCGATCTCGCCGCCGTGCGCGTCCATGATCTCCTTGGCGATGGAGAGGCCCAGGCCGTGCGAGCCGGGGGTACGCAGTTCGTCGGGAGCAGCGGGCTGGAAGATGGTGCGCAGGCGCTCGGTCGGGATGCCGATGCCGGTGTCGACGACCAGGAGCTCGAGACCGTGGTCGCCACGCTGCAGGAGTACCTCGACCCGGCCTCCGGTCGGGGTGTAGCGCAGGGCATTGCCGACGGCGTTGGTCACCACCCAGGAGAACTTGATCGGATCCACTCTGGCCCAAGCCGGCTGATCCCCGAGCCGGTCGTGCAGAGTTTGGCCCTTCTCGCGCGCTTGCGGTTGCAGCGGTTGCAGGGCCTGGCGCAGGAGGCCGACCAGGTCGACCCGGCTCGGGCGCAGCGACAGGTGCGGCGCTGGTTCCCGAGCAGTGTCGATCAGCTCGGCGACGAGCTGATGCAAAGCTGCGCAGCTCTGTCGGGCATGCTCGAGCAGCTCAGACGATTCGGGGTCGAGACCGCGCAACCGCTCCTTGAGGAGGTTCACCGCCATGGTCTGCGTGGTCAGGGGTGTCTTGAGCTGGTGCGAGAGCATGGCGATGAAGCCGCTGCGGGTCTCCTCGTACCGGCGCTGCTCGCTGTGATGCACCTGCTGCAGGCGCAACGATTGATCCTGGTGGTGCCGTTGCAGCCGCTCCAGTAGTGCCTCCATCTCGCGGCGCAGACGGGTCAGCTCGTCCCCGCGACCGTCCCAAGGAGCCTCCGGTCCCTCGTCCGGCGGACCGAGCGCCTTGTGCAGAGCTGTGGCCACTTCCAAGACCGGCTCGGCGATGCGCCGGGCCGCGGTTCGAGCGAAGAATACCAAGGCGAACAGCCCGACGAGGGCGGCCAGGCCGACCAGCGCGGTCATGACCAGTGTGGTCAGCCGGGACGTGGTTTCACGTTCGAACATGCCGGCTTCGTTGACCGCGATCAGCCGGTCGATGGTGGTCCGCAGCTCCTTGAACCGCGCCGGATCGGATCGCGGAAGCTCGGCGTGCGCTGCCGGTGGCGCCTCGTGCGGCACGACACCAGCCTTGGAAAAACCGGACCGGAGGGTCCGGATTTGGGCGAGCAGATCCGGTTCCTCGGCCTCGGTGACGTTGTCCACGCAGGTGAGCAGGGCGCGGTCGAAGGCGCTCTGGGCGGCGCCCGATCCTTCGGGGCAGACCACAGGGTAGCGAAGGCAGGTCTCGAGCTCGTTCAAGGCGGTGCCCATGGCGCGGGCGGCCCGGATGCTCCGGTAGTTCTCGGCCAGAATGCGTTCCGCGGACCGGCCGAGGTGGAGGACCGAGCCGAGCCCGACCAGGCCGAGCAGGGCGAGCAACAGCGCCGGGACGACCATGGCCGTAAGGAGCGTGACGTGCAGGGAGCGACCCGTAGTTCCGGACAAGGCCGGCACCTCCGAAGATTTTCCCCGGCATCATACTCCTCGGTTGCACGAGCGCCTATAGGAATGCGGCGGGAAGGGTTCGTGCGAGGTCAAGGGTACAATCAGTGCTTATCCTTGAACTTGAGCAGGATGGGGGTGCCTTCGAAGGGGTAGCGCTCACGCAGACCGTGCAGGAGATAGCGGCGGTAGTGCTCGGGCAGGGTGTCGGGGCTGTTGCAGAAGATCGCGAAGGAGGGGGGACGGACGCCGACCTGGGTGATGAAGGTGAGATGCTGCCGCCGGTGGTTGCGGCCCAGCGGTGGAGGATTCCGGTCGGTCAGGTGGCGGAGGACCTCGTTCAGCTCCGAGGTCTTGATCCGCTGGTCGCGGGTCGAGACGATGCGATCGACGAGCGGCAGGAGCTTGTGCACCTTGCGTCCGCTCTTGGCCTCAACGAACAAGAGGGGCGCGTAGTCGAGGAAGGGCATGCGCTCGCGCAGCACGGACGTGTATTCCTTGGCCGCTCGGTCCGAACGCTCCGGGGCGAGGTCCCACTTGTTGATCAGCAGGATGCAGCCCTTGCCGCGGTCGTGGGTCAGCGCGGCGATCTTGAGGTCCTGCTCGCCGAGCTCACCGCCGGCATCGAGCACGAGTACGGCGAGGTCGCTCTGCTCGAGGCTCTTGATGGCCCGAAACACCGAGAACTGCTCGAGCTGGTAACTGATGTTGTGCTTCTTGCGCATGCCGGCCGTGTCCACCAGGAGATAGCGCCGGTCCTGCCAGACGAGCAGGGAATCGACGCTGTCGCGGGTGGTGCCGGGTACATCGCTGACAATCAGCCGCTCGGTCCCGAGCAGGGTGTTGCAGAGGGTCGATTTCCCCACGTTGGGTTTTCCGAGGACCGCGATGCGCGCGTGCAGTTCCCCGGGCTGGGTCTCGATCCCGGCCGGAGGCAAGCGGTCCACGAGCTGGTCGAGCAGCTCGGGAATGCCCAGGCCGTGCAATGCGCTGAGGAAGATCGGTTCGCTGAGGCCCAGGCTGAAGAACTCGGAGGCGGCGAGCTGGTCCGCGGCGCTCTCGACCTTGTTGACGAGGTGCAGGACGGGTTTTCCCTGCCGCCTGGCCAGGTCCACGATCGCCGTGTCCGCGGGCATGATCCCGGCCTTGGCGTCGAAGAGCAGGAGCACGAGGTCGGCCTCTTCGAAGGCAGCCATGGCCTGGCGGTGGATGTGGAGTTCGAGATCGTCTTCCGTGTCGGAGGGGTGGATGCCCCCGGTGTCGATCAGCAGGAAGGTCCGGTCGCGGTACTCGGCCTCGTGGTAGATACGGTCGCGGGTCACGCCGGGGATGTCGGCCACGATCGAACGTGCCGTGCCGATCAGCCGGTTGAACAGGGTCGATTTGCCCACGTTGGGCCGGCCGATGATGGCGACGATGGGGGTCATGGATGATCCAGCGTGTAGCCGAGGTCCGAGAGCAAGGAAGGTTTGCCGGTCCACCCCTCGCTGACCTTGACGAAGAGTTTTAACAATACCTTGCGGCCGAGCAGGCGTTCGAGTTCGAGCCGCGCGGCCGAACCGATGGCCTTGATGCCGGCGCCGGCCTTGCCGACCACGATCTTCTTGTGCTGTTCGCGCTCCACCAGGATCAAGGCCTGGATCTCGGTCAGGCGTTTCTCGCGGGTGAAGCTCTCGATGCTGACCGCGGTGCCGTACGGGACCTCCTGCCGAAGTTGCAGGAAGAGCTGCTCGCGGACGAGTTCCGCGGCGAGGAAGCGCTCCGGCAGATCCGTGTAGAGGTCCGGATCGTAGAGCCGCTCGCTCTCCGGCAGGAACGCCAGCAAGGCCGGGACGATGCGTTCGAGGCCGTCGCCGGTGAGAGCCGAGACCGGGATCAGGGCGTCGAAACGGGTCTTCTCGGCCAAGGAGGCCATCAGGGGCAGCAGCTTCTCCTTGGCTACGAGGTCGATCTTGTTGAGCACGGCCAGGCGGGGGGTGGGCAGCGGGGCGAAGCGGTCGATGACCTCGAGGTCCGGTGTGGTAAGGCCCCGGGCGCTGTCCAGGACGAAGAGCAGGACCTCGCAGCTCCCGAGAGTCTGCAGG
>MGSU01000038.1:0-11353 GCA_001799195.1 Deltaproteobacteria bacterium RIFOXYA12_FULL_61_11 | reverse complement strand
GGCGTGTCCAGGAACACGACTTGGTGGTCGGGGGCATTAAGGATGCCGAGGATCCGGTTGCGGGTGGTCTGGGGTTTGGGCGAGACGATCGAGACCTTCTCGCCGACCAGGGCGTTGAGGAGGGTCGACTTGCCGACGTTGGGGATCCCAATGATGCCGACGAAACCTGAGCGGAAGGTAGTCATAGCGTTTTCAACCAGAGGGCACGAGGTCGGAGTTCGACCTCGAGCGGTAAGCGGCCGACGGGTTCGCCGTCGACCTCGAGTTCTACGGTTTCGGCAGAGGTGAGGAGGAGGCGCGTTCCCTCGAGCTGGCGTGAGATCTTCGACCTGAGGTGGGTGCCGAGGTAGATGTCCGGTGCGTGGTTGAACAAGGACCAGCCGTTGCGGCCGGCGAGGATGACAGTCGAGAAGCGCTCTCCCTCGGGCGAAGCAGAGGGGGCGATGTGCATGCCGCCGCCAAAGTAACGGCCGAGGGCCACGGCGACGACCCGGACCTGCTCGAGCGTGTGGGCTTCTCCATCGCAGGTGAGCTGCACGGTCGCAGGACGGTAGCCGAACAGGACGCGCAGGCAGCCGAGGAAGAAGGTCAGGAAGCCGCCGCTCGACTTCGAGGAGGCGTTGACCACCTTGACCACGCTGGCGCCGAGACCGACATCGAGGATGTTGAGAAAAATGCCGCGCACCTCCTCCCCTTCGGGGGCCATGCAACGGTAAGTGCCCAGGGAGACGGAGCGTCGATTGGGGCTGGTGAGGACGGCGAGGGGATCGCCGTACCAACCGAGCGCGCGCAGGGTCCGGACGTAATCCGAACCGGTCCCTGAAGCCAGGGGGACGAACGTCGCGTCGGGGGCCAAAGGGCGCAAATCGTCGTCGAAGAAACCGCTCACCGCTTCATGATGGGTACCGTCGCCGCCCAAGGCGAGGATTTCGTCGTAGCCGGCGGTGAGCGCTTTCTCGACCAGTCGGCGGGCATCCCCCGGACCGCTGGTCAGGCCGTGCTCAAAGGTTCGGCCGGTGGCGTGTTCGAAGCTCTTCAGCAAGCTCGGCCAGCGTTTGGCGGTTTTGCCGGCCCCTGAGGCCGGGTTGATGACGACGAAGCTCCGGGGCATGGCGTGGGTTCGTCGGGGCTCAGGGAGCCTCGTCCTCGGGCGGAGGGGCATCCTGAGGGGGGGGCGCCTCGCCCTGCTTGGCGCCGCCTTCTTGAGAGCGGCGTTGAGCCTCGGCGGCCTGACGGCGTTCTTCCTCGATCTCCTGGATGGCACGCTCGATCATGGCAATGTACTCGTCAACGACCTTGTCCGGCTTCGGGGCCTCGATCTTATAGGCGTTGAAGGAGGAGAGCGCCTCGGGGAGGCGGCCCGTCTTCCAGTAGGCCACGCCGAGCTCGTAGGAGATCTCGGGCCTGGTGCCGCGCAGGTTGAGCTTGCGCAGGTCCTCGAGTCCTTCGTCGGTGTTGCCGGTGTGGATGGTGGCAATCGCCTTGCAACAGAGCAGATCCTCGTTGGCCGGAGCATACTGCAAGCCCTGGTTGCACAGTTCGAGGGCGGCCGGGTAATTGGAGTAACGCAGGTAGATCGAGGAGAGGTTGAGATAGGCCTCGACCAAGGAGTTGTCGGTTTCGAGCGCCTTCTTGAACAGGGAAATGGCCTCCGAGATCTTGTCTTCTTGCACGAAGAGGGTGCCCAGGATGAGGTCGATGCGCGGGTCGTCGCCTTTATTGCTGGTGTAGTTGAGCAGGATCAGCCTTGCCTTGTCTTTGTCGCCCTTCTTGATGTGGATGACCGCGATCTTGAGCAGGGCTTCTTTGTAGTACTCGGCGTTGATATCGATCTCGAGGACTTTCTGGAGATGGGAGAGGGCCTCGTCGTACTCCTGTTCGATGAGCAAGATGGTGCCCAAGACCAAGCGCAAGGGCGCAATCTTTTTCGGGTCGCGCTCGCCCTCGAGCTTCTTTCCGATGTAATCGCGGGCTTCGCTGTAACGCTCTTGCTTGATCAGGATGCGGGCCACGCCGCTGTTGGCAAAACCGTCCTCGGGATCAATCGCCAGGACACGCTCGAAGGTGTCCCTGGCCCGGTCGTACTTGCCCTGTTTGAGGTGCAACCTGGCAATTCCGTTGAGCGCGCGGGTGTCTTTGGGGTTGGTGCCGAGGCATTCCTCGAAGCAGGTCATGGCTTCGGCATAGTCCTTGTCGTTGAGCTGGCTCTTCTCTACCAGTTTGAGGCCGCGCTCGTAAGGGCCGAGTTCCGGTTGGTGCTTCGTGGCCCCGCCGCAGGAAACCAGGAACAGCAGGGCGCTGAGGAGCAGCAGGGGTCTCATCAGTTCACCTCGGTGACGAAGTCGAGATTGGTACCGCTCATGCGGAAGACCGGTTTGAAGCGGAGCTGGCCGGTGAGCTTGCCCAAGAGGTCTTGAGCCTTGTTCGTCCAATCGTTGTAGATGTTGAAATTGAAGGCGATGTCCACGCCCTTTTGCAGGAAGCTGACCGCTTCATCGATGAGCGGCTGGGTCTGAGCGCGGAGCTCGGCCTTGACCGCCTCGCGCTCCTCCGGATCGATCTTCATCAGGGTCGGGTCGTTCAGCAGCATGTCCTGCAAGTCGACCCGGAGCATGGCGATCTTGACCAGGGCCTCGATACCGACATCGTTGACGCCCAACTCGATGAGTTGGAGGAAGGCTTCCTCCAATTGTTCTTTAAGTTCTCCTTTCCTCTTGATCTGTTTGGGGAAATTGGATTCCGGGAGTTTGAGTTCGATCTTCAGGAATTCGTCGTAATCCTTATCGAGGAGGAACATCTTCATCTCGGCCGCGGCCTGCAAGCCTTCCTTGAGCGCGCCCTTCTTCTTCACCCCATCGAAGTAGTTCGCTCCCTTGCGGAAGGAGGTTTCTTTTTCAGCAGGGGTTCCGAGCTTGCCGAGGTGATACCAGCAGAGCAGGGTGTTGTCCTCGGTGCGCGCTCCCTCGTCCAGGTACTTCTGATAGGTTTTCTTCGCGTTGGCCGATTTTCCGGCCTCGCGCCAGACCTCGGCGATCTTGAAGGTGAGATGGGCGGCCTTGGGATGCTGGGGATAGCGTTGCGCGAACGTCGTATACAGCTCGACCGCTTTGTTGGTGTTGCCGAGCTTCTCGTAGAACACAGCGGCCTGGAAGAGGTAGCCGGGGGACTCCTCGCGCTTGGGGTATTTCAGGGAAAAATAGACCATGAAGTCGGCGAGGGCGTCGAAGTTGCCCGTGGCCGTATGCAGCCGGATGACGTTCTTGACGCTGGAATCGAAGTTCGAGGAGGAGGGCAGCTTGGTGATGATGGCCATGTAGCACGGTACGGCCTTGGCGGTCATTCCCGCCTTCTCGAAGTTGATGCCCGCGTTATTGTAAGCCTTGTCCAGGAATTGCGAGGTCGGGAATTCCCCGATGAAGGCCATGTAGGCTTCCGCGGCCTGGGCGTATTGTTGCTCGTCGATCAGCTTCTCGATGAGCTGGAAAGAAGTCCGCTCGTAGATGATCTCGAGATCCTTCTTGAAGCCATCGTGGTGCAACTCGCGCTTGGCCAGGAATTGCTTGGCGTAGTCGTTGAGCTTCTTCGTGTCCTTGCGGTCGGAGTGGATCTTCAAGATGAGTTGGGCCGCGAAGAGCGCTTCCTGGGTATTGGTGTGCTCCTCGATGAGCTGTAGGCAGATTTTTTCCGCCGCGTCTTCCTTCTTGAGTTCGTGGAAGATCTTGGCCACGGCGAGGGTCGTCGTGATGGTTTCCTTCTTCCCGGGCTTCAGCTTGAGGTATTCCTGGTAACCGAAGAGCAGCTTCTCGTTGAGCTCCGGCGGATGGGGTTGTTTCTTCTCCGTCAGTTGCTTCTTGAGGTTCTCGAGGGAGAGGATGGCGTCGTTGGCGATCTTGAGCTTCATGGTCCTCTCGAACGAGCTTGCCATCAGGGCCATGTAGTAATCGAAGGCGGCCATGTACTCGCCGAGTTCGTAGAGGAATTCGGCGTATTTCAATTGCAGGGAGAACTTGGCCTTGGAGTTGGGGAAATAGGCGAAATAGAGGTCATACCAGTGTTTGGTCTCGGCGATGAGATCCTGCTTCTTGAGCTTCATGGCCACGGTCTGGTAGTGCGTAATCAGGGATTTGAGTACGACATCCATGAGCTCCATGACCTTCTCGCGCTCTTCTTGTTTCCGAGAGGTATGTTTGAACCACGGGGCTTCGGGGTTGTATTTCTCCTGGAAAATCTTCTTGGCCAGGATCGACTCGTTGAACTGGTCCAGCTTGTAATAGGCTTCGTAGACGATCTTCTGCACCAAGGGGTTGAAGTTCTGGTACGGGTCGATGGCCAAATAGTCCTGGGCAACCCATATGGCTTCTTGATTCTTGCCCTGGTCGAAGAAAAGGTTGATGAGCCGATAGAGCATCAACCCGTAGTTCTTGGGAGAGATGCTATAGAGCAGGGTCTTGGCGGTCTTGGCCTCAGGCCCCTCGACCATGTCGGCGAAGACGAGGACGATGCCCTTGGCCGCTTCGTCTTTGATCTCGAAGGCCTCGAGGGTCTGCTGGAAGGTCGTGTTGCTCTCGATGTTGATGATCGACTTGAAGTAACGGAAGGCCTGCTTGTAGTCCTTCATGTTGTAGTAGCACCAGGCCAGCTTGTACAGGGCCAGCTTGTAGAACTTCGAGTCCTTGTAGCGCAGCAGGAACTCGTAATAGGGCACGGCGATCTCGGGTTTCCCTTCCTGGAAGTAGTGTTCCCCGAGGGAGAGGTTGGCATGGATCTTATAGGGGACCTTCTTCGTGGTCTGGGAAACCTCTTTGAGTTGGTTGATGGCGAGGTCCTGGTGCCCCATCTCGTACAGGGCGAGGCCGAGCAGCAAGAGGACCTTGTCCCGATCGGGATAGTCGGGGTGCTGCTTGGCGATCTGTTGATAGATCTTCACCGCTTTGTTCTTGTACTTCTCCGACTCCTCGAAGGCCTTCTTCCCGGGTTTCATTTTTCCCTGGTCGATCGCCTCGTTCTCTTTGATGAACCTGGCCCTTCCCTTTTCCCAGTAGTATTCGGCCAAGCGGAGCCACAGGTCGGGGGAGTCGCGGTTCTCGGCATTGCGCAGGATGTCCTCGGTCAGCTTGATCAATTCCTCGCGTTTGCTCTCGGTCAGGTCCTGGCCCTGCCGGTAGATTTCGTCGAGGCTCTTGTCCTCGGCAACGGCGGGGCTTTGCGAGAAAGTTGCGAGGACCACGAAAAGGGCGAAGAGGGTGAGGCTCAGAGCGTGCATCGTACTCAGTACTCCCATGGACTGCAATCCTCGAGGTGGCCACGGCAGGTTGCGAGGCCGTGGTCGGGGTCGTGGGGCCGGGACCACTGCGGGGCTGTCATTGTTGCTTCGCGCAGATGTTGACGATGTTATAGATGTAGTAACCGACCTCGTCCTTCCAATATTCACCGGTGAAGGGCCAGAACTCGAACCCGACATCGATCAGGATGTCCTTCTCCTTGACCTTCTTCTCCACGGTCTTCTGGCCGAGCTGCCGGAGCTTCTCCTCAAGCCGGGTCATCTCCGAACTCTTGATCTCGAGTTGGATGATCTGCGCCTGGTTGATCTGGTTCTTGAGGTCCATGGCGTCTTTCTTTAAAAAGTCGCGCACGAAGAAGCCGGCGGCTTTCTCCTTGGCCTCGCGCCGCTTCATCAATTGTTGTTTGATCGGCGGGAAGAATTCCCGCTGCCAGAAATCGGGGGCCGTGGTGTCGGCTTGGAGTTCCCGTTCGAGCACGTCGATCTGGTGGACGGTCTTCGAGAAGGTCTTCTCGGTGAGGATGAAGTTGAAGATCATCTTGTAGTATTCGTCTTTCTGGTCCCCGCTCTGAGCCTTCTTCGAGAGGCTGAGGAAAACCTGTTGCGGGTCGGCCTGTTCATAGACCTCTTGCAGCTTGGAGATGTAGGCGGACAGGGTGGTGTAGCGCTGCAGGAAATCCGTCACCGATTTGTCGGCATCACCGTACCAGCAGAAGGAGTAGAAGATGATCGCTTTCAGCAGATAGCTCTCGGGATTGAAATAGCGGTCGAAGAAAGGAGAGTGGACCGAATGCAGATTACCCAGGGCCTTCTGGGGGTTTCCGGCCATGAAATAGGCCCAACTGCTCTCGAACAGGGCCTCGTGCCAGACTGAACTCCACTTGGTGACCAGCCGGTACGCGGTGATGGCGCGGCTGAAGGCTTGGAGTTCGTAATAGAGTCTCCCGAGGGCCAGGGCCGCCAAGTCATAGACGAGGGTACCTTCGGCACCTTCGAGGTCCAGGATCTCCTTGAAGAACTCCGCGGCCTTCTGGAGGTTCCCGTCCTTGTAATAGATCAGACCGCGGAAATAGAGCGAGGCGCTGAAGAAGTGGCTGCCGGCGATGACCTTCTGGAACTTGCGCATCGCCTTCTCGTAGAGTTCATCGCCGAAGTAGGATTTTCCGAGGTAGTAGTTGACCTCCGCGCGGCTCTCGGTGGGGAGGTAATCGTAGTCGAGTTCCTCCATGGCCGAGTGTAAGAACTTGTCTTCTTTGAGATATTCTGAAATGCGGAACAGTCCCTTGAGCGCGAGAGGAGTATAGTGCCGGTTATCCGAGGAGATTGCCTTGATCAAAAACGGAATGGCCGAGTAGACCAACCCGAGTTTCAAGAGGGAGCGCCCCACATAGTAATAGGCCTTGGCACTATCCCTTTTTTTTTTCGCGTTCTTGGCCAGGAAGAGGAGCTTGTGGGAGGCCGAATGGTAGTCTTCTTCGCTCTGGTAGTACTCTTCGATGACCAGGTCGATCTCGCGGGAGATGTCGAGCTCCGAGGAAGGGGCTTCGTCCTCGCCTTCTTCGCGGCGATCGCGTTTCTTCTTGGCGGCTTCGACCGAGGTGACGGCAACCGCGAAGCCCAGCAGGAGGACGAGAAGGATGCGGGTCATGGGGTCCCCCTCAGAAGGTCGGCAGGAACAGGCTGAGGCCGCCGAACACCCCGAAGTCGAACTTGTCGTTGGGGCGCAGCTCGCCTTCGATCGCGTTGCCGGTGGTCGGATCGAGCACCTGGATTTTCTCTTTGATGTAATTGAACTTCAGGTCGAAACGCAGCACGAGGAGCGGGAAGAGGAAAAAACGTTGACCGAAACCGAAGGAGCCGAGGGGGTAGGCGCCGGAATCGGTCCCGACCATACCTCCGCCGAGGGTGAAGAACATGTCGTAGGGAATGATGGTCCCGGCCAGGAAACTCATCTTGCCGTAGAGGGGACACCACTGCAGGGAGCCGATGCCCTGCCAGGTCTGGCTGTTGTACTCGGGCACGATGTCGAAGTCCTGCTCGAGGTACTCGGTGAAGGAGGTCTTGCTGGTGATGACATAGAGGCCCTCGAGTTCGAGCGCCCAGTACTCGGAGAAGAAGATGTCGAAGGTCAGGCCCACCGGGTTGACCTTGAGGAAGTTGTCGTTGACGACAATGCCTCCCTTGGGGGTGATCTCGACCTTGCCGCGCTTGAGATACCGCTTCTTCTGGACCACGTTCACCGCTTCTTCGTCGGTGGGCAGGATCAGTTCATCCTCGTACTCGTCGAAATCCTGACCCCATCCCGGGGTGGCGAGCAAGAGCGCCGCGCACACGAAGAGCGCAAGCGTTGGTGCTAGTACTTTCATCGTCCCTGCCCCCTGTGGCTACTCTCCGAGCTTCTGGACGGCGAACCGGAACTTGCCGACGCCGGCTCCGGCCGCGGTGTAGAGCACGTCCTCGACCACTTTGAAGTCCAACTCTTTGTGCGCCATGACAAGAATTGATTTCTCGGCGGTTTCGTCCTCCTCCTCTCCCTCTTCGCCGGTATCTTCGACTTGAGGGGCATTGTCCTGCCGGAGTTGGGCAATGTATTCGAAGGACTTGAGCTTGTCTTGGATGACCTTGAGCAACGGCGCGATGAGGTTGTTCTCGTCGTAGTACGAGCGGTCGATCTTGCCGTCGATGACCGCCACGACGGGTTTGCCGTCAAAGACCACGCTGGTCTTCGAGATCTGGATGTCAATGGAGACCTTGGGGTCGATCTGGGAGGTCGAGGTCGGCAGGGCCACGTCTTTGGGGGCGATGAGCACGGCCTCGGTTACGGAATAGCTCTTGAGCAGGAAGACGAGGAGGATGGTGAAGATGTCCATCATGGAGGTGATGTTCAGATCGATATCCTGGATGCGATTCCTTCTCGACCCCCGCTTGCTGCTGATCGTCTTTCTCATGACCTACCTGCCTATTGCGCACGCATGATGGTGACCTTGGGAAACAGCTCGCGCGGCATGGGCGGACCCTCGGGACTAGGGACCGGTTTACCGTCGTCGCGACAGTGATCGATGGCCTTGATGACATTGTCGTAGGTCACCCCGGGGTCGGCCAAGATGAACATGGTGGTGACGAGCTCGTTCTCGGTCTTCACCTTGATGAGGATGTCGCGTAGCCCTGGGAAATCGTAGGTGTTACCCGGTGGCAACATGGGGAAATCGACGCGGCTCTTGCCCTCGTACATGGGACGCGAGGACTCGAGTGTGAGACCTTCGGCCTTGAGGTAGAGATACAGGTCGAGGGGGATGATTTGGGTGTCCTGGATCTTCCCGGTCTCGGGGTTGTCGGTGAGGACCGTCGTGTTGACGATGGCCATGTGGTAGAACGCCGCCGAGGTCAAGAGAAAGGGAACGAGGATCACCATCAGGTTCATCATCGGGAACATGGTCAGCGCTGGATCCTTGTTGGTCCGTGACCTGTCCGAAGCCTTGCCCATGATTTACTCCCCCACTGCGGTCACATGTCGTCGAATTCGCCGCCCGCTTTTTCAGGGGTCGCACCACCCTCGATCGGCAGTTTCCCTTCTTTCGCCGTTTTGATCAGGTCCAGGACCTTGCTGCCGTAGAGGTCGATCTCGTCGATGATCGCCGTGGTCTTGCCGCTGATGATGGAGAACATGAGGAGCAGGGGGATGGCCACGAGCAGACCGAAGGCGGTGGTATACATGGCCACGGAGATACCGGCGGCGAGGAGGGTTTGCCGCTCTTCGGCCGAGGCCGCGCCGACCGATTCGAAGGAGTCGATCAGACCGAAAATGGTCCCGAGCAGCCCGAGCAGGGTGGCGACGTTGGCAATGGTGCCGAGATAGGACGTGCGGGTCTGGATCTTTTGGATCGCCTCGAGCGAGGCATCCTCGACCGCCTTCTCGATGTCTGCGACCGGTTTCTCGATCGCCAGGAGACCGGCCTTGAAGACCATGGACAGGGCCGCGTGGGGTTTCCCGTCACAGATGGCCACGGCGCGATTGAGCTTGTTGCCGAGGATGCTCTTGCGGACCTTGATCATCAGGTCGTTACCGTTGACGTTGTAGCGAATCATGACCATGAAGAGGCGTTCGAGCGCGATGGCCACACCGAAGAGCAATGCGAGCAGAATCCACCACATAAATCCGCCACCGGATTCCATGACCCTCAAAATGCCCATTTGCACGACCTCCCTCTGACCTGAACTGATAAATAGTTGAAATAACTATAAGCTAATCCAGGGCCCAATTCTGGAGAAAACCCGAAGTAATTGCAAGCCTATTCGCGCATGAAGAGCTAGATTTTCCTGCCACTGGAAAAGACGAATTGAGATTTCAACATGTTGCATCGGAAGACTATGCGTTGATCCTCAGAACTGGAGCTTCTTCTTCTTGAGTTTCTCGACCAGGGTGGTCCGGTTGAGTCCGAGCAAATTGGCGGCCTGTTGCTTGTTTCCACCGGTCATGGCCAGAGCTTGCAGGATGAGGTCGTTCTCCAGGCGTTCGAGGGTGGCGTTGAGGTCGAGGCCCTCTTTCGTCAGTTCGAGAGTGCCTCCACTGCCGGCTTTGATCCCGGGGAAGCGGATGGAATCGGGCAGGTCTTCGAGTTCGATGAGGCCCTCTCCCTTGAACACGGTGACCCGCTCGACCAGGTTCTCCAGTTCGCGCACGTTGCCCGGCCAGGGGTACGCGATGAGGACCTCGATCGCTGCTTTGCTGAACCCCGGTATCGGCAGGTGATTCTTGGAGGAGAAGCGTTGCAGGAAGTGCTCGGCGAGGCAGGGGATATCGCTGCGGCGCTCGGCGAGGCGGGGCAGGGAAAGGGGCACGACATTGAGCCGGTAGAAGAGGTCTTTGCGGAAGCGGCCCTCGGCGACCATCTGTTCCAGGTCGCGGTTGGTCGCGGCGATGACCCGGACGTCCACCGAGACCGTGGTCGAGCCACCGACCGGTTCGAAACAGCGCTCCTGGAGGACCCGCAACAATTTGACCTGCATCGGCAGGCTCATTTCGGCGATCTCGTCCAGGAAGAGGGTTCCCTTGTCGGCCTGCAGGAAGCGGCCCTCCCGGGCATAGAGCGCGCCGGTGAAGGCTCCCTTGACATGGCCGAACAGCTCGCTCTCGAGCAGGTTCTCGGGAATGGCCCCGCAGTTCACGGCGACCATGCGTTGGTCCCGGCGTTGACTGCGCCGGTGGATGGCCCTGGCGACGAGTTCTTTGCCCGTGCCGCTGTCGCCCAGCACCAGGACGGTACTGTCCGAACCGGCGACGCGTTCGATGAGCCGGAAGAGCTGTTGGATCGAGGAATGATCGCCCTTGATCTCGTCGGACAGGGCCGGTGGCGTTTTGTTCGTCGGGGTCCTGGCGGCGGCGAGGAGGGCGGCGAATTCGGCTTCGTAGGGTTGGAGTTGGAAGGGCTTGCGCAGGAGGCGGATCCCGCTGTGGGCTGCACTATGTTGCTGCAAGTGTTGTCCGTCGCTCTCGTGGAGCAGGAAGACCGGCACTGTCGGCATGAGTTCTGCGAGGATCTGCAAGACCGACAGGGCATTGCGTTGGGCCATGTGCTCGCTGAGTACCACGAGGTCGGTCTTTTCGCGTTGGGCCGCTGCACACAGCGAGACGCCGTCTTCGACGATCTCGGTAGCGCAACCTGCCGACTTGAGGTAGTTGAGCAGCCTGCTCTTATAGATCTCGTCGTCGTCGTAGAGCAGCACTCTGACTTTTTCCATGCGCACTCCGCGGTAGAGGCTCCATCGCAACGTTTCAGTGACGGACGAGAACCATACCTCGGCCGGAGCGTCAATGCAATGACATTGCGAACAGGGGGGCAAGAAGGACGTTGCCCCTCAGGCGGGCACAGGGGGACCTCCTGGGGCTCGATCCGCCAGAGGCGCTGGGTGTCTTCGGCAATGGCCCTGTTCTTCCAATATTCCAGGTCATATTCCAGGTCGGACTTCGAAGGGTCGAATCGGCATCACGAATCCCTGCAAAGGAACAGCTTCAGTTCCTGAAGAAGATCAAGATACTATGAAGAGTAACAGGGTGGCCCCAATACTGCTGTA
>MGSU01000037.1 GCA_001799195.1 Deltaproteobacteria bacterium RIFOXYA12_FULL_61_11 | reverse complement strand
GAGGTATTCTCGACCTCGTCGTCGACGAAGAGGACGTGGAGACCGGCAGCATTATCGCTCATCGATACCTTCCTTGTACACTGCTGAACTCAGTATACTTCGACAGATCGTTCCGAAGAAGCGGTCGGCACGATCATGTCCGCGCCGCAACCCGGTTTGTGCTCGACCGGGTTCGTCGGTCCTCGAGCATCTGCATGGCGGCCGGGAGTACGGTCATGGTTGCCAGCATGACCAGAGCGAGTCCCAACACGGCCAGGACTCCGATGGTGCGCAGTCCCTGGTGGTTGCCGGGGATCATCCCGGAAAAGCCCAACATGGTGGTCAGGGAACACATCGCCGTGGCCATGCCGGTCTTGAGCAGGATGAAGGGCAACGAACCTTCTTTTTCCTCAAGATAACGTCGGTACACGTGGACACCGTGGTCAATACCCATGCCGATGAGCGAGGGGAGGACCACCATGTTGTAAATGTTGAGTTTGATATCGAAGCACGCCATCAAGCCGAACATCCAGAGGATGCCGCAGATCAGCGGGGAGAGGACGAGGAAAGTCGGGCCGAGACGGCGGAAGTCGAGGAGGATCAGGAGGAAGACAGCGGACAACACCAGGATGATAGCGATAGCGCTGTCATGGGTCAGGATGCGTACCAGGTCTGCGAAGATGAGGGCCTCCGAAGATGGATAGTAGACCTTGCCGGTCGAGGTGCGCACCTCCGAGACGTCCTCGGAGAAGCGTATAGCATTGAGGCCGTGGTTGAGGGGTATGCTGCTGTAGATATAGAACAGAGTACCGCTCTGCAGTTGGTCCCCGCGGAAACGACGGCGTACGGCCTCGGGCAGGTCGTCGAAGCCGATCTTCCGCACCTCGAGCTTGGAGCGGTACGTATCTACCGAGGCCTGGTCGGCCTCGCTGAGCCCAGCAGCCTCGAACTCGACCAATTGGGCCTTGATGGCAGCGCACAAGGCCAGTTTTTCTTCCTGATCGGCCGGTATTACGTCGAGGTAGGACTCGTAGCCGCTCACCGTGGGCGTGCTTGTATCCTCGCGCATCTTCGCCTCGAGGGTCGCTGCGATGAGAGGCAACTCCGAGTCGTCGTCGACCAGGAGGATGGCCGGATCTCTGGATTGTTTGAACACGCTGCGGACCTTGTTGCGGTTCTCTTGAGAGCCGGGCAGGACAGAACGCAACTTGGCGAAATCGTATTCGAAGTCGACCTCGATCAGCCCGTAGATACCGCCAAACGCGCCTATGAGGCAGACGACCAGGACGGGCAGGGCAAAGGGATACCGTCGCGGCGTGAATTTGCGCGAGGTGACGTGGGTTCGTTTGATGCCGAAGAGTTTGAAGCGGTCGCAGAGCACGATCAGCGCTGGGAAGAAGGACATCATGGTCAGGAAGGCGAACAGGACTCCGGTCCCGGCGATGAAACCGAAATGGGAGAACCCTTTGAAATCGGTGACCAAGAGCATGAGGAATGCTACCGCCGTCGTAGCCGTGGAGGTCCAGAGCGAGCGGGTCGTGTGGCGGAAGATATTGGTGAGCGCCACGCGCAGCAGCACCCCGCGCCTCCGTTCCTCGAGGTATCTGGCCAGGATGTGGATGCCGAAATCGATGCCCAGGCCGAACAGGATGACGAAGAGGAAGGCCGTGATGAGGTTGAGGTCGCCCAGGACGAGCCGGGTTAGGGCAAAGGTGATCATGATCGAGATCGCCAGAGGGATCATGATCAGGAAAAAGGCGAAGATGTTGAGGAAATAGAGGCTTATCAGTAAGAAGATCGCCGAGAGCGACCACCATGCGCTGCTCTTGACGTTGTAGACGATGCTCTCGTATTCGTCGATACGGTTTTTAAAATTGCCCGAGATGTTGATCGTCAGGTCCGGCGCGTAGGCCTTGGGGTTGAGCGTCTCGATGTCCGATTGCAGGTCCTTGTAGATCTGGCGGGCGAAGGCGATATCGCTGGTCACGCCGGAGGGATAGATGACGAGCAGCAGCAAGTTGCGAGAAGCGTTGGCGAAATAACGGTAACGGCCGTCCGTCGAGGTTTTCTTGTCGCGGGAATATTTCTTTTCGAGGTCGGAGAAGTCGAGCGAGGGCGGTTCCTCCTCCTCGTCGAGGGAGACGAAGAGCGGGTTGATCTTTGCCTTCTCGTAGGTCAGGCGATCGTCGAGCCGATTTGTAATAGTCTGGAGGTCGGCCTTGTCCATGAACAGAAGTGCGTTATCGCGGAAGACCTTTTCGTCGACGCGGAAATCGGCGAAGCGCACGTAGTCTCGAGCCAGGACGCGCTGGCGCAGGTCCGAGGCGAAGCGCTCTGCGGCCTCGAAATCCTTGGTCTCGATGAGGGTGATCAGCTCACCGAACCCGCCGACCTTCTCCAGGACTCGGTTGAGGTTCTGCACGCTGGGTTGGTTCTCGGGCAGGAGGGAGGCCAGATTGCTCTTGATCCGCAGTTCTCTGACCTCGAGGAAACACAGGCCGCCGAGGACGAGTCCCAGGAGAAGCACCAAGCCGGCGTGCTCGATGATGAAATCGCGGTAACGCTGGATGAAGAACCGTTGTTGTTGCATGACTCGATCCGGTCTTGTCTTCGCACCCGGGGTTCGCCTATACTCGGAGCGACCGGGGAGTCCCGGGGCGATCGAGGTCCAGTTCCCGCCGGACTCCGGTAGGTTGATAGTCAGCGGACCGAATAAAGTCAACGAGAAGTGGAACTATGAAGAACCCGGTGCATTTTCTGCGCGAGATCCCCCTCTTCCGGCGGCTCGACGACCAAGAACTCTTCGATATCGTCAGGATCTGCCAGCGGCACAGTTTTCCGGTAGGGGCCTATATCTGCAAGGAGGGGGAGATCGGTACCTCGATGTTCATCCTCGAGGACGGAGAGGTCAAAATCACCAAGATGTTGGTGACAAAGAAGGTAGTCACCCTCGCCACCTTGGGCCGTGGTGCTGTCATCGGCGAAATGAGCCTCATCGACCCCGCACCTCGCTCGGCCACGGCCATGACCCTCGAAGAAACGGTGATCTACGAGATCACCCGCGAGGATTTCACCCACCTCAAGGCCAACGGCCTGACCGCTCCTTTCAAGGTGCTCAAGGAGATCGCTACGACCCTCTGTCAGCGGTTGCGCGACACCGAGCAAAAACTCGATGGCTTGGTCAAGAAAGCGGAGAACATTTTCCTCGACGAGGATAACGACGAGCAGCAACGGCAGCAAGCCCTGGATATGGGCAAGGAACTCAAGATTATGTTGGAGAAGAATCGGGGCGAAGCCGGAGGAGAAGGGGAGCGGTGAACGGAGGTTTCTTGCAGAGAACGATCAGTAGATGACCCGGCGGACCCGCTCGAGCAAGCGGGTGATCTCTTCGGCCTGACCGCGTTGATACCCGCCGGCGATCATGGTTTCCACCGACAACTGACTGATGGCACCAGTACCGCGCAGGAGGAAACCCTCGGCCTCGGGTTCGGCCGGGATCTCTTCGCGGGCGGCGGCAATGGCTTCCTCGAGTTCCATCTCGGCGGATTTTGTGGCGGCTTCGACCGCGCGTTCGAGGTTCACCGCTCCGGATTTCACTTTACCGCGCAGGAACTTCTTCTGGTCGGCGGTGTCCATGAGGATGCGCTTGACCTTGGCAGGGGTGAGCGCCGGATTGGCCTGCAACACCATCGAGGCGACCTTGGAGACGAAAGGCGCTGCCATCGAGGTCCCGGACATGAGCACGCTCTTGCCGTACGGGGTGGCGCTGCGGATCAGTTCGCCGGGAGCCGCGATCTCGACCATTTCTGCGCCGGTGTTGGAGAAGGAGGCAACGCCGTCCAGGGCGGCGTTGAGGCAGGCCACCGTGATCTTGTTGTCGGCCGCGATATTCGCCGGCATGGTCATCATCTGGTCGTTGTCGATAGCCGAGTTGCCGGCCGCCATGACGAACAGGGTCGCGGGGGCTGCCTTGGTCATCACGGGGTAGACTTCGGCCAGGATCGTACGATAGCCGCGGATGACGGTCTCACGCGCCGAGGCGTTGATATAGATGTGCGGGAACTGCTGCTTCAGCATGTTCAAGAAATCTTTTTCACCCTCGCCCCAACTGCAGTTGGCCACACGCACCTGCTGTTTGGCCAGGTAGGAACCGATCTGCTCGAGGAAGGGCCGTTGTTGGGTTTCGTAGTGATTGCGGAGCTCGGCGACGAGTTTGTCGGGAGTAACGGTGAAGATGGCGATGAGCAACCCGAGCAATTTATTGAATACTTCCGCACCCTTGAACATGCCCGGATACGTGATCTCTTCGCTTGCGCTTTCAGCGAGGATTTTCACCCCGACGATCTCTAAATCTTCGTTCTCTGCTGCCATGATCCCGGAGACGTGTGTGCCGTGCATACCGCCGAGGATGGGTACGAGGTGGCGCTTGACCAGGGGAAGACGCTCTTCGAGCAAGGTCTTCTCCGGGACCGACAACTCTTGACCCGCGTTCAGGCGCATGAGGAGATCGAAGCCCTCGATGGCCAGGACGAAGGTTTCTTCCGGGGGCAGGGATGCGTAGGGGAAGAGTTCGGCGTTGCCGCCGACCAAGTTGTAACCGTTGACATCGTCCTTATAGCCGTTGCCGTCGTCATCGACCCCGGCCTCGCCGGCTTCCTCGGCCTCATTGACCCATTTGAATTGTTCGAGACTCGGGTGGGTGAGATCTACCCCACCATCGACGGTGGCGATCCGGACCGTTTGTCCGGCGAAGGCTGCTGCTGTGATGAGGCTCATGAGAAGCAGTGCCAGGGTGCGCATGGATCCTCCTGTTCGAGGTGACGCCAACCAACGAACCCGTACATAGCATGAAAGGTGTCATGACGCAACCATTATTTTACATTTGGCACCATTTCATTGGGTTGAATTGGATGCAGTGCGAAAAAAGAATCGTCGTGATTGTGCGTTGCGTCGAAGTGCGGGTTTTGACAGGGGGGGCACTGTCGAGTATGAGTGCGGTGACCGGCCCAGCCTGGAGGACCGCACGCATGCAGAGAACCATCCGAGGACCGAGGGGAAACAGACTCTTACCGCTCTGGGTGAGCGCGCTGCTCACGCTCGGGTGGGGCTTGGCCATGCTCGGGTTCCCCCTGGTGAACGCGCTGGGCTACGAGTTTTCTCTTGCTGCCAATGTCTTTCTCACCGTGCTCGGAGGGTATCTGTTCAGCGCGTTGCTCACCAGACACCGCGATAGCTCCAGGGCAGCACGTTTCCTGCTGGTACTCCGTTCCGCTGGGGTGATCCTCGGACTCCTGCTCTTCTCCGGTCTGGTCGGGACCTATTTCCACGGCAGTTGCAACCTGATCCAAGGTCTGGGCTTCTTCTTCCTCCAACCCGGGATCACCGCCTTGTTCTGCGCTCTCCTCGCTCTCGCACTCGACGAGGTCTCCAGGAACCGTGTCCTACAAGTCCTCGGCTACTACGTAGTCGTGGTGAGCATGATGCTCGTCACCGCGGCAAAAATCCTCTTTGATCCTGTTATCTTCGGGTTCGACCATCTCCTCGGCTATCTGCCGGGGGCCATCTACGACGAGGTCCTCCTGCTCGAGTCGCGGTTGATCTACTTCAGGGCCTATACCGCGGTGCTCGGCATGGTGCTCTTCCTGGCTGCTTACCTGTATGGCGGCATGCGGTCCCAGGGGGGAGTGTTTCTGGGGCTTGCCGGGAGGAAGCGTTCGGCGGCGCTCTTCTTCGTCCTCACCTTCGTGGTCCTGGGGTTCTTCCTCTTCCAGGAAGATTTCGGTTTCCACACCACGCGAGAGGGCTTGCAACGGGCGCTCGGCGCTCGAGCGGTGAGCGAGCACTTCACCGTCTATTATCCTCCGGCCAGCGAACGTATTGCGGACCGGATCGGAGAGGTTCTCGCGGATCATGAATTCCGGCGTCGGCAAATAGCGCAGACCCTCGAACTCGGGGACTCCGTGGGCGCAACAACGTACCTCTATCCCGATGAGAGCACCAAGCACCGCCTCATGGGCGCGCGCACGGTGATGATCGGCGATTTCTTCAACCGGGAGTTGCACCTCGACCACGACCTGCCGCCGCATCCTCTCCTCACGCATGAATTGACCCATGTCCTGGCCTCTTCCATCGCTCCCGAGTTCACCGGTGCGCCGCTCAATGCGTGCCTCGTAGAGGGCTTGGCCGTGGCCGTGGCTTGGCTCGAGGAGGCCGTGGATCCCCACCAACTCGCCAAGGCGCTGATGGATCGCCGCGGTGAGCTGGACATCCTGGAGCTCTTCTCGCCGCTGCACTTCTTCTCGACGTCCGCTCGAGAAGCCTATACCGCCTGTGGTTCCTTTGTCCGCTTCCTCCTTGATGCGCACGGCCCCATACCCCTCAAGAGCCTCTATGCCGGTGGGACCCTCGAACAAGCCTACGGGATGAGTTCCGAGACCTTGGCCGGAGCGTGGCGGGCTTTCCTCTCCCGGCTCGAGGTCAGTCCTCGGGTCGCGGACTATGCCGAGCTGCTGACCAGTCGGAAGACCCTCTTTACGAAACGTTGCGCCCGGGAATGCGCTAACCTGGCCTTCAAAGCCGAACAAGCCGAGCAGCACGGAGCGTTGACCGCGGCGGCCGCGCTCTATCAGCGCGCGTACGAGTTGAGCGGAGGCTATCCGTCTCACGGGGAAGAGCTCCTGGCCGTGTGGTTGCGGTTGGACGAGCGGCACCAGGCTCGGACTCTCTGCGAAGAACTCCTCGCACGGGAGGGCCTGCCGCAGCGTTACCGCATGGCAGCCTTGCTCGGCCGGGCAGATCTGGACTTCCTCGACGGAGACCTCGGGGCGGCTACGGAAGGATGGAAAGGGCTCGTGGCCGCGGACTTCTCCCTGGGGAACCGGTTGCAGGCGAAGTTCCGCTTGCTCGCCGTGGGCGAACTGGACCAACGGAACCGGCTGGCAGGCCTGCTCGCCGGCAGGGAAGCTTTCCTCCCGGGGTACCGAGATCTGTTGCGCCGGGCCATCAATGCCGAACGGGACACCGGGTTCGCCTCCTACCTGCTCGGCCGGTCGTTCCATCTCGCCGCGCACTGGGAAGAGGCTGTCGATGCCCTGAAGGGATTGCTCGAGCATCCCTTGGCTATAGGAGAAGAGCAGCGCGACGGGTTAGTACGTCTGGGATCATCGTATTTCCATCTCGGGCGATGGGTTGAAGCTCGCGACATCTTCTCCCGTGTGTTTGCCGCAGAGAGTGATGCCTTCGAACGCTTGCGGCTCAAGGATTGGACGGATCGAATAGATTGGAGCGAAGAGCGAGCGTCGAGAAAACTTGATCCCAAGGCGGCGATCCGGTAGAGAGTCCTGCTCCGGTGGGGAGTCGGGAGAAGTCGAACTGTTTCCATGAGAACCCTCGTATTCCTATACAGCATCCTGGCCTGGGGAAACATCAATGGGGATCAAGCCTCCCGGATGTCTCCGGTGGTCAAAGCCGTGCGCGAGGTCTCCCCGGCCGTGGTGAACATCTCCACCGAGGCTGTGCAACGGTCGAGGACGAACCCCTTCGCCAAATATTTCGACAAGTTCTTCGACGAGTTCCTCGACCTGCCCGGCGAAACTCCGGGTAGGCTTCAGGCCGTGCCCCTCCACCTGGGCTCCGGGGTGGTCTTCCGCCGGGACGGCTATATCCTGACCAACGAGCACGTCATCCTCAAGGCTTCCTCGATCGCGGTCCACCTTGCCGGAGATGATCGCGACTATGTCGGTAGGCTCATCGGCGCCGATCCCGACACGGATCTTGCCATCATCAAGATCGACCGAGCCGACCTCCCGGTGGTACGGGTGGGCGATTCCTCGGACCTGATGATCGGCGAGGCGGTCATCGCCATCGGCAATCCCTATGGATTGTCGCACACGGTCACCACAGGCGTGGTCAGCGCTCTCGGCCGATCCTTCCGCGTGGACGAAGACCGCATCTATCGCAATCTCGTCCAGACCGACGCCTCGATCAACCCGGGCAACAGCGGCGGGCCGTTGCTGAATATCCTCGGAGAGCTCATCGGGATCACCACGGCCATTCATTCCAAGGGCAAGGGCATCGGTTTCGCCATCCCCGTCAATCGGGCCACCGCGGTCTTCGAGGAGTTATTGGCCTTCGGCGAGGTCCATGAAGCCTGGATAGGGCTGGCAGTGCAGGATCTCGGGCCTCAGATCGTCGCCGCTCTGGGGTATGACCGCGATGCAGGGGTCATCGTGCGCGAGGTCGATCGCGGCTCGCCGGCCGAGGCCGCGGACCTCCTGACCGGGGACATCATTTACAAGATTGCCGGCAAGGTCCTGGAATCGGTCAAGGATTATGCCGATATGCTGCGCAACGTGCGCCGAGGAGAAAAGATCGTCTTCGACTTCTTCCGCCAGGGGGGGTGGCAGCAACGCGTGGTCATCGCTCGGCCCTTTCCTCCCGATTTCGCCGAGCAGACCTCGCTCTCGTCGCTCGGTCTGGTGGTCGAGGGCCAGCCAGGAGTCAGCGGCGTGCTGGTGACCAAAGTGCGCAAAGGCGCTCCAGCCCATCGCATCGGCGTCCTGCCCGGGGACGTGGTCCGCCAGATCGACAGCCAGGTTATCGAGAGTCTCGAGGATTATGCGAAGGTGATGCTACGCCTTCGTTTCAAGGACCACGCCGTCCTGGCGTTGCAACGCAACAATCAGATCCATTTCGTCACGGTCAATTTCCTACGAGGGAGGTAACTGATGATCGAGGCCAGGCATTTGACCAAACGCTACGGAGAGTTGACGGCGATCGAGGACGTTTCGTTCGACCTGCGCAAGGGCGAGATACTCGGTTTCCTCGGGCCCAACGGCGCGGGGAAGTCCACGACCATGAAGATCCTGACCTGCTGCCTTCCCGCGACGTCAGGCACGGCGACGGTCGCGGGTTTCGACCTCTTCCGCGATCCGATGAAGATCAAGGCCAGGATAGGGTACCTTCCCGAGAACCCGCCGCTGTACCTGGACATGAGCGTACGGGCGTACCTGGGGTTCGTGGGACGGCTCAAGGGAATGAGCGGGGCCAAGCTGCGCGGGCGCATTGACTGGGTGGTCGAGCGCTGCGGCCTCGCCGAGGTCAAGGATCGTCTCATAGCCAACCTTTCCAAAGGGTTCAAACAACGGGTGGGGATCGCTCAAGCCCTCGTCCACGAGCCCGAGATCATCGTCCTCGACGAGCCGACGATCGGGTTGGATCCGCGCCAGATCATCGAGATCCGCTCGTTGATCCGTTCTCTCGCGGGAGAGCACTCGATCATCCTCTCCACGCACATCCTGCCCGAGGTCAAGACCATCTGCGACCGGGTCCTGATCATCAACCGCGGCCGGATCGTGATCGAGGACACCGTGGACAACCTCGAGAACTCCGGCAAGAAGCTTGAGGAAGTCTTCGTCGAACTGATCAACAAGGAGGAGCGCGCCGAGAGTCTCTCCTCCGAAGCGCATTGAGGAGGATCCCATGGGCAAGCTGCTCGCCATCACCGGCAAGGAATTGCGCTCGTACTTCGTATCGCCCGTGGCCTATTCGGTGCTGACCGTCTTCACCACGATCACGGGGATCTATTTCTATGTGGTAATCAGCAATTTCTACACCCGCTTCCGCCAGTTCGAGGTCTACAGCCAGATCTACCGGAACCCGGAACTCCTGGCCAAGGTCAACCTCAACGAGTTGGTGGTTGCGCCGTTGTTCCAGTTCCTGGTCATCGTCCTCATCTTCATCGTCCCGGCGATCACCATGCGAACCGTGGCCGAGGAGCGCAAGAGCGGCACCGACGTGCTCTTGTACACCTCGCCGCTGACCACCTGGCACATCATCCTGGGCAAGTTCCTGGGGTCCTTCCTCTTCCTCGCCATTCTCCTGGCCTGCACCGGGATCTTCCTCGGGGTGGTGTTCTACTACGGCAATCCCGAGCTCGGTCCCGTGGTCCTGGGTTGGCTCGGCTTGCTCCTGATCGGGACCGTGCTGGTGGCCATCGGCCTCTTCGCCTCGTCCCTCACCGAGAACCAGATCAATGCCTATTTCATCAGCTTCGCCATCGGGCTCTTGCTGCTGATCACCGGTTGGGCAGGCCAGTTGCTATCCTCGAACATGGGGAAAATGCTCACCTACCTCTCCATCAACGAGCACTATAAGGACCTGGTTCGCGGCCTCCTGACCACCCAGGACCTCATTTATTTCGGCAGCTTCATCCTGTTCTTCCTGTTCCTGGCGAAGCAAGCGCTCGAACGGGCCAAGTGGAATTGAGCACACTGAGGAGGCACCCATGAAATCCATGGTACGTTATTTCGGCATGTTGGGTCTGGTCATCCTGGCGTTCGGCATCGTGGCCACGATCATCGATCTTTCCCAGCTCGGCACCTTCTCCCTGTTCTCGAAGATCCACCTGATCTCGGGAGCGGTGCTGCTCGTGACCTGGATGGTGTTGCACACCGCCGCGGTCAAGGATCTCTTCCTCAGTCGCTCGACCAGGCACGGCGCCGGCACCGCGGTCTACGTGGGGCTCTTTGCCGTGATCGTGGTCTCGATCAACGTGATCACCGTGACCAACCCGACCCTGGTCCGGAAGTGGGATTTCACCGAAGAGCAGGTCTACAGCCTCTCGGACCAGACGGTGAAGATCCTGCGAGGGCTCACCGAGGACGTCACCGTCACGGCATTCTTCGCCGTTGGGGCCAAGGAACGCGAGCTGTTCGCAGAAATGCTCACCCGCTACCGCAACCACTCGGGCAAGCTCCGGGAGGAACTCGTCGATGCCGACGAGGATCCGCAGAAGGCCAAGGAGTACGAGGCCACCAACGGGGTGGTGGTCGTCCATCGCGGGGCCAACCGCACCAAGATCAGCGAACTCGCCGAGCAGGAACTGACCAATGCCCTGATCCAGGTGACCACGACCGAGAACAAGGTGGTGTCTTTCCTCAAGGGCCACGACGAGGGAGACCTCGACGACGACAAGGCGACCGGCTACCTCTATCTCAAGAAGTATGTCGAGAACGAGGGCTACCAACTCGACGAGTTATTCCTCAACAAGGTCGAGTCCGTACCGCAGAAGGTCAAGGTCCTGGTCGTCCTGGCGCCGACCACCCGTTTCCTCGAGGAGGAAGTACGGAAGGTTGAGCTGTTCTTGGCCGAGGGCGGCCACCTCTTCGTCGTCCTAGGGGCCGAATTCAATCAGGATCGCAGCGCGTTGGTCGATGTCGGGTTGAATCCTCTCTTCGAACCCTGGGGGTTCCGCCTGCGCGAGGACATCGTCTTCTTCGAACAACCCATGCCCGCGGCGTTGCGGCAGCTCTTCGGCCGGCAGGTCGCGGCCCAGGTGGTCCTCGACGAGTTCGAAACCCATCCCATCGTCGAGGGCTTCAAGGCTCGCCTCAATCTCCCCTACGCCCGTTCGCTCGAGCGTCTGCCCCAGACCGGCGGTGGCACCACCCTGACTGACCTCTTGGTGGCCAAGGGTGAGGAGTACTGGGGCGAGACCGACGTCGCCGGAGTCCTCAACAGCAGCCTGGAGAAGGGCGCGACCGATCATCAGCCCCCGCTGACCGTTGGGTTGGTGGCCTCGAAACCTGTCGGGGAAGCCTACAAGGAGAACAAACGTCACGATCAGGGGGTGATGGTGGTGATCGGCAGCTCGGGTTGGCTCCAGAACAAGGCCATTCCGGACAGCAACAGCCCCGATTTCTTTCTCAACACCCTGAACTGGTTGGCGGGTGAGAGTGCGAAGATCTCGGTCCGGCCCCGACAGATCCGGGCCTCGAAACTGTCCTGGACGCCGGAAGAAGCCAACATCATCTTCTATGCCTCGGTCCTGACCCTGCCAGAACTGATCTTGATCTTCGGCCTTGCGATCTGGCAGTGGAGGAGGCGTCGATGAAGCGGCATCTCGGACTCGCGGTTTTCATCATCGTCGCGGCAGGGCTCTTTGCCTTGGCCCATTGGTCGATGCGGGAGAAAGAAGCCCGGGACAAGGTCGAACAGGACGAGAAGAAGGTCGTGGTCCTGGAGGCCGACAAGGTCGGCGGCGTGACTCTCGCCAACGCCAAGGGCACGTTCAAGGCCGTTCGGCGCGGGGGGGAGTGGTACCTGGTGGAACCGATCGAGGACCGCGCCAGCGACTTCGCCCTGAACAATATCCTGGACAACCTCAAGGGTTTGGAGATCGCCAAGCGCTTCTCCGCCGAGGGCAAGACGCTTGCCCATTACGGGCTCGAACCGCCCGGGGCGACCGTGACCTACTGGCTCGAAGGCAAAGAGACCGAACCGGTGGTCGTCAAGGTCGGAGAGAAGAATCCCAAGAACGACCAGCTCTATCTGCTGAGGGGGGAAGGGAAGGAGATCCTGCTCGTCGGCACCGTGCTGGACACGTTGCGCACGAAGACCCTGGACGAGGTGCGGGACAAAAAGCTGCTCCGCACCAAGCTCGAGGACCTGACCGCGGTGAAGGTCGTCAACGCCAACGGCACCTTCGTGCTGCGTCGTGAACCCGCCGTCTCCATGGATGTTTCCGGGGATGCGAGCGCCGACCTCGCTGCCGCGGAACGCCCTTGGATGGTCGTCGAGCCGCTCGCAACCCCGCTCGATCACGCCTTCCCGGACAGGGTCCTGACCACGCTGCTCAACGCCGAGGCCAAGGCGATCCCCGCCGAGACCCCGGATGAGGTGCAGCGTTTCGGGCTCGAGGTCCCGGCCGTGACCGTCGAACTCACGACCAAGGACGGGCAGGCGCTCTCCTTCCGCCTCGGAACGGTGCAAGAGGGCCAGGAAATCCGGTGGTACTTCCACCGCGCGGATCAGCGGCGGGTCGCCCAGATCGAGGCCTCGCTCGCCGACAAGTTCGGTTTCGGCAAGGAAGAGGTCGTCGAGAAGCGTCTCGTGCGCTTCGACGAGCAGAAGGTCGAGGACTTCCGTATCGATCTCCCCGATGGTCAAGCCCTACGCTTCCGCAAAGAGAAAGGGAGTTGGGTCTATCAAGCGGACAAGGAGCTGCTGGTCGATCGCACCGCCGTGGAGAAGATCCTACGCGACCTGCGCAATCTCGAGCGAGGGACGCTGCTTGCCGAGAAGATCGAAGACCCGGGAGCGGTAGGACTGCTTCCCCCCGTGTTCCGCTTCTCCCTGCTCGAGGGCAATCGCGAACTGGGCGGATTCAGCATCGGCGCAGAACTCCTCCGCGACGGTCTACCCTGTCGGTATGCCACCAACCAGGCCACCGGTTTCCTGTTCACCATCTCGAAGGTGGATTTCGACGACCTGCCCGACGGCCTGACCGCCTTCCGCACGAAGACCGTCTCTACCTTAGACAAGTACGACCTGACCAGCCTGCGTTTCGTCAAGGGGGGGCAGGAATACCGTCTCGAGAAGAGCGAGGGCGCTGCGTGGACGCTCACGCATGGGCCGGTCACGGTGAAGGAACCGAAGAAGGTGTACGAAATGCTCGACACCTTGGGCCAACTCCTGATCGAGGAGTTCGTCGTACCGAACTCGGCGCTCGCGTCCGAGACCGGCTTCGATACCCCGGTCGCGACCCTGACCCTGGCCGATCGCAACGGTAACACCCAGCAGGTCGAGTTCGGGAAGGAAGCCGGGGTCAACCTCCGATGGGCAAAACGAACCATCGAGAAGGCCTGGCTCAAGGTCAAAGCGGTACCCCTGGAAAACCTCGAGACCTTGTTCCAAGAAATGGAGAGAACTCCGCCCGCCGAGGAAAAGGCAGGGCAGGGCGAGGCCGGGTCCAGCGATACCGAGCCGGCCATGCCCACCGAGGAAGATGATTTGCCCTGAGCATTGGGCTCCAGGGTTCGGTGTACAGGAGGAGCGAGATGAGCGAGCACGATGCCACCCAGGAGCCTACCCACGAGGAGAGCGAACAGGAGAACCGGAACAGGCTGGAGATCGAGATCACCTTCACCACCTTCCTCTTTTCGTTGGCCCAGACCGCCCTCACCTATCTCGGTGAGCTGGAGCATCCCGATACTGGCACCCGGGCCGTCGATCTGGACATCGCCAAGCAGAACATCGACATCCTTGGTCTCCTCGAGCAGAAGACCCGGAATAACCTTCTCCCCGAGGAGGACAAACTGCTCAAGAACATGCTCTACGACCTGCGGATGAAATACCTGCGGGCCCGCGGCGGTCTGAGCTGAGGCCGGCGCGGAACGGGCGCCCCATGGAAAAAACAACGCGGATCTCCAAGATGAACACCGGGCGCAAGCGCAGCCGTTCCTACGCGGTGCAGGTCTTGTTCTCCCGGGAATTTGCGGCGCCGGACGACCCGTTGGCACTCGAGCGGTATTTCGAGACCTTCGACTGGGATCCCCGCTGTGTTCGCTACACCCGAGAATTGGTTACTACGGTCGAGACCCATCGAACCGAACTCGACCAGGCCATTGCCGGATCGGCCTTCAACTGGAAACTCAGCCGGATGAACCGCATCGACGTGGTCATCCTCAGATTGGCCATCGGCGAGGTCCGGGTCCTGAAAACGGTCTCCGCGAGGGTCGCTATCTCCGAGGCGATCAGGTTGTGCCTCGAGTTCAGCACCGACGAGGCCCGCCCCTTCATCAACGGCATCCTCGATGCCGTGCTCGCGGATCAGGTCGAGCCTGGGCCCGAATCCGAGGTGCCCACATGAAAGCGGTCATCATCGGGGCTGGCGAGGTCGGTTTCAACCTGGCGAAGAAGATGTCTCTCGAGGGAAAGAGCGTCATCGTCATCGAGCAGGACTTCGAACGGTGGAAGTACGCGGACGAAGCCCTCGATGCCAAGGTGGTACTGGGCAGCGGCAGTGACCCTTCGGTGTTCAGGGAGATCGACCTGCAGGAAGACGACCTCGTCATGGCCGTGACCGACCGGGACGAGGTCAATATGGTGGCCTGTTACATCGCCGGCCGGTATTCTGCCTCGGTGGTCAAGGTGGCGCGCATCCGCAACCTCGAGCACGGCAAGTATCCGGAGATCTTCGGCGAAGTCGGGTTGGGTATAGATATCTGTATCAATCCCGAAGAGTTGGCAGCTCAGGCCATCTATAAGTTGATCCAGATCCCCGGAACTACCGAGGTCATCGATTTCGCCGACGGCAAGGTCAAATTGATCGGCGTGCGCATCGAGGAAACCTGCCCGGTCCTCGGCAAGGCCTTGTTCGAATTCCGCCAGGCCAACCCGAGCGACAAGCTGCTCATCGCCGCGATCCACCGTCGCAACGACGTGGTCATTCCCACCGGTAACGACCGCATCATGCTCGGGGACACGCTCTTCATCATCGTCCAACCCGGCGACATTGCCTCGGTCATGCGCTTGCTCGGCCGCAAGGACAAGGCGCCGAAGAGACTGATGCTGATGGGCGGGGGGTATCTCGGTTTCAATCTCGCGAGGATGCTCGAACAGGACGGGTTGTCGATCAAGATCATCGAAAAGAACCAGCAACGCTGCGAACGGCTCTCCGAGAACCTCGGACAGGCCATGATCCTGCTCGGGGACGGCACCGACCAGTCGTTGTTGGAAGAAGAGAGCATCGCCGAGATCGACATGTTCGTCGCCCTGACCTCGGATGACGAGGCCAACATCCTGGCCTCGCTCCAGGCTAAGCAATACGGTGTGGACAAGGTCCTGACCCTGATCAACAAGACCAATTACATCCCCTTGGTCTCGACCATCGGCGTGGATATCGTCATCTCGCCGCGGCTGATGACCGTGAGCAAGATCCTCCAGTTCGTGCGCAAGGGCATCGTCCTCTCGGTGACCGCACTCCGCGACGACATCGCCGAGGCCATCGAGTTCATCGCCGTGGCCGGTTCTGCCATCGTCGGTAAACCGCTCAAACGTCTGGGCATGCCCAAAGGGGCCATCGTCGGCGCCCTTCTGCGCGGCGACGCGATCATTATCCCTTCCGGTGACGATGAGGTACAGATCGGCGACCGAGTTTTCATCTTCTGCCTACGGTCGGTCGTGCCCTCACTCGAAAACCTGATCAGCTCCCGGTAGGGTCGTGAGACTCGAGGTCGTCGGCAAACTGCTCGGAGTCTTCTCGGCTTTCCTGGGGGTCATGCTCCTGTTGCCGCTCCTCGTCGATATCCTCTATGCAGAGGGGAGCTTCGAGATTTGGTTGCTTTCCGCCGTGATCACCCTGGCGGTCGGGCTCCTCTTACTCCTCCTCAGCCGGGGGCCGATGCTCTCGGTTTCTCATCGCGAAGCCCTGGCCTTTGTTTTCCTGGCTTGGCTCGTTGCGAGCGTGTTCGGCGGGCTGCCCTACCTCTTCGGAGGGGTCTTTGGGTCGCATTGGACGGTCGAGACCTGGGTCGAAGCTGTATTCGAGGCCTCTTCCGGTTTTACTACGACCGGAGCCACGGTGATCGTCGATGTCGAGGCCGTGTCGAAGGGTTTGTTGTTCTGGCGCAGCTTTACCCACTGGCTCGGGGGCATGGGAATCATTCTCTTGACCCTGGCCGTCCTGCCCTTGCTCGGAGTAGGAGGGATGCAACTTTTCAAGGCAGAGGTGCCGGGACCGACCACGGACAAGCTCTTCCCTCGCATCGTCGACACTGCCAAGGCACTCTGGCTCATCTACTTGAGCTTCACCCTGGCCCAGACCTCGCTGCTCTGGTTGGCCGGGCTGGACCTGTTCGAGGCGATCTGCCATACCTTCGGCACCATGGCCACCGGGGGGTTCTCGACCAGGAATCAGAGCATCGGGTATTACGGCAGCCCCGTGGTCGACCTCATCGTGATCTCGTTCATGATTCTTGCCGGGACGAATTTTTCCTTACACTTTCAGATGTTCAGAGGTGCACCAGGAGGGTTCCTGCGCAACACCGAGTTCAAGGTGTACTTCTGCATCGTCGGGGTGCTGCCCCTGTTGATCGGTTTCCGCCTGTACCTGCATGGGTTGGTACCCTCTCTGGGGTCGGCCATGAGGCAAGCCTATTTCCAGGTCGTCTCCATTACCACGACCACCGGTTTCGCCACTGCCGATTATGAACAGTGGCCCTTCCTCGAACAAATGATATTATTCCTGTTGATGTTCATTGGTGGTTCGGCCGGATCGACCAGCGGGGGCATGAAGGTGATCCGTGTCGTCCTCCTGGCGAAGCTCGCGTACCGGGGGATCTACCGGGTCATCCATCCGCGTGCCTTCTGGCAGGTCAAGCTCGGAGGCCGCAAGATCCCGGCCGAAGTGCTCGACAGCGTCACAGGATTCTACCTCCTGTATACCTCGATCTTCCTTGCGGGGAGCATCTTCTTGTCCTGGCGTGGACTCGACTTCGTGACCTCGTGTTCTGCTCTCGCCGCCACGCTGGGCAACGTCGGTCCCGGCCTGGGACTGGTCGGGCCGACCGAGACCTACCAACCTTTCCCGACCGAGGTGAAGGCGTTCCTCGTGCTGTGCATGATACTCGGACGGTTGGAGATTTATACCGTGCTGTGCATCTTCATGCCGGTGTTCTGGCGGCGTTGAACCTTGCTGAGTTCGTTGCCTATCGCAGAGTGTCATTGGATCATTGAACCCACAGTATGAAAAGGCATGAACCCGATCGGGGTGCAACTTTTTTTACACCCATGAGGTGGTGGGAACGATGGTTTTATAGCATCTTCAACGTGTTGAAGACTGCCGGAGGGTGGCCCAGACTTTGCAAAAAGACGCTCCACGTCATTCCTGCCGAGGGCGTGTCATGAACCAGTTGTCGCTCATCGTTCTTCTCCTCACCATTGCCGTGGTACACCCGGGTTGCGGAGAGAAGCAGACAACTCACAAGGCCTCCGCGGCGGCGAAGAGCCAATCGATCGTGCCGCTCGAGACCCCGGCGGCCCCCTCTGCCACGACCACCCCCATCGCCACGACGACCGCAGGTACCTCCTATATCCCGGAGACCACGACCCTGGGCTACCGTCCCAATTCCGGTAGCGCCTATTACGATACTCCGACCACGATCCCGACGACCACGGTCAATCAAGGGGGAGCGGCCGACGGCACTATTCCGACCCAGGACCAGGATCAGTTCCAGGACTATGCCTATCCCCCGATC
>MGSU01000036.1 GCA_001799195.1 Deltaproteobacteria bacterium RIFOXYA12_FULL_61_11 | reverse complement strand
ACTCACTCTCCTCCATTCCTAATCCTCGACAGCAGGTGCGACCTGAAAACCTCTTTCCCTCTTCGGGGGAGTGCAGGGTTGGAGAGGTTTGTGGGAGAAGCGTTAACGAGAAGGTCGGGGAGTGGGGAGAGAGGCTCAGTACACCAGGGCGGCGTCGTAGATCCTGACTTCGTCAATGTGGCCCTGGAACGCGGTCTCGCCTTCTTGCCCGCCGATGTACAGGGGCTCGTCGTTGATCGCGATGGAACCCGTGGCCGCGACCTGGGCGGTCCGCATGCCGTTGAGGTACGACCGCACGTACTCGCCGTCATACGTGATCGCGATCGAGGCCCAGCGGTCCATGGCGATATCGCCGATGGGCGCTTCGACGATACGCTCGCCGATCACCATCTTGAAGTAGAGCATCCGTTGGGCGACATTGTAGTACACCACGTAGCCGTACGCATCGTTCTTGCTCAGGATCTTGGGATAGTTACTGTCGCCGAACCCCTTCATACGCAGATTGAACTCGAGGGTCATTTCGCTGCGGATACGGAGGCTCTCGCTGTTCTCGACCTTGACGAAACTGGTGTCGCCGTCGAAGTTGAGGATGGTGCGATCGCCGAACTCGGGGCAATCCCACCACTGACCGTTGACGATTGTGCCGTTATTACCAGCAGCGGAGCTGTCCCTGGCTACGGTGCCACTACCTTCATTGAAGCGGTAGTAGAGTTTCAAGTGGGCTTCGGCGTCGAAAGGGGTCTCGCCGGCACAGGGATCATCGGCATCGCAGGGATCGACCACGTCGCAGGGATCGGTGGCGGTGCAGGGATCGATCACGCAGGGGGTACCCCAGTCGCAACCATTGTCCGGGTAGCCGTTGTAATCGTTGCACTCATCGTTCGGATCACCGGGTTCACAGCCGTTCCCGTTCCCATTGCCGTTCCCATTGCCGTTCCCATTGCCGTTCTCTTCGCACGCATCGCCCACGCCGTTCCCATCGCGGTCGGCCTGCTCGGGGTTCGCGACGAAGGGGCAGTTGTCATCCTCGTCCTTGATACCGTCTTGGTCATCGTCATCGTCACAGACATCGCCCAAACCATCGTGATCGTTATCGGCCTGGGTCGGATTCATGATCCCGGGGCAATTATCGCGGTCATCGAACACGCCGTCTCCGTCGCGATCGGTCTTGTCGGTATCGTCGCCCTCGCTGTCGCAGACATCGCCTACTCCGTCTTCATCCTCATCTTCTTGACCCGGATTGGCGGTCGCGGGGCAATTGTCCAAGCTGTCGACAATACCGTCGCCATCCCGATCAGACCCAGCCCCATTGTCCGTAGTCCCCTGTCCATTGCCGTTGGCATCGGCGATGGTGCTCCCTTGGGGAGTGGTGTCCACGGTCGAGGCGTAACCATTGCGATCGAAATAATCGTTCGGCACTCGATCGTCACCACAACCGACCACCACCAACAAGGAGATGAGGACGAACAAGGTCGAGTACATGGGGTATCTCCGTGGAACCGTTCTGGCTGGACCGACTGCAAACCTTGTTCCAGATAATTCACCATTATAGTCATTAAGTTAAATGTTCTCCTCCCAAGCCCTGGGGCCGCCGCTTCTCAGGTACGGAGACATCTCGTCCCCACCTCACCGGCCTCGGGATCGACGCAACGCATCCATTTCTGCCTTCCTCCGGAAGGCTCGAGCACCTCATGAGAATCAGGTATGTCTTCAGTCTTGGGGTGGATTGCAGGTGGTTTGTCACCACGTTGGGGTGGCGCCGACGGGGGACCCCCACCACGCGCAAGCATGAGCATGGTGGGGGTGTGAGGCGACAGGACCCCTTACCCAAACCAAGACTGAAGGGTTGCAGAATCGGAGCTTGTCTTCGCGTTCGATTTCGGGTTATGGAGGATCCTTGAGGTCGGCTCATGCACCGAGGCCGGCACGAACAGGAGGATTTTGCTGTTATGTCGAACCAGGATTATATCTTCTCCTCGGAATCCGTGACCGAGGGACATCCGGACAAGGTCGCCGACCAGATCAGTGATGCCGTTCTCGATGATATCCTCGCCCAGGACCCCCAAGGCCGCGTGGCCTGCGAATGCATGGTCAGCACCGGCTTCGCCTTCGTCTCCGGAGAAATCACCACAAAGTGCTATACCGACATCCCCACCATCGTACGCAACACCATCCGGGACATCGGCTACGTGAACGCCGACATGGGTTTCCACTGGGAAACCTGCGCCGTGATCACTTCGATAGGCCGCCAAAGCCCAGACATCGCCCTAGGGGTCGATGGCGTGGCCACGGGCTTACAAGGCGCCGGAGACCAGGGCATCATGTTCGGCTACGCCTGCCGCGAAACCCCCGAGCTCATGCCCCTTCCCATCCAATGCGCCCATGACCTGACCAAGGCCCTCGCCCGTACGCGGCGTGCCAAGGGCCTCCCTTTCCTGCGCCCAGACGGAAAGAGCCAGGTCAGCGTGCTCTACAGCAACCATCAACCGGTCGAGATCAACAATGTGGTCATTTCCACGCAGCATACCCCAGACGTGAGTCAGGCCGAGCTGCGCGAAGGCATTATCTCCGAGATCATCGAGAAGACCCTTCCCACCAACTTGCTCACCAAACGGACCGTGTTCCACATCAACCCGACCGGCCGTTTCGTCGTGGGCGGTCCTATGGGCGACTGCGGCTTGACCGGACGCAAGATCATCGTCGACACCTATGGCGGGGCCGGTCACCACGGCGGCGGATGTTTTTCCGGCAAAGATCCGAGCAAGGTCGACCGCAGTGCGGCTTACATGGCTCGGTACATCGCGAAGAACATCGTTGCCTCGGGGGTCGCGGACCGCTGTGAGGTCCAACTCGCCTATGCGATCGGCGTGGCCGACCCGGTTTCGGTCATGATCGAGACCTACGGCACGGGGAAGGTCGACGAACGGCGTCTGAGCGTCGTGGTCCGTGAGCTCTTCCCCTTGAGACCAGCCGAGATCATCACCCACCTCGATCTCCTGCGCCCGATCTACCGCAAGACCGCGGCCTATGGACATTTCGGACGAAAGGACAGCGATTTTACCTGGGAACGCACCGACAAAGCCTCGGACCTCCGGGCCGCTTTTTAAGACAAGGAGTTATCATGAACTACAAGATTGCAGACCTGGGCTTGGCCGCCTTCGGCCGCCGCGAGCTCGAGATCGCCGAGAAAGAAATGCCCGGGTTGATGTCCCTTCGCCGCCGGGAGGCCGCCAAGAAACCGCTCAGCGGAGTTCGGATCTCCGGATCCCTGCACATGACCATCCAGACCGGCGTGCTGATCGAGACCCTGCGGGAGCTCGGCGCCGAGGTGCGCTGGGCTTCGTGCAACATCTTCTCCACCCAAGACCACGCCGCGGCCGCGATCGCGGCGGCCGGCATCCCGGTGTTCGCCTGGAAGGGCGAGAGTCTCGAGGACTACTGGTGGTGCGCCCTGCAGGCTCTCGCTTTCCCCAATGGCAAAGGTCCCCAACTCGTCGTCGATGACGGCGGGGATGCCACCCTGATGATCCACCGCGGCTATGCCGCCGAGAACGACCCTGCCATCCTCGAACTCGAGTGCGGCAGCGGGGACGAACGCGCCATGCAACAACAACTACGCCGGCTCCAGGTAGAGAAACCGGGCTTCTGGCACCGCGTGGTTGAGGATTGGCGCGGGGTTTCAGAGGAAACCACCACCGGCGTGCACCGGCTCTATCAAATGACGGAACGGCGAGAGCTGTTGGTGCCCGCCATCGACGTCAACGATTCGGTCACCAAATCGAAGTTCGACAACATCTACGGTTGTAGAGAATCGCTGGTCGACGGCATCCGCCGAGCCACGGACGTCATGATCGCCGGCAAGGTCGCCTGCGTCTGCGGTTACGGCGATGTCGGCAAGGGGTCGGCCCAGTCCTTGCGCGGTGCGGGCGCCCGGGTCCTGGTCACCGAGATCGACCCCATTTGCGCCTTGCAAGCCTCGATGGACGGCTTCGAAGTGATCACCGTAGAAGACGCCCTAGCCGAAGCCACCATCTTCGTCACTGCCACCGGCTGTCGGGATGTCCTCACCCTCGCCCATCTCGAAGGCATGCGCGATCAGGCCATCGTCTGCAATATCGGGCACTTCGACCATGAGATCCAGGTCGAGCCCCTGCTTCGGCGCTCCGATATCGCACGGCAGACGATCAAACCCCAGGTCGATCGCTTCACCTTTCCCGACGGACATTCGATCTTCCTGCTCGCCGAGGGCCGACTGGTCAATCTCGGCTGCGCGATGGGCCATCCCTCGTTCGTGATGTCCAATTCCTTCACCAACCAGGTGTTGGCGCAGATCGATCTGTGGCAGCACCGCGAACGCTACGAACCGAAGGTGTACCGTCTTCCCAAGCATCTCGACGAAGAAGTAGCCCGCTTACACTTGGCACACGTCGGTGCTCGCTTGACCCAGTTGACCGAAGGCCAATCGACCTACCTCGGCGTTCCGGTGAACGGACCCTTCAAGCCGGACCACTATCGTTACTGAACCACCCCGTCATTCCGGCAACGAATAGTCGAGTTCTTCCTCGGGCTGGTCTTCGGCCGGGGTAGGAACCGTGGCGCGGGGTTTTCGCGTGGAAACCTCTCCACCGCCGGGGTTTTCCTCAGCAAGGCTCTTCTCCGGATGCCCTTCTGCCTTTTGCACGGCTTCGAAAGCCGCCAGGGAGCGATCCTCCTTGGCCCGCCGGGCTTTCTCTTCGGCGAGGCGGCGTTTTGCCTTGCATTCACTCAAGAACTGTTCGGCCTCGAGCCGTTGCAACCCTTCGGGCAACAGGTCCAAGGCCGAACGCAACATCGCGATCGCTTTGGATTCTTTCCCTCGCAGGGCGTGCAAGGCCAGGCCGGAATAGAACCTCGCACTACCTCCATGAACAGGGTGTTCCAGGATCCCGGCCAAGGCCTCGACGGCCTCCTCATGGCGGCGGAGCGCCAGCATGGTCTGCCCCCGCAACAGGGCTTGAACAGCCGCATGAGTTCGGTCCTCGGGCGCATGGGTTCGCAACGCCCGGGCAAAGGCCTCGAGTACCTCTTCGGCCTTCTCCGGTCTCCCTTGCTCCAAGTACCTTGCCGAGGCCAGGACGTACTCGTTGGGCCTGAAGACCCGCGGGGAGAGAACCCCCGCGAGGGTGAGATAGGGTACGGCGACCAGAGCCGCGGCCAAACCCCAGCGCGCTACTCCGGCGACGTCCCTGCGCAGTACCTCCCGTCCGAGGTACACCAAGGCATATGAGGCGACGATAGTCGCCGGTAGGACCAGGGGAGTGCGATAACGCGGGAGGACCGTGGTCACCAGCAGGGTCACGACCGTCAAGCCGAACCACCAACCGAGCCGCAGGAAGGTTCTGCGCGCTTCCTTATCCATCCGGCCCCAGCGAGGAAGGAGGAGAAGCCCCCCCGTGAACGCCAGCACGAAGAGGGTACGATACCCCAGCGAAAAGGCAAGGAACGTCGAGAAGTGGCTACTGAACTCGAGACTAAAATTATTAGGTATTTCCATGGGTTGTACCATGGCCAGAAGTTTTTTCCCCTGGAACAGGAGGTACTCGCCCGGACTGCCGCAGCGGAAGGAGGCCCACCAGACGCCTACCGCGCTGCCGGCTTCGGCCAAGAGGTCTCCGTAGCGTTCGGGGAAATGGAGCTGGAAGGGATGGGCCTCGACACAATGCCCCAACAGCAGGGCCTCCTTACCCCTGGTGGAGGAAGAGAGGAGCGGTGCGCCGACGAGAAGATTGCGCAGGAGGAGCGGGCTGAGCCCGAGCAGGAATCCACCCGCGTACCAGGCTGCCCTGCGGTACGACCAGGCCATGACCAGGAGGAAGAGCAGGTAGACGGGGAAGGTCGGTTGGAGCAGGAACGCCACCCCGAAGAAGAACCCGACCGGTCCGGACCACCGCACCCTGCCGAGGATGAAGAGGTAGAGGACCACGGCCTGGAAGAAGAGGACGAGGACGGTGCGTTGGACCATGACCGCATAGAAGGCGTTGGGGCCGAGCACTGCCAGGAGGCCGAAAGCGACCAGCGCGACCTTCTCGTCGAAGACCCGTCTGGCACCGAGATAGACCAGCAGAGCCGCGGCCAGCTCGAAGAGGAACTGGAGCCAGACCAGGAAGTCGATGCCCCGGGGATCGAGCAGCCGGACCAAGGCTACCAGGTACACATACAACGGCGACTGGTGATAGATATTCCAGCCTCCCCAGACCTCAGTCCAGAAAGCCCGGTCCCCGAAGCTCGCCATCCAACCAAACTCCGGGTGGTTCCCCGCGCGATCGAGTGGGTCCTCGTGCAACCGGTCGGCCCAGGTGATGTACCAGGAACTGTCGGTCTCCGGACTGAGCTCGTGATTGAGCAGCACCGGGGTATCGCGCAGCTCGACATAGAAGAGCAGCCGGAGGAGCAGGAAGATCCCCATGAGGACCCACAGCACCTTCTTGCTCGGGAAGGTGGCCTCTTCCTCCTCGTCGATCCCTGCCATGGGTTTTCCTCGCCGCCTCGAGTAGCATGGAGAATTGGCCGGGGTAGAGCCATCCTTGGCTCTCCCCGACCGAGAAGCAGATCTGTAAGCCGGGTCCTGTGCCATGGGTGCCCATGGCGGCGGTCATTACTCTAGGCCCGGCGTTACCGACGGGCTCGAGCGGCCTACCCGGGATCTCGGGCGAGCAACCCTTGGCGACCCCTTATTTGGCCTTGCTTCGGATGGGGTTTACCTCGGGCCGCGGTCACCCGCTGCCCGGGTGAGCTCTTACCTCACCTTTTCACCCTTACCGCTCGGGGGCTCCCATCGAGCGGCGGTATCTTTTCTGTGGCACTTTCCGGAAGTTGCCTCCCCTGGGAGTTACCCAGCATCCCGCTCTGCGAAGCCCGGACTTTCCTCCGAGGACGAACCCCGGCGACCGCCCGATCTACTCCTGCTCTTCTCTTACGTCTTCTTTCTCTTCTTGTTCTTCTTTTTCTACTTTCTTCCCTTCCTTCTTCTTGGCCGGCTTCTTAGCCCGTTTGGGCTTCTCTTCGACCGGAGGCGGCTCCTCCTGGGGAGGGAACTGCCCATCGAGGTTGTGCTTGAAGAAGAAGATGATGCGCTGGCACGAGGGGCACGACAGGTACTCATCGTTGGTGCGTTGCAACTGGTAATAGAGCTGGGGCGGAACCCCCATGTGACAGCCGGTGCAAACGTAGTCCTTGCAACCGACCACGACCGCACCTTGGCGATGCTTCTTCAAGAACTCGTATCTGGCCAAGTACCGCTTGTCGATCTTGCTGATCAGACCTTCCTTGCTCTTAGCGGTCTCCGACTTGCGGGCATCGGTCTCGATGGAGACTTGTTCGTACCGTTGGCGGATCGTCTCCCCCTGACTGCGCAAGGTCTCGATCTGGGTCGACATCTCCTTGATCGCGAGTTTGGAGCGGTCGACCAGTTCGCTCTTCTCGAGGATCGCGGTCTCGGTCTCCTCGATCTCGATGCGCTTGTTCTCGATCTCCCGCAAACCCGCCTCGTACTCTTCGGTCGTCTTGATCTCGAGGAGTTTGGCCTCGCTGCGCTGGATCTTCTCATTGTCGAGTGCCAGCTTCGACTCGAGTTCGTTGCTCTCGCTCACCAGGTCGCTGCCCTGCTCTTCGAGGAGGGCGAATCGCTCCTCGAGCTCTCGCAATTTCACCTGCAGGGCGGAGTACTCATCAGCCACCACCTTGCGGACGCTCTCGATCTCCTCTAGGGCTAAATCGATCTTCTGGAACTCGCACAGCAACCTGAGTTGTTCAAGCACGCTCCTCACCTCCCTTTGCTTCCAACATCCTTACCAATGCAGCGTGTGTGATGGGCCCACAAGGACTTGAACCTTGGACCGACCGGTTATGAGCCGGCTGCTCTGACCAACTGAGCTATGGGCCCTAATTCCCTTCAATAAAACTCCTCAGTTTCTTACTACGGCTCGGATGGCGCAACTTGCGGAGCGCCTTGGCCTCGATCTGCCTGATACGCTCACGGGTGACCTCGAAATCCTGGCCCACCTCCTCGAGCGTGTGGTCGGATTTCTCGCCGATACCGAAACGCATGCGCAAGACCTTCTCCTCGCGGGGGGTCAGCGTGGCCAGGACTCTTCTGGTCGTCTCGGAGAGGTTCAGGTTGATCACCGCCTCAGAAGGAGAAGGAATTCCCTTGTCCTCGATGAAATCGCCGAGGTGACTGTCTTCCTCCTCGCCGATGGGCGTTTCCAGGGAGATGGGTTCCTTGGCGATCTTGAAGACCTTCCGGACCTTGTCCAAGGACATGTCCATCTTCTCGGCAATCTCTTCAGGGGTCGGTTCCCGGCCCATTTCTTGGACCAAGTTACGCGACGTGCGGATCAGCTTGTTGATCGTCTCGATCATGTGGACCGGGATCCTGATCGTCCTGGCCTGGTCGGCGATGGCCCGGGTGATGGCCTGCCGTATCCACCAGGTCGCGTAGGTGCTGAACTTGTACCCCCGTTTGTATTCGAATTTATCGACGGCCTTCATGAGGCCGATATTGCCTTCCTGGATCAGGTCCAGGAACTGCAAGCCGCGGTTGGTATATTTCTTGGCAATGCTGACGACCAAGCGCAGGTTGGCCTCGACCAGCTCGCTCTTGGCGCATTCGGCCATCATCTCACCGTTCTTGATCGCGAGATAGGTTTCGGAGAGCTTGTCGAGACAAAGCCCACATTCTTCCTCGATCTTCTTGAACTTCTTCTGACTGGTTTTTATCTGCTTGTCGAGGTCTTCCACTTTGGTGGGGCTGAGCTTGTGCTTCTTGCGCAGCACCTCCTTGTCCTTCTCGCGCAGCTTGCCGTGCTTGATCTGGTCGGTCAGTTCCCAAACCTCGTGCCGAGTCATCCCCGTGAAGACGGTCCGGGAGTACACACTCATTTCTTGTGCGAACTGATTGACTTTGTTGACATTAACCCGAAAACGATCGACGATGATGCTGATCTGGCGACGGTTGAGGTTGATATCGCGGAGGAGTTGGAAGATCTTCCGGTTATCATCCTTGAGCTTATTGGCGTATTTATTCCGCTGCGTGAGGGTAGTAGCCTTCTGCGTGAGCTTTAACCGGGCTTCCTCACCGCCTTGGTAGAGATCCTGGACCTTGAGTAAATTCGCAATGAGGTTGACCTGGAGGCTGTCCTGGTCGATCTCGGCATCCTCTTCATCGATGCCCTTCACCACCTCGCGGACCTTGAGTTTCCCCTTCTGCAGCTTGTCGGCGAGCTCAAGGATGCACTCGACGCCGAGCTTGGTGTTGACCACGGTGTGGAGCACGTCGTTCTCGCCCTTCTCGATCCGCTTGGCGATCTCGACCTCTCCTTCCCGGGTCAAGAGTGCGACGGAACCCATCTTGCGCAGGTACATGCGCACCGGGTCGTTGGAGCTGTCGTACTCCTCGGTCTCCTCTCCCTCAACCCCGAAATCAGCGTCTTCGTCCTTGACCATCATGGCCTGCCGGATGGTCGGAAGCCGCGAAACCTCGTCGACGATCTCGATGTTCAGGTCCATGATCAACAGGATCACCGCATCGATGTCCTCGACAGCGATGAGGTCCGAGGGCAAGAACTCGTTGATCTCCTCGAAGGTGAGGTAGCCCTTGTCCTTGCCGACGGTCAACAGGCGTTGAAGATCCTTGCGCTGGGTCGGGTTGTCCATGCAGTCGAACTCCCTGAGGTCAAAAATCGGGTCAAGCCCCGACCACACCGCGCACCAGACCGACGAGTTCTCGGACCTCGAGTTCTCCCGGGGGTCTTTCCTTCAATCGGGCCATGCAGCGGCGCAGTTCGCCCTGGCGCTCTAACAAATTCTTCAACTCACTCGTCGTTCCGTCCTCCTGCTCTCGCGCCGAGAGCGAACGGGCGACCTCGCGGTTCAGTTCGGCAAAGTGCCGTTCCACTGCTCTGCGCACGAGGAGATCCAAACAGGCTCTGTAGAGTTGGCGCGGGTCGGAACTCCCCAGGCGCTGGTCCGGGAACAGAGCCGCGCGGAGGACAGCCTGTTCGGGAGTACCTTCGGCCTCGTCGAGCAGAACCTTGGCATCAACCGCCTCGTGCTCGGCGGCATGTCGAACGAGTCTCTCGAGCGCTCCGTGGACCGGACCGGCCTCGACGAGTTCCACGAGCTCCAGATCTCCGGCCTCGAACACGAGCTCTTCGTCCTGGAGCAGCGCTTGGAGCAACCCGATCTCGGGTTCAGCGTTCCCCGGAACAACGTCGGTCGTGCGCTCCTTGCGCCGGCGAGCAACCTCCGGCACGAGCCCCAGTTCCGCGGAGAAAAAGCTCTCCGGGATGTCGAGCATGCGCCCGGCCTGTTCCACCGCCAGTTTGCGATCGATGCGGCTCGGGACCTCGCGTAGGATCTTGAGCACTTCACGTGCGACGGTGTTGCGCCCATAAGCGCCGCCTTCCTCGTTCAGGCGATGGTCGATGTAGAAGGCCAGGAGCGGCCGGGCCCTTTCGATCAAACGCACCATTTCCCCTTGCCCGTGCTTGAGGATCACACTATCGGGGTCTTCACCATCGGGCAGATCCACCGCGAACCCTTGCAAGCCTTTCTGCAAGATCGGGGGTAGGTTGCGTTCCATACTCCGCACACCTGCTCGATCCCCATCGAAGCAGAGCACGACCTTGTCGGTGAAACGGCGGATGAGTTCCAGTTGCTGGGCAGTCAAGGCCGTGCCCAACGCGGCCACGACATTCTTGACCCCCCGGGCGTACAGGCTCACGAAGTCCATGTAGCCCTCGACGACCACGCAACAGTTCGCGGCCTTGACGTGGTGCCTCGTCAGATGCAGACCATAGAGGTGTTCGCGTTTTTGGTACACGAACGATTCCCTCGGATTGACGTACTTCTGATCGACCTCTGCGGAGAGCGCCCGCCCACCAAAACCGAGCAAACTCCCGCTCAACCGGACCAGGGGGAAAACCAGGCGATGGCGAAGGAAATCGTAGACCCGCCCCTGCTGTCCCTGCCCGAGCAACCCGATCTCGACGGCCAGATCGAGGTCGAGTCGAAGAGCGCGCAACCGCTCGACCAGGTACTGCCAACCCTCGGGGGCATACCCGAGCTGCAGTTCGCGAATCACCTCTTCGCTCAACCCACGTCGCCGGGTATAGGCCCACACCTCGTGGTCCCTGGGCAACTCCAGGAGAGCGGAATGATAGGCAGTCTTGGCTTCTTCGAGGATACGCAGGGCTTGACGCGGCCGGGTATCCTGCTCGGGGTTCCCTCGATAGACCAACTCGACCTGGTACCGTTGGGCGAGATTCACGACCGCTTCGTTGAAGGTGAGGCCCTCCATTTCCATCAGGAACGAGATCGCATCGCCGTGCCGATTACATCCGAAGCAGGTATAGACCCCCTTCTCCGAGTTGACGTAGAAGGACGGCTTGCTCTCTGCATGATCGGGGAAGGGGCAAGTAGCTTGGAAATTGGAGCCCACTCGCTTAAGCTTAGCGTAATCACCGACCAGATCGGCGAGATCGATGATGCTGCGGAGACGGAGGAGGGATTCGCGTTCGATGTACCTTCCGGTGGACACCGCGTCATACCTCAAAACCACCTCATCCCTGGTCGCTCGGCCAGGAGCTCGTCGGGTACTTCAGGGGCGCGGCGTTGTCGTCGCCCACAACCCAGCAATTTCAAAACGCTGTAATTCATCCGGGTCGCCGGCAGAATCGAAGGACGGATGCTAAACACTTCTTGATTTTTTTGTCAACCCTTTTCACCATAGAGGGGTAAGGCTTCAGTGAAGAGCCATAGGAGTTCGGTCTTGGGTGGGTCGAGGGGTCCTGTCACCTCCCACCCCCACCATGCTCATCCTTGCGCGTGGCGGGGGCCCCCCATCGGTGCCACCCCGGCGAGGTAAAGGTCACTCATGTGCAATCCACCCAAAACTGTACTGTTTTTCTTTTACTGGCTCTTCACTGAAACATTACATAGAAGGAACCTCTCCAGGGTCTCTCGCAGGAGTCTTTCCATGCAGCGCACGGCAGCCCTCACTCTCTTCCTGCTCTACCTCGGCACCGCACCGAGTATCGCCGCTCCGCCGCGCTACGAACAAGGTTTCTATGGCAAAACCCTTCACTTCAGTGTGACCTCGGACCCCAAGACCTTCAATCCGATCCTGGCCCAAGAAGTCAGCTCGACCGACATCACCAACATGCTCTTCGCCGCGCTCATCGACATCGACCCAAGGACCTTCGACCTCGGGCCCGGGTTGATCGAGCGTTGGAGCATGCTCGAGCAAGGGCGGATCTGGGAAGTCTCCCTCCGCCCCGGGTTGCGCTGGTCTGATGGTCAACCCCTGACCACCGCCGACCTAGCCTTCACCTTCAACAAGATCTACACCCAACCCAAGCTCAACCTCGAGCAATCCGTGCTCATCTTCCAGAAACCGGTTCGACTCGTGGTCCTGGATACCTTGACCGCCCGTTTTCACCTGCCCGACCGTTTCGGCGATTTCCTGAGTTATCTCAACAATCTCGAAATCCTACCGGCCCATCTGCTGGACAAACCCGCGGTCCTGGACGCTTTCGAGAACTGCTACACCACCACCACACCTCCGGCAGCCCTGATCGGCTCTGGCCCCTTCGTCCTGGCCGAATACGTCCCCGGTTCTCATCTCAAGCTCAAGCGCAACCCTTACTATTACAAGCGCGATGACTACGGTAACCAATTACCCTACCTGGATGGGGTGCAGGTCCACCTCACCTCCGACCAGGATCTCGCCCTGCTCAAGTTCACCACGCGGGAACTCCACGTCTTCGGCTTGCGCGGCGGTGATCTGCGCGGTCTGTCGTACGACATCCTGCGAAAACGGCAACCCGGAGCCGACTTCACCATCCGAGAAGCCGGGCACTCCTTCGGGTCCTTCTTCGTGGTCTTCAACCAGAACCTCGACCTGGCCAATGCCGTCGGCACTTCGAAAACCCGGCAACGCAAGATCGGTTGGTTCCGCGATGTGAACTTCCGCCGCGCCATCGCCCATGCCATCGACAAACGCAGGATCATCACCGAAGTCATGAACGGCTTGGCCGTCGAGCAACACGGACCGCTCAGTCCCAGCCTGCGCAGCTATTATTTCGACGCTGTTCCCCGCTATCCCTACGACTTGGAGAAAGCCAGGAAACTCTTGGAGAAAGCTGGCTTCCGACCGGAAAAACCACATGGAAAACTGCGCGACTCCCAGGGCAACCCCTTAGAATTCGACCTCCACACCTCGATCCATCGCCAGGACAACATCAAGATCTGCGGCATCATCCGTGAAGACCTGGAACGCCTTGGGCTCACCGTCAACTTCACCCCCAAGGAGTTCAATGCCGTCGTCACCAGTTTGACCCAGACCAGCGATTACGACGCCATCCTCGTCGGGTTGACGGGAAGCCGCGACCCTTACACCAGCCGGCAAGTCTGGATGTCCTCGGGCAGGATGCACATGTGGTACCCCCTCCAGGGCAAACCCTCGACCTCGTGGGAGAAAGAGATCGACGACATCTTCGAGCAAGCCATGCGCGAGGTGGACCAGCGACGGCGCAGGGAACTCTACAACCGTTGGCAGGTCCTCGCGGCCGAGTACCTACCCTTCATCTTCACGGTGATTCCCGATTTCCTCTCGGCGGGCTGGAACGACCTGGGCAACTTCGATCCCTTGCCCACCCCGTTCAGCAATGCGCTGCACAACCTCGACTATATCTACCTCAAACCGCAGAAGCCGGCGGCTCAGAGCACTCCCGCTCAACCAGGACCGGCGAAACCCTGAACGTGCTCCTGCTCAGCTCAAACCGTACTTGCGAATCTTGCTCACCAGGGTCCGTCGCGGAATTTTCAGCAACTCGGCAGCTTTCGTCTGATTGTCGGAACAACGCTCGAGCGCTTGGACGATCAGGTCGCGTTCGTAGTCGTCCATGGCCTGTTTGAGGTTGCCGGCTAGTCCCCCCTCTGCGGCCGCATCATTGGAGAAATAGGTCAGGGCCTCCCCCCCCTCCTTGCGTCGCACCTTGGTCCGCTGCTCCTGATGGTATTGGAAAATCTTGGTCGGCAGGTGTTCACGCAGGATGGTCGAACCTTCGGTGAGGACCACGGCCCGTTCGATGCAATTCCGCAATTCTCTGATATTACCAGGCCAATCGTATTGGAGCATGAGCTCGAGGACGTCCCCGGAGAGTTCGAGCATGCGTTTCCCGTACACAGCCGCGAACTCCTCGAGGAACACCCCGACCAGGTGGGGGATCTCCTCGCGCCGGTCGCGCAGGGGCGGGATGTTCAACGTGATGGCATTGAGCCTGTAGAAGAGGTCCTCGCGAAAATCGCCGGATTCGATCGCGCGTTCGAGATTCCGGTTGGTGGCCGCGATGACCCGCACATCGGCCGTGCGTTCCTGGGTGCTGCCGACCCGCATGACCTTGTGGGTCTGGAGGACGCGGAGCAGTTTGACCTGGGTCCTGCCGCTCATCTCCCCGACCTCATCGAGGAAAATAGTGCCGCGATGAGCCGCTTCGAACATACCCGGCTTGGCCGACTCGGCACCGGTGAAGGCTCCCCGCTCGTGCCCGAAGAGCTCACTCTCGAGCAAACCCTCGGGCAACGCGGCGCAATTCAACGAGATCAAGGGTTCTTTGTTCCGAGGACTGTTGTGGTGGATGGCTTGCGCTATGATTTCCTTGCCGACTCCGGTCTCGCCTTGGATCAGCACCGAAATACCGGTCGGAGCGATCCGTTGGACCAGTTCGGCGATCTGGAGCATTTTCTCGTTCTTGAAGATGATGCGCGTCGCGGGAAGAGTCAGGCGCCGTACCTTTCCCTCTCCCCCTTGCTCGATTCCCATCCCCTCTCGCGAGCGAGCTCGGATCATTGCTCGGCGAGCCCGTTCGATGAGCACTTCTTTGCGTTGGGCATCGCTGGGGAAGGCAGCGAAACCAATACTGAGTCGTTCCCTGAGCGTCACCGGAGCCCCTGTGGCCAGGTTCTCGGCGACCCGTCGCGCCTCTTCCGGTCCCGACTCCGGGAGCAGCACCTCGAGCTGCCCCTTGCCGTAGAGTCCGACGATGTCCATGGGGCGAAGCACCTTGGCTACTATGGCCAAGAGATCCTCGCGTTGCTCCCCTTCTCTGCCGCTCTGGTCCTCGAAGACCATAAGGAGAGCGCAGGAGCGTTGGAAGCGTCCAGCCCGATCGATCTCTTCCTCGAGCCGTTGTTCGAAATAGGCGTGGGATTTGAGGCTGAGGCCGGGCGCGGCGCCTCCGACCGTGGTCGGCACCTGGAAGGTGAACTGCGAGCCGCCCACCGTGAGGCGGTCCCCATCGCGCAGAGCCACTTCGACGATGCGCTCTCCATTGACCTGAGTACCATTGGTGCTGTTCAGATCGCGCAAGAAGACCGTATCCCCCTTGCGTTCGAGCAGACAATGCCGTCTCGAGACCTGCTCATCCTCGAGTTGGAGGAACGAATCCTCGGACCGCCCGAGGGTGAGTACCCGCTCCGGCGGCAGGTAGAAGATACGGTTCTGGAGCACGCCGGCGGTGGCGATGAGATACGGAGTGCTCTCGAGCTCAGGCCGTTCGCGGACGCGCAAGGGGGTTGACGTAACCGTGATCTGGGTCTTTCCTGGCTTCTTCATAGCCCCACCCATCTAGCCCACCTGAAGCGGGGACGACGCAATGCGCAGGACAACGCGCATAGAGAGGGACCCGTCTGCAACACCGACGGTACCGCCCCTCCGAGGATCCGGGAATTCGGTTCGCAGCCCTGGTGGCGGTCTCGGTTCATCCTCTTCTCGCTCTGCCTGCCCTTGTAGAACAACTTCTCATAGACCGGATTCCTGCTGGGGTGTGATACTACCAAGTCCACCACCGCTCTGGCAAGGCAAACCCACAAACGCTGGGGAGCAGAGACCTTGTTGTCGCACCAGGTCAAGGAAACACGCGTAAAAATAATGTGCACATTGCTCTTGACATCCCCACTGGACTTGGAGTACCCATTCCACTTGGTTACCCCCTTGTTCAACTTCTTCAAAAGGAGAGAGCTATGAAGAAGATCCTGGGTATTCTGATCGTGTTGTTCCTGACCGGAACCGCGTACGCCACGTCGGTTCTCCCGCAAGAGGATTGCATCCTCGTGACCAAGTGGTCGAAGGCTTTCAAGGATCAGGTTGGTGACGACCTCTTGACCTTCGACGAGGGCAAAGCCGCTCCGCAGATCGGCGAGCGCGTCATGATCGTCTCCAAGAAGGTGGTCAAGAACACCCTCGAGAAGAGCTGGACCATGGTAAAAGACACCGCCGCCACCGGCCTCAAGTTCGTCATCATCTGGGGCGCCGCTGTCGATATGGTGCTCGAGACCATCGCGCAGACCGTGGTCATCGCCATCGACCAGACCATGAAGATCGGGGACTCGATGCTCATCCTCGGGATGGACATGGTCGAGCATACCCTGCAGATCATGGCTAACTTTGCCAAGATCGCCGGCCTGAACATCCAGATCTTCGCCCTCGAGATCGCCGACCAAGTCGCCACCATCGCGGCCAAGATCGTCGTGGCCACGGGTATCGCCCTGGCCGCCGCCTACGGTAGCGTCATGGCCTTTGTCTACAAGGGCATGACCGACCTGTCGAAGTTCTACAAGGGCATGACCGAAGGCTTCCTGCAGATCAACATCAAGGTCGCCTCCTTCATCCTCGGCGTCAACGCCCTCTTCAACAAGCTGCTGCAAGACGTGATCGTGTTCGTCGGCACCAAGATCAAGGAAGGCGTCGACTATCTGCACGTCAAGGAAGAGATGGTCGCCAAGAAGATCATCGAAGCCCAGCTCAAGGCCGAAGAAAACCTGAAGGCCAAGCTCGCAGCCAAGAAAGCCAAGCTCGGTCTGGGCGCCAAGGCCGTCTTCGCCAAGGTTCCCGAGTGCGGTCCGAACGACGAGTGCATCGCCATCCCGGCTTGGTGACTCTGAGCACCTGAGCCTCTCCCTCGACCTTCCCGTCTCACGCTGATCCCCTCTTCAAAGTTCTTTCGTTCGAGCCTCGCTCGACCTCGAGTAGCACCCTACCTCCATTGAGAAGTGCCTTCTCCTACCGTACTCCCTTGCCAAGGGTTACCTCGGTACCTATGGTGGAACGTCGATCGAGGCACCTCTTGCCACCGTCACCGGTACCTCGGCGACAACACGTCCACCGCGAAGGAGAGCTCGACCATGTTGCAAGAACTTCAGCATTATCTCCGGCATCGTCCGATCGTCCCTTTCGCCGTCACCAGCGACAAGCTCCCGACCGTTCGTCCGATGACGATCACGTCTCTCGGTGACCGGCTCTACACCCACACCGATCGTTCCAGCCGTAAAATGACCGCCCTGCGAGAGAACCCGGCCTTTTCCTTCTACGTCACCGACGACCAAGGTTTTCTCCGCTTCGTGCACGGCCGGACCGTCTTCCGCGACGAACCTTCCCTTCGGGCCGCACTGTTCGAGGCCGAGCCCATTCTCCACCAACACTACAAGAGTTCCTCGGACCAAGAGTTCGAGGTCCTCGAGCTCGAGGTCGAACGGATCGACTGGTACGAAGACGACGGTTCCCTCAATGGCTGGAAGAATCCCGAGGTCCAGGGCTGACCAGGCCCCCTCGTCAACACAGAGCTGAAAAACGACCAGCCGCCGGTTCAAGACCGAGCAGTGGAGCATGACGGTCCCCGCCTCGACGAGAACCCGAAACGACACACCGCGCCAGATGGGGTAAATACTCCGTAAGCATTCAGTCTTGGGTGGGGTAAGGGGTCCTGTCGCCTCTCACCCCCACCATGCTCATGCTTGCGCGTGGCGGGGGTCCCCCGTCGGCGCCACCCCAATATGGATGGTGATTAGAACAATCTGCAATTCACCCAAGACTGGTTGGTTACAATAATCCTCGAAAATGGCGTGCTTTTTTTGCCCAGGTGTGCTAAGAGGGAGCGTTCCTAGGGAATT
>MGSU01000035.1 GCA_001799195.1 Deltaproteobacteria bacterium RIFOXYA12_FULL_61_11 | reverse complement strand
TCATGCTCCCCTTCGTCTCATCTTTTCCTAGACTTGTCGCAACGCGGCATCTTTTCTGTGACGGTTAGACGAGACGCGAAAATCGGTGCTGAACGGTTCGAACAGGCGAGGAAAGAAGCGGGCATCGATTTCTTCTCTTTTTCCCACAAGGTCCTTCGCAACGAACGGGGTATCGACAAGGTGGTACTTCAACTCTGGCCGGACACCGCCGACCCGACTGGAGAAAGCATTGAACTCGTTTTAGGTACACCACTACACCTGCGGACATTTCTCGAGGAACTCGGTAGAAAGCTTGCGGCCAACAAGCTTTTCTGCGTCTGGGAAGGGTATGAACTCGAACTCCGTGGTGATGCAGAATCCCAGTTCCAGCAACTCCAGTACACACTCAATCAGTGGTGCAGGCGGGTTTTTACCCTCGAAGCCGCTGAAATTCTCGACCTTTCCTCGTACAGCCAGCGAGTGGAAGGCATTGGTACGTTCCGGCCCATCGCCACCCCGTTTATTGCCCGGAAAAGTCTCACAGGTGATTGGGTGCCAGAGAATATTTTGGTCGGGATTTCGATCACCCCGAGCGGTGCCGATAGTCCGATGTTCCTTCCCTTATCTTCAGCTCGTATCGAAGCCATCCTCAATACTGCAAACATTGCTGCCGAACAGGGCAAATCCAGTATCGAACTGCCCGAAGCCCCTGGTGTAATTCTCCCCCTTGCAGAAGTCATCGCTTCGGCTCAGCAACTCAGTGCCACACTCCAAAGAGTCGTAGAAGGAAAGCACCCAATCCCTGAACCTCCCCCAACGCCTGAGGAAAAGAACAGTAGTGAACCAACTACCACGCAGGGCACCTCGGTGTTGTTGCTTCGCCAGAATATCGAGATCATCGATTATCGCGAAGCTTTGGGAGATCTCCTCACCCAGACCAAACACGGTCTCCTGCCGCCGCCGCAGCTCCCCCAAACACTTCGTGAAGAACTCCCGCTCAAACCCCATCAACGGTCCGGTTTGGCCTGGCTACAAGCGCTCTGGTCACTTACCAAGGCTTCTGGGGACCCCCGAGAGGCTCTTCGCGGATGTATCCTGGCTGATGACATGGGCCTGGGCAAAACTCTGCAACTCCTCGCCTTCATTCACTGGTTGCGTTATGAGCGAGGTAGTACAAACCCCTGTCTTGTTGTCGCCCCAGTTGCCCTGCTGGAAAACTGGCTTCAAGAAACCGAGAAGTTTTTTATGTCCGATTCCCTGCGGGTGCTCAGCCTTTATGGCAACACCCTTTCATCTTTTCGGGTCCCTCTTTCCAACATTGATGCCGACCTCCGTTCTCAAAAAATCACCAAGTTGCTGCAACCGGGTTGGCAAGAGCCCTACGACCTCATCCTGACCAACTATGAAACCCTACGTAATTACGAATTTTCCTTGGCCAGGATCAATTTCGACCTGATCGTTTGTGACGAAGCGCAGAAAATCAAAACCCCCGGCACCCTCATTACCCACGCGGCAAAATCGCTGAAAGCCCGTTTCAAGATCGCCTGTACCGGAACCCCGGTCGAAAATTCGCTCGCCGACCTCTGGTGTCTGTTTGACTTCATCCAACCCGGCTATCTTGGCTCCTTGAGTGAGTTCAGCCGGTCCTATCGCCGCCCCATCGAAGCTCAATCCGAAGAAGAAAAAGCCGCGGTTATTAAACTACGTAGCCTCATCGAACCCTTCGTGCTCAGGCGGATGAAGACCGATGTTGCGAAAGATCTTCCACCAAAGATCGAAAATAACGAGCCGGCTTGCCGACGCCTAACGATCTCCCCCCGACAACGCCTACTGTACCAACTTGCGATACGCGACTATTCAGAGAGCCGGAATAAGGAAACGGATCTACGCCAAAAAGGTGCCGCGATACTGGGTCTTTTACACCGATTTCGCAGTATCTGCGCGGCACCGTGTGAGCCCGGACTAACCCTTGATCTAGGCCGCAACCTTGATATCCTCTGCAATGAATCCCCAAAACTACGTTGGTTGCTGAACACCCTCGACAGTATTCGAAACCAACAGGAAAAGGCCATTATCTTCACCGAGTTCAGAGAGTTACAACTCTATCTTCAACACGCGATTGGTGTGCATACCCGGCTCCGACCAGCAATTGTGAACGGAGACGACAAGGCAGGCCCCGGCGCAACTGCAGGACGGCAAGCCAAGATCGATGCTTTCCAGCACCAGCAGGGCTACAATTGCATCATTCTTTCGCCAAAAGCCGTGGGTTTCGGCATGAACATTCAGGCGGCCAATCACGTCATCCACTATACTCGGGCCTGGAACCCAGCAGTCGAGAACCAGGCAACCGATCGCGCCTACCGCATTGGTCAAACGAAATGTGTGTATGTGCATTACCCTACGATTGTCGCTGATGACTTCACTACCTTCGAAGAGAAACTCGATACACTCCTCTCGAGTAAACGCGCTCTCGCTGATGATATGCTCAACGGCGGCTTGGAACTCAGCATTGATGAATTTACCGAAGGCCTCGACACACCCGGTAGTGATACGCTGGTCGAAGATGCCAAGCCCATCGAAGAAGCAGATCTCGATCGCATCCTCGGTGATGTCTTTGAAAAATTCTGCGTCCTCCTATGGGGCAAACAGGGCTGGCAGGTGTTTCAGACCCCAAAATTTGGTGGAGATGGAGGCATTGATCTCATTGCCTATAAAGAAAACAATGGGCTATTGATTCAATGCAAATCATCAAGCGATGAGTGTGCAATGGGTTGGGAAGCAATCAAAGATGTTGTAGCCGGTGAGGCAGCCTATCATACCAAGCACCCGGCATTGTCCTTCAAAAAGGTTGCGGTGACCAATCAGACTTTTAATGGTACTGCCAAACAACAAGCCACGCACAATGAAGTTAAACTACTCGAACGTACCGACCTTCTTGAAATGCTACGCAACAACCCGATCCCGCTCGCCGAACTTAGCGCTGCAATAATGAAATGAGCTGCGGAAAAGCTCTCGCCACCGCTCGGGCACTGAGCCTCGCTGCTTCCGGCGCCGCTGCCTCCTGCACGTCGCATGGTGGTCGGCATCCCTGCCGCCACCCCGACGCGTCGAAAAAAGACTGACCCCTATTCCAGACCAGTTTTTCGGTGACTAGTTCTAGGTAATGTTCTAGGCAGGAGCGAAACGCTTCGCGAACAGTGAGTAAATCGTCGGCAGCACGATGAGCGTGAGCAACGTCGAGGTGATGAGTCCACCCATGACCACGACTGCAAGCGGCTTCTGGATGTCCGCGCCGGAACCGGTCGCGTAGAGCATCGGCAGGTGGCCGATGAAGCTCGTGAGAGCGGTCATGAGCAGCGGGCGGAACCTGAGGTCACAGCCTTTGAGGACCGTGTCGGCCACGGACTCTCCCTGCTCTTGGAGCTGGCGGAAGAAGGCCACGAGGACGACGCCGTTCTGGACCGCGACGCCGAGCAGTACGATGAAGGCAATTGCCGCCGATACCGAGACCGGCATCTGGAAGGCGACCACCGCAACCACCCCGCCGACGAGCGCGAACGGGAGATTGAGGAGCACCAGCAGCGCGTTCCAGATGGACCCGAGCGCCAGGTAGAGCAGCACCATGATGAGGAGGAGCGCGATCGGCACCACGAGGGCGAGCTGGCGCATGGCGCGTTGCTGGTTCTCGAACTGACCGCCGTACTCGACGTAGTAGCCGGACGGGAGTTCCTTCACGAGCGGCGCGAGCTTCTGCTGAACCTCGCTCACGAAGCCGCCGAGGTCGCGACCGCGGATATTCGCCTCGGCGACCACTCGCCGCATGCCGTTCTCGCGGCTCACCTGCGCGGGCGCCTCCACGACTTGGAAGTCGGCGATCTGCGAGAGCGGCACGTGCTCGCCGTCAGGAGCCATGACCAGCAGGCGCTCGAGCTCCGGGAGGTCGCCGCGAGCTGATAAGGGGAATCGCACGACGACCGCGAACCGACGCTGCTCTTCGATCAAGGTTGTCGCCTGCTTGCCCGCGACGGCCGTTTCGATGACGGCGTTGACGTCCCCGATCGTGAGACCGTGCCTTGCCACGGCCTCGCGGTCGATGACCACGTCGAGCTGGGACATTCCGGACACCTGCTCGACCTTCACGTCCCGCGCTCCCTCGATGCCACTCAGGGTCGTGGCAGCGCGGTCGGCAAACTGTTCGAGCACCTCGAGGTCGGGGCCGAAGACCTTGACGGCCAGGTCGCTCTTCACGCCCGAGATGAGCTCGTTCACGCGCAACGCGATCGGCTGCGAGAACGAGAAGCGCAGGCCCGGGAGCTGGGCGAGCTCCTTCTGGATGGCCTCCACCAGCTCGGGCTTGTCTCGGCCCGTGCCCCACTGCTTGCGGGGTTTGAGCATGATGAAGATATCGGTCTGCTCCGGGCCCATCGGGTCCTCCGAGATCTCGGCCCTGCCCGTCTTGCTCACCACGGTGTCGACCTCGGGAAACATGAGCAGGCGCTGCTCGAGGAAGGTCGCAACCTTCACCGAGCCTTCGAGCGACGCGTTCGGGAGTCGCACCACGTTTACGGCGATCGATCCCTCATCGAGCTCGGGCATGAACGTGGTGCCCATGAACGGCAGGAGCGCCAGGGAAGCGACGAGTACCCCGCCCGAGCTCCCGAGCGTTACGGCCGGGTGTCGCACCGCGCGGCCGAGCAGTCGCACGTAGGCTCGGTGGAAGCGGTGGATGAAGCCGAACTCCTTCTCGGGGACCTGCTTGAGGAAGACGTCGGAGAGGACGGGAATGACGGTCAACGCAACGACGAGCGAGACCAGCATGGCGAGGAGCATCGTCGCAGCGAGCGGGGCGAACATCTTGCCTTCGATACCCTGGAGCGTGAAGAGCGGCACCAGGATGATGGCGATGATGAGGATTGAGAAGGCGACCGGTTTTGCGACCTCGACGAGCGCCTCGGCCACAATGCGGCGCTTGTGCTCCTTCTCGGTCCGGTGCGCGAGATGCCGCCGGATGTTCTCGACGACCACGATGGACCCGTCGACCACCATGCCGACGGAGAACGCGAGACCTCCCAGGCTCATGAGGTTCGAGCTGATGCCCGCCGAGCCCATGAGGATGAAGCTCACCAGGAAGGTCAGCGGCAGTGAGAACACGACGATGAGCGCGGTCCGGAACTCGGCGACGAAGAGGAAGAGGATGAGAATGACAAAGATGCCGCCCTCGAGCAGCGCGTCGACCACGGTCTTGATGCATGCCTCGATGAGCGAGGTTCGGTCATAGAAGACGTTGAGCTTCACACCCTCGGGCAGCGTGCTCCGGATCTTCCCGATCGACTCCTTGACCCGGCTGACCACGTCCTCGGAGTTCGCACCCTTGAGCATGATGATCATGCCGGCCACGGCCTCGCCCTGGCCGTCGCGAGAAACAGCCCCCTGCCGGGGCTCGGCGCCGATCACCACGTCGGCGACGTCGCGGACGTAGACGGGAGACCCGTCTTTGGACTTGAGAACGATGCGCTCGATGTCGGGGATGTCCTTCATCAGACCCACGCCGCGCAGGTAGAGCTGCTCCCAGCCCCGCACGACGACACCGCCGCCGGCGTTGGCGTTGCCCTGCTCGACGGCCTCCACGACCTCGTTCACCGTGAGGTCATACTTGAGGAGCTTCTCGGGCGAGATCAGCACCTGGTACTGCTTGACCTCGCCGCCGAAACTGTTGACCTCGTTCACTCCAGGGATGGGCTTGAGCAGGGGTGCGACGATCCAGTCCTGGACCGTGCGCAGCTCCATCGCGCTCTTGCCTTCTCCTTCCAGGGTGTACTGGAGGATCTCGCCGAGGCCGGTCGAGAGCGGGCCGAGTTCGGGCTCCACGCCTGGCGGGAGCTGTTCGCGTGCCAGGCTGAGACGCTCGAAGACGATCTGCCGGGTCCAG
>MGSU01000034.1:9729-18334 GCA_001799195.1 Deltaproteobacteria bacterium RIFOXYA12_FULL_61_11 | reverse complement strand
TCCAGCCTCAGCGAATCTTCTCGATAATCGATGAAGACCAGACAGCATGATTTCCTATTGTCAGGCGAATCATAAGGGTCAAAGCAACCGTTGACTTCGAGGTAGAGCTGCTGAGACCGAGATCCGAGGAACTGGACATGTCCATCGTGAAAGCACCCCAAAGCCGATGCAATTTCTTCTATTTTAACAATATGATTTATAGTTTCCACACTTCATAAACCTCGGCAGAGATAATGATAAGGATCAGGGTTTCTCGCCCCGCTCTCCGAATTCCCTGTCGTCGAGCACCATGACCACCTCGCCCCTCGCGCTCTCCATCTCGTGGCCTTGGATGATGACTTTGCCGTTCATCTCGACCTCGGAGGGAAGATCGAAGAATTGCGTCCCGACCTTCAACTTCACATTGTCTTTCCAGGTTCCCTCACCGGTATTGGCGACGACGATTCTGTCGGCACCGATCTTCATGATCTCGGACTTGAAGCACTTCAACTCACACCGCCGAGAATGTCCCGAGCAAATCGCCGCGTTCGCTCCGTGGCTCTCCGTGCATCCCTGGCAGGCCCACTTGTACTTCGCGGAATCATCCGTTTTCGACGTGATCCCGCTGCACCTGGTCACCACCTTTGGCAAGCCGCCCACGGGACATTTCTGGCGATAGTCGTCGCGGTGCTTCAGGTAGAAGGCGGTCTCGCTGGTGAACTCGTCTTCGTCCACCACCAGGGCCTTGTTACAGGTCTTGACCCCGTCCACGTGCTCGAAAGCCTTCATCGAGCTGACCGCCGGTCTGCCCGTGTAGTCGTCTTCACGCAGCACACCGAAATCGCTCGTCCTGGTCTCCACCAGTGCCCGACCGATCAGCCACCAGTTGGAGAGCCCTGCCAGGCCTGCCTCGTTGGCCAGGGAGAAGAACTTCTCGTAAACGAGTTTCTGATTGGTCAGCGACTTGGTCGTTTCGCTATGGGTTTCGGAAAGGACATCGTAGCCGTATTCGCCGATCATCAGGGGCCGGGTCGTCTTGAAGTACGAGAAGAGAAAGAACCCCTCGTTCATGTAACTTACGTCGATGTTGCCATTGACGTACACGCGGTTCTGCCCTCCCAGGAGGTTGTAAGAATCGAAGCTGACCATGTCCACGTCCTTTGTCAGGTAGCGCGGATTCCAGTTGAGGTAGCGGCAGACGGAGGGGATGTCCCCTCCGCTCTTGCCCGTCTCGTAATAGATGATCCTGGTGTCGTCCAGCGCCTTCAGGCCCCACACCGAAGTCGCCAGCCTCTTGCTCAGGAACCAGGTCAGAAAGGCGCGGTAGTTGGCCACGAGAGGATCGGCCCCGGTCCCGGGATCGCTTTCGGGGCACAGGACCCCATCCGTCGGGACCATAGTGAAAGCAACGCCGGTCACCGTGGCGAAATTTTCCGTCGTTCCGTAGCGATCCTCAACCCAGCTCACCCAGGCATCCTTGACCTCGGCCCAGTTCCGCACCCGTTTATCGAGATCCATTTCCTGTTCCTCCAGCTCGAAGGTGGGTTCCTGTTCCAGCATGTACCCGATGAGCTGGCGGTAGCCCTGGAGATAACAGCTCTGCAAGAGGTTCGCGAGTTTTTCCTCGTTGCCCTCGTAGAGTTTCCAGGCCCCCTTTGGGTTCGGGTTCCAGACGGCGCTGAAGGGGATGGTTTGGAGCGTGACCTTTAGCTTGAATTCCTCCGCAGCCTCCAGGAACAGCTGCAACCCCGTGCAATACTCTGGGAGTTCCTCGGGATACCGGAAGTTGTGCCAGGTTACCGTGACGTGGTTGAGCGTAAGGTTCCGGATCTTGGTGAGATCGCGCTTCACCGCCTCCAGTTTCTCCGCTTTCTCCGGATCCCGGGCCAGCTCGATCAACCAACTGGTCCCCGATTCGTAGAAGAGCGGGTAATAATGCGTTCCGAAGAGAAAGAAGTCCTCTCCCTCGACCTGGATCCGGCCATCCCCTATCTCGGCAATGGCATGTCCCGTTTCCCCGCAGGACATGCCCGTATCGAGGATCTGACAGCGGCAAGACAGACCGTTCAGGTCGAAGGAAAAGGCACAACCCAGCGCGACCTCCTCAAGCTCCCCCTCGAAGGTCATCGAATAGTCGCCGTTGCAGCGGTGACTGTATCCGGAAAGGTTCAACCCCGCTTGCCCTGCCCGGGCAGTATCGAGCAATGCGCTCCCGGCTATAGAGATGGGCTGATTGGTATCGAAAACGAAGCGCAGGGCAATGGAATCGAGCCCGGCAAAGGCTGCACAGCTTCCCAACCCCTCGAAGGCACTCGTCGGTTCCTGGGGTACCTGCACCAGGGGGGCGGGCACGAGTTCCTTGTCGATGAGATCACTCAAGACCGGATCACCGCTGTCCTCCGAAAGCTCCCCATCCTGGGCCACAGCGTCCGTCGGCTCTCCCTCGGTAGAACCCGAAAAAGGGTTTTCGGCTCCCTGATCCTCGTCCGAGGCATCAGAGGAATCTACGGGCGGTTGCTCTACCTGCTCCCATCCACCATCCTCGACCTGCAGAGGGTCCTGAGAACCCTCTGCGGTGAGGCTGGGGTCCTTCGTGGCTTGTTCCTCACCATCTACGGTCGAGGAGCGATCCGGGTTCTCCTCCAGTCGACAACCGAGCAGGGCCAGCCAGAGCAGCAAGATCGCGAACCCACTCCTCGTTGGACTTAGCTTCTGCAGCGATTTTTGCAGCACTCCGAACCCCACTCACTCCACACCTAAAAGCAGGCTTTGAGGTCGTAAGGATAGCAATGCAGACCGGTGACGGTCAACCAGCGGGCGCACCTCGGCCCTCTTCGCGCGGCGCTTGAAAGACAGCCGAGAGATCGGCTCAGTCTTTTTTCGAATCAGCGGCGTCGGTGTGGCGGCAGGGATGCCGACCTACCGTTGCTGCAGGATGCAGAGAGCAACGGTGGTGGCGGCAGGGAGGCCGACCTCCATGCGACGCGCACGAAGCAGCGGCGTCGGTGTGGCGGCAGGACCCCTTACCCCACAACCAAGACTGAAGGATCGTCGTCGACCAGAATCCTTGCTCCCTGGTCCTGCCTGAGGTATGAGGCCGGGAGCGAGCGTGCCAGGAGGTCCCCGCATGAGCCAGACGACCAGGGAACGGAAGGAACTCGACCCGCGTTACCAGTGGAAGCTGGAGCGCATCTACGCGGACGACGAGGCCTGGGAGCGGGCCTTCGGGACGATCGAGGACCGGCTGCCAGAGCTGGAGGCCTATCGCGGGCGCTTGGCCGAGAACGCCGCTACCCTGCTCGCCTTCCTCGACCTCATGACCGAGGTGGGGCGGGAGGTCGAGAAGCTGCACAATTACGCGCACATGCGGCACGACGGGGACGCCAGGGTGACCCGGTACCAAGCCCTCGAGGGCCGCTCGCAGGGGTTGCACGCCAGGCTCGAACAAACCCTGTCCTTCCTCAACCCCGAGATCCTGGCCCTCGAGCCCGAGGTGCTCGGGACCTGGTTGGCCGCCACCCCCGGCCTCGCTCCCTACCGGTTCTCGTTGCTCGACATCCAACGCGCCCGGCCGCACACCCTGTCGCAGCAGGAAGAACGGATAGCGGCCATGGCCGCGGAGCTGACCATGGCTCCGGGCAACATCTACAACGTGGCCCATGATGCGGATCAGAGCTTCGAACCGCTCGTCGACGAGCAGGGGACGGAGCACGAGGTGTCTCACGCCCGTTACACCGTGGCCTTGCGCCATCCCGATCGTACGCTGCGCGAGCGCTGGTTGCGGCGCTATCTGGCGTCCTTCGGGCGCATCCGCAATACCCTGACCTACACGCTCTCGGCCCAGGTCAAGGCGCACCAGTTCCACCAGGAAGTACACCGGTATCCGAGCTGTCTCGAGGCCTCGCTCTTCTCCGCGGCGATCCCGGCCGAAGTGTTCCACGGCCTGATCCGCACGGTAGGGGCAAACCTCGAACCCCTGCACCGTTTCGTCCACCTGCGTCGCGAGTTGCTGAGCCTCTCCGACGGGGTTCACTGGCACGACCTCTATGCACCGCTCTCGCAGAGACCCGAGGCGAGGTTCCCTTACGACCAGGCCCGTGGGCATCTCGTGGCGGCTCTGGGAGTGCTCGGCCAGGAATACGTGGCGGCGCTCGAGGTGGCCCTTTCTCCCGAAGAGGGCTGGATCGACGTCTTCCCGAACAAGGGCAAGCGCAGTGGGGCCTATTCCTCGGGTTGTTACGACACCGTGCCCTATATCCTGCTCAATTACCAAGATGAGTTCGAGGACCTGTGCACCCTGGCCCACGAGCTGGGGCATTCGTTGCATTCGTACTTCAGCAATAAGGCCCAGCATTATGTGAATGCGGGGTATGACATCTTCTGTGCCGAGGTCGCCTCGACGCTCGACGAGACCTTGCTGGTGAACCATCTCATCGACCATACCTCTGACCCGGGCGAGAAGCTTTCGTACCTCGACAGCTATCTCTCCAACATCGTCAAGACGTTGTACTTCCAAACCATGTACAGCGAATTCGAATTGGCGGTACACGAACGGGCCGAGGCCGGCGAGGCCCTCGACCACGAATACCTCGACGACCTGTGGGGCCGCGGGCTCACCAAATATTTCGGCCCGGATTTCGTGCTCGACGACGACGTGAAGATGGGCTGGATGCGTATTCCGCACTTCTATTACGATTTCTACGTCTTCAAGTACGCTACCTCGATCTCGGCAGCCCACGACCTCTTTGCCCTGCTGGAACACGACCAGGCGGCCACGCGCGGCAAGATCCTGGGGTTCCTCTCCGCGGGCGGTTCGGATCACCCCATCGCCATCCTCAAGGCGGCCGGGGTCGACATGACGACCCCGAGGCCGGTCGAGAACACGGTGGCGAGATTCTCCCGGCTGCTCGGCGAGTTCGAACGGCTGACTGCGGATGACCGAAAGCGTGCTTGAGTTCGCTCTGCCGCTCTGTTAGTGGTCTCGAAAGACCAGTCGTACCCCGGAGGTCGACATGATCCGTTGTGCGCTCCTCGCCCTCAGCGTCTTGACGTTGCTCGCCCCCTTGCAGCTCGATGCCTTGCCGAGCAAAAACCAGACGGTTCGCCTCGGCCGGGAGTATTTTCGGACCTTGCCGGACGGTCGGCTGCTCTATCGCTGGCCGCACGGCCTCTACGAGACCTTCGTGAAGGACGAGACCGGCTATCTCGGGGGGTTCGGCAGCCGCTATGACGAGCAGAAGGGCTTCGTCGCGGTCCTGGAGTTGGCCGATTACGTCGGCGACCTCGCCGAGCGTTTCACTGCGGCCAAGGATCCGGTTGCCCTGCGCGCTCTGGCGGGAACGGTCCTGCTGCTGTACTGGTCCTTGCCGACCCCGTACTATGTCCTCAGCGAGTTGCACGAACGGGTCCTGGCAGAAGTGCCCGAGGCCCCGGCGCTCAAGCAAGAGCTCTTCGACAGTCACCCCCACCTGGCGCGGCTCACCCACTTGCGCACCAAGCTCTCATTCTCCTTCGGGACCAACAAGGTCCCCGACCAGACGCCCTATTATGCCTTGATGTTCATGGACGGGTATTTCGATGTGGCGATTTCCGGCGGAACGCTGGACAACCAATCGGGGGCCTACATGGATGCCCTGCGCACGGCCCTCCGGGACCAGCTCGGTTTCACCGCCTATCCCGGCACCGAGAATCCCCGTTGGTTCTGGAAGGAGTTCTCGTTCCAGGGGGTTCCCCTCCTCGCCCGGGTGGTCACCACGGCCACGGGCAGCAAGAAGCTCCACGGGCAACGCAACTTGGCCAACTTCGCCATGGGCCTCGCCAACGCGGACCTGACCATGTTCCACGGGCACTCCAATTACCAGAGCGGGAAGTACAAGTTCTCGGAGGAGTTCGAGGACCTCCATCTTCAACTCGGCCTGAACGACCAAAAGGACCTCGAACGCAGGGCACCTCTCGGGGGGCAACACTATGCCCTGCTCGTGCTGGAGAGTTGCGACAGTTTTTCCAAGTATGCGGCGCCGATCCTGGCCGAGGCCAGGAAGAAGGGCAAGACCGGCCGGACCATGGACGCGGCAGGGACTGCCGACATCGCGTATTTTGCCGATTTCGTCCCACGGACCACCGAGCTGCTCGAGCAGCTCCTCGCCGCGGCCGATGCCCACACCATCAATGTCGAGGTGAACAAGCATCGTCCGACGGACACCACGCCGAACTTCGTCTTCCGGGGGTTCTTCGAGGACGAGAACCGCTTCGTCGCTCCCCGTTCCGTCAGGCTCGGGCAGTGGGAACAGCAGAAGGAGAAACCGCATCTCGTCACCGCGCAGGATGAACAGGGCAGGACCTACTACAGCACGGCCAATTTTGTCGTTCCGCCCGGAGTCGAACTGGTGCAGATCAGGATGATGGACAAGACCCTGTTCGGCCTCGGTTCCGACGGCCGTATCTACTACGTCGGCAAGGACGGTGCAGGGCTGCGTTCGGCCATGGTGCCGCCGGAAGGGCGGCGGTTCGTCTACATCTCCAACACGGTCAAGGACGCGTATCGCTATGCCCTCGACGAGCTAGGACGCCTCTATTACTATCGCACGACCGACACCACGTCCGAGACCCTCGTCAGCAAGCGGCAGTCACCCGAGGGCGTGCGGTTCGTCCAGATCGGTTCCTTTGACGGCCGCAGTTACGGGAAGACCGAGGACGGCCTCTACTATCTGTGGAATGATCAGGGCGAGACCTTCCAACCCGTGGAGGGAGACCTCGAGGTTCCCGAGGAGGACACGCACTCGGTGTTGCTCGGCGCCGCGATTGTCAAAGGCCGGAAGCCGGACGCTCATCAGCGCGGCATATTCGCGGTGACCTCCGAGCAGACGAGGTTCGAGGCGATCCCGATGTTCCTGCCGTACCACGGGCGTTCCCTGCGCTACCTCCGGGAGGTCGAAAGCGGACAACCGAGGCTCGACCTGAGCGTGTTCGAGCTTCCTCGCGGGGAGAGCATCGTCGAGTCCTCGACGCTCGAGTTGCCGGGACGGGAGGGACATTACGTCTTCGTGCGGACCTCCTCGGGAGGGATGTATTTTCTCGACGAGCACCAGACCACCCGGCCCGATCCCTATGAGCTTCCCGAGGGTGGGTGGCGTTTCAGGACCTCGCACTATGCTCTCGATGCTCAGGGAAACCTTTTCGTGCTGAAGCCCGAGGCGCGGCACGAGAAGGTCGAGGTTCTCGATCGCGAGGTCGGCCGCGCCGTGACGGTCGTGACCGAAGAGGCGGGACAGCTCTTCCTGCGGACGGTCGAGGGAACGGTCCAGTCAGTGCAATCCCTGCGCGGTACGTTCGTGCTGACCACCTTGCACAACCCGCCCGCAGAGCTCTTCGAAGCCCGAGCCACCGTGCTCGTGAGGCGCTGAGCCGACGTTTGGCCACTCTCGGCGCCGCCGAGCTCGTCATCCTTCTCGGGGAGGGCCTTGCATGGAACGCCTGAAGGAACTCGACCGGAAACTCCGCGCCTTCGTGGAGGCCAGGAACTGGGATCAATTCCACGCGCCGAAGAACCTGGCGATCGGACTCTCGGTCGAGGCCAATGAGCTTCTCGAACTGTTCATGTGGCAGAAGGAAGAAGAGAGCCGCTGCCCCTCACCGGAACTCGTGGCGCGCATCGGGGAGGAGGTCGGCGACATCGTCCTCCACCTGTTCAACTTCTGCCACGGCCTCGGTCTGGACCCCCTCGAGTGCGCCTTCCGAAAACTGGAGCTCAACGAGCGGAAGTACCCGGTAGAGAAGGCCTATGGATCGTCAAAGAAATACAACGAGTTCGAAGACTAAGTGGAATTTCCTCCGAGGGTGAGCTCGTTCAGACTGGCGGCGAGGTCCTCGGCGGTGAAAGGCTTGAGGAGACAGCGCCACCAACAGCTCAGGAGGCCGCTGTGGTCGATTTGCTGGTCGCTCCAGGTCGAGAGGAAGACCACCGGAGTGGTGCGTTGGGTATTGATCGCGCGGGCCACGTCCCGGCCGGACATGCCGTCACCGAGCAGGACGTCGAGCACCAAGAGGTCGGGGCGGCATTGCTGTGCGAGGAAAAGAGCATCTTGCCCGAACGAGGTAATGGCGCAGACGTTGTAACCCCTGTCTTCGAGTTGGTGGGCCAGTTCCATGGCGATGAGGCGTTCGCGTTCGGCGATGAGCACCGAGGGCCGACGGGTGGAAAGAGGTTCCTGCACGAGCATCTCGATTGTGCATCTCCGGGTCAACCCATAGGACCGGATCCCGCCCGGGAATGCAAGGAGTTTTCGCGGTGCTACGAATACCTTCAGTCTTGAGTGGATTGCAGGTTGATTGTCTCTACGTTGGGGGTGGCACCGACGGGGGTCCCCCGCCACGCGCAAGGATGAGCATGGTGGGGGTGAGAGGTGACAGGACCCCTTACCTCGTTAAGACTGAAGAATTGCGGTGCTACGCCTGTTTTAGAACGGCGTGCCGATGCTGAATTCAAAGACCATGGAGCGCTCGTCGTCGCGGCGGTCCAGCGGGAAGCCCCATTCGAAACGCAGGGGACCGATCGGCGAGTACCAGCGCAAACCTACGCCCGTTGCGGGGCGCAGCTCCAGGGGATTGATCGGTTCGTCGTTGTTGA
>MGSU01000034.1:0-9718 GCA_001799195.1 Deltaproteobacteria bacterium RIFOXYA12_FULL_61_11 | reverse complement strand
AGGTCGAAGAAGGTCACCCAGAGGATGTTCTGCTCGCGGAAGAGCGGCATGATGTACTCGAGATTGAGGACGAATTCCTTGTTCCCGCCGATGCGGAACTTCTTGCGCACGAAGGAGTTGGGGTCTGCGCCCGAGGCGACGTAGATGGCCGGGCCGAGGGAACGGAAATCGAAGCCGCGCATCGAGTTGATCCCGCCGGGGAAGTACCGTTCGTGCAGGGGGACGGGTTTGCCGTTGACCGAGGCGAGGTAGCGCAGGCGGCTGCGGAGTTCGATCTGCGAACCGCCGATCAGCGGCAGGTCGCCGTCGTAGACCGGGTAGTGGTGGAGGTGCTTGAGCGTGTACTCGACGAACGAATGGTCGCCGCCGAGGAAGGTGCCGGCATACCGGGTCGAGGCCGAGGTGAAGGTGCCGGAGAGGGTTTGGAACATGCTGATGCGAATGCGGGAATCTCTCCACACCGAGAGGACCACAGCGCTGGTGAGCCCGTCCTTGAAGAGGTTCTTCTGGAAGTCGGTCAGATTCGAGAGTTCGACGTTCTCGAGGTTGTACCCGCCGCTGACCCGGTAATAGGGCCGATAGATCGGATACCCCAGGGTCGCGCCCCCGCCCTGGCGCAGGGTCGAGAAATCGTTGAACCGGTTCTCCTGGTTGAAGGCGTCCAGGGAGAGCTGAACCTCGCTGTCGAGGAGATACGGCTCGACGAAGTTGACCTGGAACAGTTTGCTGCGACCGCCCATGCGGGCGCTGAGGTTGATCGTCCAGCCGTAACCCAGGAGGTTGGCCTTCTGGATCTGGGCGATGAACTGGAAGTTTTCCAGGGTGTTGAACGCCGCTCCGACGGTGAAGGTTCCGGTGTTCTCCTCGGTCACCTCCACGAGCAGGATCAGGCGATCCTCGGCCGAGCCGGTCTTGTGCGTGATCTTGACCTCTTTGAAGAACCCGAGACTGCGCAGGTTGAACTCGCTCTCCTTCAGTTTGGAGGCGTGGTACAGCTCGCCTTCGGCGATGAGGATCTGCCGCCTGATGATCTTGTCCCGCGTCGAGTGGTTGCCGAGGATGTCGATGCGCTCGACCGTGGTCTTCAGCCCCTTCTGGACCTGGAAGTCCAGGCGCAGGGTGTGTTGTTCGTCGTTGGTGTGGGTGCGGGGGATGATGTTGGGAAAGGCATACCCCTCGTCTTGATAGACCAAGGAGATACGCTGGAGGTCCTTCTGGATCACTTCGTAGTTGAACAGCTCGTCGGTCCGGCTCTGCAGGAGGGCGTGGAATTCGTCCTTGTCCCGGATCAGGTCCCCGCTGAAATCGATGCTCGTGACCGTGTACTGCTCGCCTTCCTCCAGACGGATGGTCAGGTAGAGGCCCTTGCGGTCCGGGGCGATGGCCACCTCGGGCTCGGCGACCTTGACGTTGACGAACCCCTTGCGCAGGTATTGGTACAACAGCCGTTGCTTGTCGATCTCGAAGAGCTCCTGTTTGTAGGAGCCGACCGAGCTACCCATGCCCTGGAAGAGGGCCATGATGCCTCCCTCCTTGGTCTCGATCCAGCCGCGCAGCTCGTCCTCGGTGTAGAAGTGGTTGCCGACGAAGTTGATGCGCCGGATCACCAGCGGTTGGTTCTCCTCGATGACGAAGACGACCTCGGCTTGGTTCTCGGGCAGGTCCGCGATCTCGGGTTTGACCCGGACCAGGAAATAGCCCTTGTCGGTGTATTTCTGAAGAATCTTGCCCACGTCCTCGGCCAGGGTGTGCTGATCGAGCAGCCCGAACTTCTGGGTGCCGATGGCCGAGGTGAGATCGTCGGCCTTGATCTCCTCGTTGCCGCGGAAGGTCACGGTCTTGATCGAACGCTTCTCCACGACCCTGAGGATCAGGTCCGCGTCCCCGTCCCGACCGTGGTCGAGGACCTCGACCTCCTCGAAATAGCCGAGTTCGTAGATGGCCTTGAGGTCGTCCGAAAGGCGGCGGCGGTCCAGCGGCGTGCCGACCGTCGTACCGATACGAGCCAGGATGGCCGCGGTCTCGATCCGCCGATTGCCCTCGACCGCGATGCCCCGCACGATCGGTCCGGAGGGCTGGGGGGCCGAGGGCTTTGGTGCGACCTCGAGTTCCTCGAGTTCCACGGCGGGGGAGGCTTGATCGGGAGAGACATCGCCGGCCATGACCGGCGGGGGGACGACCTGTTCGGGGACGGTTTCGTCGGAGGAAGCCTCGCCCGAGACGTCGTCGGAGCCGTCGCCGGGCGTCCGATCGACCTGCTCCTGGGCGAGTCCCGTACCCGCCCAGAGGCAGAGGAGGAGCAGGGGAAGCAACCTACGCTTCAACGAGCCCCCCTCGTTCGAGTCTGACCAACCGGGTCTTCGGAGTGACCAATTCGCGGTTGTGGGTGACGAAGATCAGGGTCGTACCCTCGCGGGCCTGCAGCGTCAGCAGGAGCTCGTGGATGCGCTTCCCGGTCGCCGGATCGAGGTTCCCGGTCGGCTCGTCGGCGAGGACCACGCCGGGAGAGAGGGCTAGGGCGCGGGCGATGGCCACCCGTTGTTGTTCGCCGCCGGAGAGTTCGGTCGGACGATGGTGCAGCCTGTTTCCCAGACCCACCGCTTCGAGCAATTCCCTGGCGCGGTCGAGGAGGAGCGTTTTACGGCCTCCGCGGATCATGCCCGGGACAATGACGTTCTCGAGGGCCGAGAACTCTTGCAACAGGTGGTGGAACTGGAAGATGAAGCCGATGGTCTGGTTGCGGAACGCGCACCGCTTGCGGTCGGAGAGGGCGAGAAGGTCCTGGCCGGCGTACGAGATGGTCCCGCTGTCCGGACGGTCGAGGCCGCCGAGGAGGTGCAAGAGGGTACTCTTCCCGACTCCCGACACCCCGGTCACGGCCACGACCTCGCCCTTGCCGATGGAGAGGTTCAGGCCGTGGAGGACCTCGATGACCTGACCTGCCTTGGTGTAGGTCTTCGTGAGGTTGCGTACCTCGATGAAGGTCTCACTCATAGCGCAACCCCTCGACCGGATCGAGCGATGCGGCCTTCCAGGAGGGATAGAGGGTCGATCCGAGGACCATGGTCAGGGTGAAAAGGCCGACCACCGCGCAGCGGGCCGGGTCGATCTGCACCGGCAGGGTGTCGATGAAGTAGACCGAGGGGTTGAGCGGCCAGCGGATGACATCGCGCAGCAGCAGGGAGAGGACCACGCCCAGGACCTCGCCGAGGAGCACGCCGATGACGCCGATGGTGGCGCCGGTGAGCACGAAGATGCGCATCACCTGCGCGGAGGTCGCGCCCATGGTCTTGAGAATGGCGATCTCCTTGGACTTGTCCATGACCAGCATGACCAGCGTGGCCACGATGCTGAAGGTCGCCACCAGGATGACCATGGCCAGGGTGATGAAGGTGACCGTGCGTTCGAGGCGGAGTGCGTCGAAGAGGTCGCCGTTGAGGTCCTGCCAGTCCCGGGTCAGATAGGGCGGGCCGAGCAAGCGGGTGACCTCGGTGCCGGTGGCCTTGGGTTGGTCGAGATCGGTGATGCGCATCTCGATGTAGGAACAGACATCGGAGAGCGAGAAGAAGCGTTGGGCATCGCTGAGGTGGGTGTAGACGAACTTGGTATCGTACTCCCACATCCCGGTCTTGAAGATGCCTGCAACCCGGAATTTCCTGAGGCGCGGGGTGTTGCCGAAGGGGGTGATCTCACCCTCGGGCGAGAGCAAGGTGAGGGTGTCGCCCGGGAAGATCAGCGACTGTTTGCTGAGCTCGAGGCCGACGATCACCCGGGGCAGGTCGTCCTCGGCATGGGCGAGGACCTTGGCAAGGTCGCGGTCGCCGTGTTCGGTGCTGATGAGGTTGCGGCCGAGGTTGAGCACCGAGGCCGCCGTCTCCGGGTCCACGCCCTTGAGCATGACTCCCGATGAGGTGTTGCTCTCCGTGGTCAGGAGGACCTCGTGGTACAGGGTCGGGGTCATGCCCTCGATGCCGGTCACACCCTCGGCGATCCGCTGCATCACGGCCCGATAGTCGTGCAATTTCTCCGAACCGTACTTGAGCAGGATGAGGTGCGAGGAGTTGCCGAGGATCTTGGATTTCAGGTCGTGCTCGAAGCCGGCTTGGACCGAGAGGACCACGATCAGGGCCATGACCCCGAGGCAAACCCCGAGCACCGAGATCACCGAAATGAACGAAATGAACATCTGGGATTTCCGGGAGAGGAGGTACCTCGTCCCGATGAACGCCTCGAAGCGCATTGCCGGTTGCATCCTCGCTATCGGCCCCGCCCGGGTACAAGACCTCCCAGGCTGGAGGGTGGATGAGCATAACTCGCGAGTGGAAAAGATCAAGGAGAAAGCCAAGCGGGATCGAGAGGAACCTTGACAACCCGAGGGCGGCGTCAGCATGGTCATGGTAATGGCGGAACGAGCGGGGACCATGCCATCGCCGAGACCCTGGATCGCGTCTTCCACGAGCATCCGGCGCTCGTCGGTGCCCTGGGAGCGGCACGCGTTCGGTGAAGTCCCCTGGGGGAAGTTCTCCCGCTTGCCCTACCCCAGGTACCCGGGGTAGGGTCTCGGTGCTACTCTTCTTCCCAGAGGTGTGCATGGCTCGCGATCCCTATGCGTTCCAAGCTCCGTACTTCGACCTTGTAGTCGAACCTTTCAACGCCGGCCTGCGAGCCTTGGCCCTGCGCCTGGCAGGACCCGGCGCGGGCAGGATGATGTTCGAGGTCGGTTGCGGCACCGGCAGCAACCTCGTGTTGTTCCGCCGGGCGGGCTATACGGTCACCGGGTTGGATGCCTCCCCGGCCATGCTCGGCCGGGCGATCCGCAAGCTCGGCGACGAGGCCGAACTCACGCTCGGCAATGCTGAAGCCCTGCCCTACCCGTCGGCGGCGTTTGAGCTCGGGCTGGCCATGCTGACCCTGCACGAGCTGCCCGCCGAAGTCCGGGTTGTGGCCCTGGCCGAACTCTTCCGGGTGGTCCGGCCGGGGGGAAGGATCCTGCTGGTGGATTTCCACCCCGGACCCTATTCCTTCCCCCTGGGGTGGTTGGCCCGGCTGGTCATCCTCGGCTTCGAATGCGCGGCTGGGCTGGAACACCTACGCCGCCAGCAGCAGTACCAACTGGCCGGAGGCCTCTCGCCTCTGATCGCGGGGCTCCCCAGGGTGGAGCTAGTAGAGCGGAAGTTGGTCACCTTCGGCGCGATTGAACTGGTGGTCTTGAGAAAACCAGAGGGCTGAACGGCTTAGTCGATCTCCTCGAGCAGGCGGGAGTTGAGGACCAGGAACTGGCGTTGCGTGTGGCGGATGGTGAACATGGCCGGCTTCTGCCTCCTGCCCTCGACCACGTACTCCATATCCTCGTTCATGGGATCCGCGGCCATGTTCGGAGCCATGAAGTCGATATTCAGGTACGGGAGACGCGGGATATCCAGCTTGGTCTTGATCTCGAATAACCCGAAACCAAGTTTGCCGCGGCTGGTCACCGTGCCGACGTAGTGCTTCTTGTCGGCGAAGACGATCTTGTCGATGTAGAAGAGACTCTTCACCCGTCTGCAATGCTTGAAGGTCACGAAGGCGAAGTCGCCGTAGTTGCTGAACAGGTGCTGGTGCCCCCGGGTCTTGAAGGCCTGGGTGAAGAAGTCGACCACCACCTCCGAGAGCCCGGCCATGCGCCGGTTGATCTCGTCCATGCTGAGGCGCTCCTCACCGACCGGGATACCGTCTTTCTCGTCGAGACAGGACTGGGGTATTTTCAAGAAACCGCTGCCCGAGAACGCCCCGACGAAGGTGAGCAACCCCACCGTGCCGACGGTGTGCGTCGCCACGGCCTGGCCGACGATCGCGCCGACCAGCGCGGCACAGGTCGGTTGGGCGAAGACACAGGCGAAGCCTAGGATCGCGACCACGCCGGCCAGGTTAGAGGCAATGGCCGAGGCCCGGTAGATCCCCTTCTGTTTGAGCTGGTCGTGCACGGAGCGGAACTCGGAGTAAGACGAGAGCTTCTCGATCAACTCGGTCGCAAGCTTGGTGTCCGAGAAATAGCCTTCGATGGCCTTGGCCTCGAGGAGGTCCTCGTAGGTCAATCCGCCTTGGTCGGAGAGCCGGTCGAGGTAGACCACGCCTTCCAGGCTGCGCAAACCGGCGCACCCCTCGACCACGTCTGCGATAGTATGTTCCTCGCGCCAGTGCTTGGCGTGGGGCAAGACCGTCTGCAGACAGGCCAAGCCCACGGTGGTGCCGACCCGGGCGCAGGTCAGCTCGGGATCGGGCATCCCACGCAACTCTTTGTGGTCGTTTAGGAATGCCAGGCATGCTGTGGCAGGATCTTCCTCTGCCGCCTGGACCTTGCTGGAGAAGCTGAGCAGCAAGAGTGCAAGAAGGAAGAGTGGCATGCGCATGGTCGTACTCCTCGAGGCTGCCTGCAGGGATCTGTCACTCGGCGTCGATGTCTTGCGCTACGTCGCGGTCGAAGATCATCTGCTCGCGGTTCAGGGCGAAGTCGTAGACCCGCACCTCGTCGAGGAGGCCGGTGAACCCGCTGCCCTGAGGGAGTCGTTGGTAGAAGTACTTGTCCCCCTTGGCCACTGAGCTGCCGCCGAAGAACCAGGGGGCGGGGCCGAAGAGGTCGGTCTCGTCCGCCGGTACGCGGACGGTTTTGTGTTCGCCCTGGTTCATGAACACCACCTCGCCCCAGTCGAAGGAGGAAACGTGGGTGTCGAGCAGGTATTCGCCTCCCTCGCGACGGATGACCACGGCCATGTACCGCCACTTGTGGAGCGCCGAGTCGCCGCGAGGCATGGTGCTGTAGTAGGCCTCGATACTCTGCTCCTTCTTGAACACACCGTTGCTCTGGAGTTTGTTGAAATTGAAGTAGAGTTTGCTGTCGGCGGCCAGGAAGAAGCTCATCGGCTCGTGGCTGAGCTCTGGCACCTTCTCTTCGAGGACGCGTTGTCCGAGGATGAAAGAGGGGTACTGTTCGAAGTTGACCCAGAAGGTCAGGGTCGCCTGTTTGTTGCGCTTCAAGACCTCGGAGAGCTTCTCGACTCGGATCGCGGCATCGGGATGGCGGAACCGCAGCCCGTTGCCGAGAATGCCGTCCTCGGCCTCGAAGCTCTGGCCCTTGCCCTCGCCCTCGACCAAGCGGTAGGCACCGACGTCCTTCCCCATCAGGTTTTCGAGCCCGGTATCCGAGAGCGGCAGGTAGAAGACCGGCTCGCGCATCTTCAGCTTGCCCCAGGCTCCGTCCTTCCGCACGAGCTTGAAGTAGTCGTGGTGATGGTACATCCAGGAACGTTTGGCTTTCTTGAGCAGGAGGTTGACGCCGATGGCACCGACGAGACAGGCGGTGGTTTGGAGCACGGGCGAGAGCACGTCCTTCTTGAAAGAATGGCCCGCGGCAGCGCTGTCCTCCTCGCCGTCCTCCTGGCCGTTCTTCCAGTAACGGTGCACGCCGGTCAGGGTGGCACAGGCTCCCAGGGCAAACATGGCGTTGCGGATGCCTCGCCATTTTTTCGCCTTGTCTCCGGAGGCACGCTTGGCCAGGATACCGGCGACCAAACTGGCCATGGCGCTCGCCCCGGCCACTCCGCCGCTGGCCTTCACCACGGCGTCGACCTCCTCGCTCTCGGTAAACTTCTTGAGTTCACGGAGCAGCTCGTTCTTCTCGGCGAACCTCGAGACGAAGGTGCGGAGCTGGGACGCTTTTTCCGAGAAGCCGAGGCGTTGCAGAAGACCGCCTTTTTGTTCGCCGGCCTCGAGTACGGCCTGCTCCACCTCGGCCGGGCTCATTTCTTCGACGGCCGCGGTCGCCTCAGCCACGTTCTCGGCCGTGAGGGTCTCTGCTAGGTCTTCGGCCAGGGGTTCTTGGTCGGCGAGCATCTTGAGGAGGTCTTGACCGTCGGCCAGGGCCGCAGGGCATACCGCCAGGACGATCGCGAGGCAACAGAGCAGGAGGTTCGAGAGTACGTGTCGTTGGTTCATGCTCGCACCTCCATTATTTCACGCCGAGGGATTGCTTCTTGGCGGCGCGTTCCCGGGCCTTCTTGATGATGTCCTGGGTTTTCGCGTTCCCTTCTGGGTCCGTCGTGCGGTCCTCGTCCTCGAAACCCTCGCGGCTGGCGTCGATGACTCGGCGGGCCAGGGTATCGATGCTCTCGAGGCTGACGGCGGCGTCGAAGGCGTCGAGCAGGTGATCCCGGTCGAGATCTCCCGGGCCTTCCACCTTCATCAGTTCGATGGTGGAGAGCAGTTCCCGCGCCTTCTCGATGTTCTGTTTCGTTCGGTTCCGTTCGCCGGTCATGGCCGTGAGGGTGGTAGTGAGTACCTTGAGAGTTTCCTCGGCAATGGCGAGCCGGCCTTCCTTCAGCTCGATGTCCCGCGCATAGGGCAAGGCCTCGGCGTCAGTGGCGGTACCGGCGATTCTTGCCTCGAGCGAGGCGATGTCGCGGCGCAGGGAGGTCATGTCTTTCTGCAGCTTTGCGACTTCCGCTTCCTGGCGCTCGAGTTCTCCCCCGGCGTAGGCCTTTTCCCACGAACGCTCGACCGAGGTGAGCCAGCGTTCGAGCAGGTCGGCGTTCTTGGTGGCCACGCTGCAGCGCAGAACGTCGCACGGATTGAGGTTTCCAAGGGCGAAGCGGCTGAAGACCTCGATGCGGCCGCACCCCTTCGCGTTCTTGATGTCGATGTTGGCCGGATCGCAGGTTTTCTGTCTGCCGGCCCACGCAGGTACGGCCATGGTGCAGAGCAGCCCGAGGACGAGGGTCTTGACGATCATGCTCATACTCTCTCCTTTCGACGTATTGGTCGTATCGATATTCCTGATCATGCTCATCGTTCCGGGTTCAGCGTTTCCCCCTGGCGCGGTCAATGATGGCCTGGACATCGCTCGGCACGTTCTCCGGATCGGCGAGGAGGTCCTGGGGGTGGTTTTCCTGGACCAGGTCGATAACCCGGGTATGGAAGTCGAGTAACTGTTCGGAGGAGAAGAAGGCGGTGTCGGCCTCGAAACGGACCATGGCCTCCTTGGCGTCCTGGGTCGCGAAGTACCGCCGGACGTCCTCTCGCACCGCTTTGATCGACTTCATCTTGGTGGTGCGCTCGAGATAGAGCTGGTACTTGCGATCGATGATGTCCTTGTAGAGTTTGTAGAGTTCCTTGCGCCCGGCCATGATCTGTTCGAGGTCGGCGATCTTGCCGGCCGTGTCGACCAGGCGGGTCTCGAGTTCTTCCAGGGACAACTGCTGTGTCTGCAAGAGGAAGATCGTCTCGGCGACCTCGACTTGATCGCTGTAGGCGGCCTCTTGTTCGGCCAGCTCGTCGAGTTGTTCTTCGTACTCGCGGCGCTGCTGCTCGATCATTTTGAGGCTGGCGCCGACCTTGGCATGTTTGTCGATGATCAGGCCAGCGATAACCTCGCTGTCGTTGCGCAGGTGCTCGTCGACCGTGGCGATGAAGCGATCGAGCAGGGAGAGGTCGCGGTTCAGGAAGGCGCATTCGAAGGCACCGGCGAGCTTGCGGAGGAGCTGCGGACCGGTCATGCGCTTGTTCTCGAACGGGTTGTGGAATCTGGCGAGGAAGGATTGGCCCTTGCAGGCGATGCGATTGGCCGGGTTGGCCCGCGGCACTTCGAAATTGGCGAGGTCGGTCACGGTCTTGGCGGCGGCAAGGCCGCTCCCCGCGAGCAACAGGACGAGGCAGATGGCGATGGCTGACGGCCTCATGAGTACTC
>MGSU01000033.1 GCA_001799195.1 Deltaproteobacteria bacterium RIFOXYA12_FULL_61_11 | reverse complement strand
CCCGCAAAGCCGTGGCCGCAGCGCTGCGCTTGGGCTACCGACACCTCGATACCGCCTCCTACTACCGGAATGAAGCCTCGGTCGGTGAGGCTCTTGCCGCTTCCGGTTTGCAACGGTCCGAGGTTTTCATCGCCGGGAAGGTCTGGCCGGACGACCATGGGTACGCGCAGACCCTGGCAGCGTGCCGTCGCACCCTTAGCCTGCTCGGTCTCGAAACCCTCGATCTCTACCTGCTCCACTGGCCGAAGCCCGGTTGGAAAGAGAGCTGGCGTGCGCTCAATACATTGAAAGAGAAAGGACTTTGTGCTTCAATCGGAGTCTGCAACTTCACGACCCCCCACCTCGAGCAGCTCGCGCGCTTGGGTGGGGCCATGCCGGTGGTCAATCAGGTCGAGTTCCACCCCTTCCTGTACCAGGCCGGTCTGTTGGAGTACTGCACCGAGCGCGCTATCGCGATCGTCGGTTATTCCCCGTTGATGCGCGGGCTGACCTTTTCTCACCCGGAGGTGGAGGCAGTGGCCCGACGGGTCTCTCGGACACCGGCCCAGGTATTCCTGCGTTGGGCCCTCCAGCACGGAGTAGTCCCCATTCCCAAAGCAGTTGCCCCGGGCCGCAGTGCCGAGAACCTGGCCCTCTTCGACTTCTCCCTCGACGCCGCTGCCATGGCGGTCCTCGACGCACTTGGTTCTGACCGTCGCCTCTGCGCGGATCCGAACACGCTCCTGGCTAACTGACCTCCCCGGCGGCGTGCTTGTCCCCTCGGTGGCGAGGTGGTAGCCTGGGACCTATGGATTGGAAGCTCGGGGAGACACGAGGCCAGGCATGGGCCACTCGTATGGTCGCCTTCCTGAGCCTGGGCTTTGCCCTCCTGGTCCTGATCTCTTTCGTCCAGAACGTGCGTGCGCTGTGGCCGTACACCATGGACGATGCCTTCATCACCTTTCGTTATGCAGACAATCTGGTCAGGGGTTGGGGGCTGACCTTCAATCAGGACCCCCCGGCCGCCGAGGGCTATTCCTCGCTGCTGTGGACTCTGCTCATGGCCTTACCCCATCTCTTCGGTCTCGAGGCGGTGGGGTGTTCCAAGATCTTCGGGGGAGCCTTCACCCTCGGAACCCTCGGCCTGCTCCTCTGGGTTGGTGGTTCCGGTAGACCGCAAAGGAGTTGCTGGGAACGTTGGTATCCCGGTCTGATCTCCGCGGGGTTGTTCCTGACCTTCCCCTTCGGTCCCATGCACGTAGTTTCGGGCATGGAGACCGCGTTGGCCGCCTTCCTCTATGCTCTCGCCACGTCGGCCTTCCTGAAACAGAGGGACGGAGCGTGGAGCTTCTTGCCGCTTCCGTTCTCGTGCCTGCTCCTCGGCCTGACCAGACCCGAGGCCAACCTGTTCTCGATGGGGCTGTTGCTCCTTGCCCTGGGGGGGGCAGCCGGGGGCGAACGTCGGCGTATCGCCCTCTCTGCTCTTCTCCTGTATGTACTTCCCGGGGTCCTCTATGTCCTCTGGCGCATCCAGTACTACGGCCAGTGGTTCCCGCTGGGTTTCTACCTCAAGTCCAATACCATTCAATTCCAAGGTGTTGAGAGAACGCTGGGCTTCCTCGCGGACCTGTCCGTCGGTTTCGCGTTACCGCTTATCGTGCTCCTGCGTTCGGAACAACGCGGCAGGGCCGTCGTTCTCCTGCCTCTCGTCCTGCTCTGCCTCTATTTCCTGACAGTCAAACATATCATGGGCTTCGGTTACCGGTTCCTCTTTCCTCTCGTTCCGGTCCTGGCTTTGCTCGCCGGTTCTGCCCTGGCCGTCTCGCTCAGACCCAGGAGAGCCTTCTTGCTCCTCGTGGGTTTCTCGGCATGTCTGGGTGCCGGTTACTTCCTCGGGCAGGTTCGGCACCGCATGGCCGCGCGCGATTTCTTGTCCGATGCAGTGGGGGGAGAGCGGGCGCATGCCCGGTTGGGGCGTTCCTTGGCCGCGGTACCGTGGACGACGACTCCCCTCCTCGCCATCGGGGATGCCGGGGCTGTACCCTATTATTCCCGGCTCAAGACCTTGGACATCTATGGGTTGAATACTCCCTCCATCGCCTTGGCCTCGCAGGTGGACCACACCGAGGACATATTCGCCGCCGGGCCGACAGTCCTGGTGTTGGCTTCTTGCCAACGGCATCAGTACGAGGGACCCTTCCTGCACGAGCAACGCCTGTTCCGCGCGGCGAACGCTCGCGGGTATCGGCACCGTCTCACCTATGTCTTCGACAACCATTATTTCCTCTGGGTCCTCTGGCACCCCGAGGGTCGCGATACCCCGCTCCTCGAGCGTCAAGCCTGGTGCGAGGTCCGGACCTTCGATCCCTGGTGCGAACGGAGACCTTGAGGAGTAGCTCCTTGCTGCGGAGTAGCCCGAGGTCCGTGGCCAAGAGGATCGGACTTGCGCCGGGACGAGCGACCGCTATACTGACGAGGCGAGTTGCAGGTGCTCGAGGGGGATTATCTATGCAAAACGACGAGATTCTCCGCCGACTGCAAGACGTCTTCGACCAGGTCTTCCTGGAGAAGATCGTCGTGCGCCCCGACCTGACGGCCCACGAAGTCGAGGAATGGGACTCCCTGCTCCACGTCACCTTGATTCTCTACGTCGAGTTGGCCTTCGGTGTTCGCTTCGCGACGGGGGAGATCGAACTGACCAAGAACGTCGGCGACCTCGTGGACCTCATCGCCCACCATACGGCGAGCGAGCGCTGAACTCCATGCCGCTGAAGGTCCTGCTCATTGATGCGGCTACCGATTTCAGCGAGGTTGGACTCGGCGTTGCTCACAACATGGTCCATCCCCCGCTGGGTCTCATGTTGCTGGCCAGTTATGTGCGTTCGTGTTTCTCAGCCGACACCCTCTCGGTCGTGGTCTGTGATGCGGCGATCCAGTGCGGGAACTTCGCCGCGGTCGCCGACCTCCTGGCCGAGCACAACCCCGACCTCGTCGGCCTGCGCTCGCTCTCCAGCACGTATCGTCAACTCCACGAGCTCGCTCGCCTGGCCAAGGCCCACAATCCAGCCATCCTGGTCGTGGCAGGAGGGCCCTATGCCGGGGATGCCCCCGCTCAGATCCTGGAAGATCTCAATGTCGACCTTGTTTGTCCCGCCGAAGGGGAATACGTCCTCCGCGAGCTTATCGCTGCGTTGTTGGACTCGCCCGGGTCGCGAGATTTCCGGGCCGTCGCAGGTCTGTACTATCGCTCGCAGGAAGCAGGTTGCCCACCTTGCCGCAAAACCGCGCTGCGGCCCCAGATCGCCGACCTCGATGCCATGCCCTTCCCCGATTACGGCGACATCGATCTCGATCGCTATGCCTCCTTCCACGCCCTGACCTCGATCCAGCGTCGCTATGCCCTCTTGCTCACCTCCCGCGGGTGCCCGTACCGCTGCATCTATTGCCATTCCCTGTTCGGCAAGAACTTCCGACACCGTTCACCCGGCAACATCCTTGCCGAGATCAGGTCCTTGTACGACCGCTTCGGCCTTCGCGACTTCCTCATCATCGATGATATCTTCAACTTCCAGCTCGATCATGCCAAAGAGGTCCTGGCCGGCATCTGCTCCCTCCCTTTCAAGGTGAGATTATTCTTCCCCAACGGGTTGCGAGGTGATCGTCTGGACGAGGAATTCCTGGACCTGCTCGTCGAGGCCGGTACCGTAGAGGTGGTCTATGCCATCGAATCCGCCAGTCCCCGCATTCAGCGCATGATCAAGAAGAAGCTCGACCTCGAGAAGGTCGAGGCTGCCATCGAGGCGACCCGGGAGCGAGGGCTCATCGTGAACGGTTTTTTCATGATCGGGTTCCCGAGCGAGACCCCGGGGGAACTGTCCGCGACGGTGGCCATGATCCTCCGCCTGATCGACTCCATCCACTTCCCCTATATCGGCATCGTACGCGCCTACCCGGGCAGTGCCATGTATCGTCTGGCAGGGTCTCTGGGCTACAGCGAGGAGTTCCTCAGGAGACACGTGAGGGTACCCCTGGGGACCCAGGAGTGCATCAGGGCGGAGTGCAACTTCTTGCCCACCGCGCTGCTCCAGGAAGCCCGAACCCGTGTGGCCCTCGCCTTCAAAGATTTCGCCAGGACCTCGGCCATGCTCGCGGTCCAGCGGAAGTACTTCACAGACGAAGAACTGGTCATGAAGTACGCTACCTTCTTCGGCTCTACTCCGCGCGTCGCGCGCCTCTTCTTAAAGCCCTTCGGGCTCGGCCGAACCGGGCAGGTCGGCGCTGCTCAGGGAAACATAGATCCCAGTCTCGCGAGGTGAGCGGGGTCATTGGCGAAGACGATGCAACTGCAGGCCATGTAAGCGAAGGTCAAGACCCTGCCGGACCAGAGGACGCCTCGGTGCCGCAGGTACCGCGCATAGCCCTGTACTCCCAAGGTGCTGCGCAGAAGGTTGCCCCAATGGTAACTGGCCAGCACCCCGATGCTCTGCAGGACCCCAAAGGCGACAAAGTTCCATGTTGCGCCGTGCCAGAGACCCAAGAGGAGAAAGGTCACCACTACGGCCACCGACACGGTGAGGGGGAGGAGGCGACGCCCTATTCTCGGTCCTAACCAATGCGCCAAGGGCATGAAGATCATTTCGGACATGAAGGTGCCCAGGGTGATATGCCAACGCCTCCACAATTCGCTGAGGTTACGGGCGGTGAAGGGTCGGTCGAAGTTCTCCTCGACCTCGATACCGATGAGCGCGCTAACGCCGATCGCCATGTCGCAGAAACCAGAGAAATTACAATAGATATAGAGGTAATAGCCGGCTCCGGCGACGAAAATCTCGACCGGGGCATGACCGTTGCCGTCGAAGAGGAGCCCCTCGAAGGTCACGAGTTGCAAGATGGTGCCGAGGAAAAAGTATTTCACCGCGCCCACGAGGATGCGTTCTGCGGCGAGGCCCCAGGGGATCGCAGCATGGCTTGCCGCGGCCTTGCTGAGGGAGAACCTCGCAAGCTCACCGATCGGACCAACCGGTAAGGTCGGCAGGAAGCAGGTGAAGGCGAAGAAGTGCGCGGCAGTCGGAGGCTCGATCCTGTGGTTCCTGACAGCTACGGCGAGCTTGATCAGCCGGAAGACCATGAATGAGAGGCCGATCATCACGGCGAAGGGTGGAGTTCGTTGCTCGACGCTCGAGCCATGCTCGAGGATCCCTACCAGCTCTGTTCCGAAATATTTCACGCAGCAGAGCATGGCCAAGGGGAGGGAGATCGTGAGGAAATACGCGGCGTCGGATCGACCCACCTTGGAGAGTGTGCTCCAGAAGGCGAGGAGGAAGAGCCCGTAGACGATCAGGTAGACAGATCCTTCTGCCCAGGGCAACAAGAGGCCCAGCCCGAGAGCATTGACCGCGGCTAGAAGGATATCCTGCACGGAGCCTTGGAAGGCGCGTACGGCGAGAGCGGCGAGCGCGACATACAGGATCAGGATCAGGAGGACGCTGGGTTCAAACACGTTCAAAAAGCCTTGTACACGAGTTGCAACTCCAGGGAATGCCCCGGGATCAGAAAGAACAGACCCACGGCTGCCGCGAAGAGCAAGAAGAGTATCCAGCGGAGCAGAGAGTTAGCGGTACTGTCGGGCATATTCCTCCACCAGTGCCGGAGCGATGATCGCGGTATGGAGATGGCTCCCGGCCGCGTTGAAGTGGACCGGGTCTGCATATAAGCTCGCCACGGTGCGATCGTCCAGACCCTCGAAGAGAGCTGCCGGGGTAATGCCGAGCACGGTGACCCGGGCTTCGCTCAACGTCGAACGCAAGCCCTCCGGGAGGGTCAGTTCGCGTTCTCTGGCCCGCTCCAGGAAAGGAAAGCGTACTACTACGGGCACAGTTTCGTTCCGAACCGCCAGTTCGATGAAGTGGCGCAAGAAGAAGTGTTGATAGGAGCTGAGGATGGGCGCAAAGTACAACTCGTTATAGCGCTCGGGGGGATAGCTCACCTCCTCGAGGGATGCTCGACCGGCCGATGCTCTTCGCAGCAACCAATCGGGGAGAGGGGTCTGGGCATCGAACGTGCTGCCGTTCCGCGCCGTGTAGCGTGCTTCGGGGGGAAGAATCGGTCGAGGAAAGAGGGCTGCCAGGAGTTGGCGTGGCGTGCTGTAGCAGGTCAGCGCATACCAACGCAAGTACTCGCCGGCGGGGAGGCTGCCCCAGACCTCTGCGGGATGTCCCCATTGCAGGATGCGGTAGAGGTGAGGGTTGGGGTTGACCTGAGTATCGGTGCCCGGGTCGACCACGACCATGCGGACCCGCCTCTGCCGGAGCAGGTCCTCGAGCAGGAGGAATTGGAGGTCCACAGCGCGGAAGAACGCCGGCAACACGATCACCGTGGCCGGTCGTCCGAGACGCTCGGTCAAGAGACGTTCGAGGGTCAGGGCATCGAGACCGGCAGCTAGATGGCTCGAACCGAGGATGGCGATATCGAGGGGGGACTTCTCTCGGAAGAGGTGGTGATAGACGAACCAACTGAGGTTCTCGCGCCGGTCGGTACCGCGATAGACCTGCTCACGCGTGGGGAAACCCGCTACCCCCGAGAGGATGGGGAGCGCGAGGAAGCCCAGGACCAACGACGCCAGGAACCAGGGCAGGGGCCTCGGGCTCAACGCCGACCTCCCTTGGTACCGGGGGTATCTGCATGCAAGATGTTGATCGGTTTCAGATGCATCTTCACCAGGAGGTCTCTCTCAGGACGTCGAAGGTTCCTTCTCAAGGGCATTCCGGATCAATCCTAATGATGAGTTGTCGATTCTGATGCCGAGTTTCATGCAGGCACCGACGATGTGTTCGCAACGATCGAGACGTACTGCGAGAGTGTTACCGTCCTTCCCTTCCCAAGCGAACGTATGAGTCTTTGCGGGGAGTAAACCCAAGGTTTCCCGTGAGTGCCAGACCTCGGAATTGGGCATGAGGTGGTAAGTACTGAGGACGCAGATGGCATCGAGGGAGGATCGTTCGGTCTCGAGGAAGTGAATAGTCTCGAGATGATGAGACTCTTCTTCACCGGGAAACCCCACGATCAGGTTGATCCTGGTCTCTATTCTCGCCCGTTTGGCATCCCGGAGCATGTGGCGAGCCTCGGCGACGGTGAAGCCCTTGTTCATTCTTCGCAACACCGTATCAGATCCGCTCTCGAGCCCTATCATGAGAGCGTGACAGCCGGCTTTTTTCATCAGGGTGAGCAGTTCGGCGGTGGTCGCGGTATTGACGCGTACCAGAGCATCCCAGGAGACCTGGAACCCCCGGTCCAGGATGCCTTGGCACAAAGCTGCGAGGCGCTTGGGGTTTGCGTTGAAGGTCAAATCATAGATCACCAGGTTGGTACGGCCGAGTTCTTCGGTCAGGTATTGTATCTGGGCCAGGACGTTGTTTATACTATGGGAACGAAATGGTCCATGATAGTGGCGATCAGTACAGAAGCTACACCGATGAGGACAACCGCGTGAGGTGATCAGATGGGCCTTGCCCGGTTCGTAGAACGAAAGGTCTAATCCGTCGTACCGGAGCGGTGGGATCTTGTCGAGGTCTTGGAATGGAGCTTGTTCTAGGATCAGGTTGGTCGCGGTCAGTTCACGTACTGCCTCTCGCCCCCCCGTGCTCGCTCTGGCCAGTATGTGTTCCAGACGTTGTTCACCTTCACAGGCCACGAAGGCGTCGACCACCTCCCTATCGAGCATCTCGATCGGGAACTCACCGGGCAGGAAGGGGCCTCCGAGGATGAGTGTGATGCGGTCTGAGACAGCCCGGATACGCCGGGCTATCTCGAGGGTGCAGACAAGGTTGTGTCTATAGATCGAGAAACCAACGACTGCCGGCTGGACCCGGTGTAGTTCTTGGATGAGGGAGACTATCTCGGCTTCGAAATGTTGCAATAGGCGGTGGAGTCGGGGAGGTAACCAGACGTCGAGATAGGGGTCGTCCCAGGCCTCTCGGAGCGCAACCCCGCGCGGTAAGAAGCCCAGTTCGAAGCTACCAGGCAACCCAACTCTCGAGGCGCTCGCCGCCATACGGGTGTTCAAATCATAGAGGGAGACCGAATAACCTCGGGTTCGGACATAGGTTGCCAAGGACGCCATGGCTAGCGGAGGGCACACTACTGGGAGGGGCGGACACAAGGTAAGCAAGAGGTTGGTCATGGTCGAAGGGTTCCTACGGAGACTGAACCAAGATGTACCACTTTTCCTGGGTGCGCACTACCGGGTAACGAGAAGTATCGAACCTCGGAAAGGGACCTCCCAGTTTTTCCGGACATCCTGCTCTAGAATACGGAATAGATCCGCGCCCCAGATAAATTCTTGCGTCCACGGGGGGGCGGTGCTATTCTTTTCGCCCCTTGCATAGAAGACGCCTGCGAGGGATCGATCGCGATAGGATCCCCTTTTGGAGCAAAAATGAGGAGAGAGGGAATGAAGCTTCTCGTTACCGGATCAAGTGGCCTGATCGGCTCGGAAGTGTGTGCTTACTTCGACACGTTAGGATGGGAAATACACGGTATTGACAACAATCAACGAGCGATATTCTTCGGCCCTCAAGGGGATACCCGTTGGAACCAACAGCGGCTCGAGGGAATTCTCAAGAATTTTACCCATCATGAGTTGGATATCCGCGATCGAGAGGGTATCGACCAACTTCTGCGTAAACTCCACCCAGACGCAATTGTTCATACCGCTGCCCAACCCAGTCATGACCGAGCAGCCAGTATACCCTTCGACGATTTCGACACCAATGCCGTGGGCACACTCAATCTCCTCGAAGCTACCCGTCGTCATGTCCTCGAAGCTCCGTTCGTTTTCATGTCCACGAACAAAGTCTATGGCGATGCACCAAACGACATCGCCCTCAGAGAGCTGGAAACACGTTGGGATTACTGCGATCCCAAGTATTGTAACGGTATTGCCGAGGATTTCAGTATTGACCAATCCAAGCATTCGCTCTTTGGAGCCAGTAAGGTTGCCGCAGATGTGATGGTCCAGGAGTACGGTAGGTATTTCGGGATGAAAACCTGCTGCTTGCGGGGTGGATGCCTGACGGGGCCAGCACATTCGGGGGTCGAACTCCATGGCTTCTTGAGTTACCTGGTGCGCTGTAATTTTGAGGGGCGTACCTACAAGGTGTTCGGGTACAAAGCCAAACAGGTTCGGGACAATATCCACAGCCTGGACGTGGCGAGGTTCATTCATGCGTTCCTCGAGGCGCCGAGGTCCGGAGAGGTCTACAACATCGGCGGTGGAAAGGAGAACACCTGCTCGATTCTGGAAGCATTCGAAAGGTCGGAGCGCTTGGTCGAGAAAAAGATGCAATGGCAGTATGTCGAGCAGAATCGCATTGGGGATCACATCTGTTATTACAGTGATCTCTCCAAGATGCGACAACATTATCCGAGTTGGGATATCAGCGTGAACCTGGATGAGATATTCCAACAGATAGTGGATGCTTGGAAGAAACGCATCTGAGTAGCAACCATCCATGCGTGTGCTGCTGGTCAATCGTTTTTTTGGCGGCAATCAGGTCCCGACGGGACGTATGTTGGCCGATGTCGCTGGAGAACTAGGCGATCTCGGTTGTGAAGTTGTGGTGTTGACCGGAGATCATGAGTACACCCGGCATCCTGCGGAGGTGCAGCTTTCTTCCCGGGTGCAGGTGCGAAGAGTTTGTACGGGTAGATCGCGCAATCGCCTCCTGAACTGGGCGGTTTTCGGTATCCAAGCCGTGGTATTGATCCCACTGATGAGATGGGAACGTTGCGTCATTTTAACCGATCCCCCCTTCATGATCCTCGCGTCTCGGCTTGCAAAAGTCCTCGGGCGCGAACGACGGATCTTCTGGTGGACCATGGATCTTTATCCGGAAGCGCTAGTCGCGGATCGGATGATCTCTCCTAGGGGGATTTGCAACTCTGTACTTCGTCAGTTCAATGAATTCGGGCTTCGGGGGCTTACCGGGGTGATTACCTTAGGGATACGGCAGAAGGAACGTCTCGAACTCTATCGTCAATGGTCGAGGAAACCAGGTTTCTGCACAGTCATACCACCTTGGGACAATAGGAATATTTCGCCGCGCGACAAGAAGAAGAACGAACTCGTACAACATTTCGGCTGGCAGAAAAGGCGCGTCGTGCTCTATGCGGGCAATCTTGGTCATGGGCATACGTACAAGGATCTGCTGGAAGCTGCTATGATACTCGAGAAACAAGAGCAGAACTGGGTTTTCGCCTTCTTTTGCCAAGGGGAGGGACGAACGAACCTCGAAAAGGAAGGGAAGTCCTTGCCCAATGTTCTGGTGCATGACTACGTCGCACCGGAGTTGACCTCTGCGCTCCTCTACGCAGCGACGATCCATGTCATTACTATGCAAGATGGTTGGGAGGGTGTCGTGGTGCCCAGTAAGCTCTATGGCATCCTCTACACAAGGGCACCGGTGTTGTTCATCGGGCCTGACGATTCCGATACCGCGCGGGAGATCAAAGAACTCGGCTTAGGAGTAGTGTTGCCGAATGGTTGTGGAGGAAACAAGGTGATCGATGCTCTCGAGACGCTATCGCTCAGCAGACTTCGACAGACCCCCCCCGAACATCGACAGGGAGCGCGAGCTACAGCAGCTTTCATTGCCAAGGAAGATACCAACGTCAGGTGACCCTACGCAGTCTCCTTGACCTCTCCCGCGAGGGATGTCAAAGTCCTCGGAGGAATGGAGGGTCACTCGCTCGGATACGGCAAGGTGTGACCTTCCCGAACAAGGTCACTCGGGATAATACAATGACAAGAGTGTTGATCACCGGTGGTTGCGGCTTTGTTGGACGTGAATTAGTTCACCTCGCACAGGAGAAGTATGACGTCCACGTTGCCGACAATCTCCATTGCGGAGAATATCGCTTGAAGAAGATGGATCTCCACAAGATCCACTTCCATCTCGTCGATCTACGGAACGCAGCAGCAGTGCGATCGCTACTCGCAGAGGTTCTTCCGGATATCATCTTCCATCTTTCAGCAATTCACTTCATCCCCTTGTGCGAGCAGAAGCCCGAACTCGCCCTGAGTACCAACCTCCTGTCGACGGTCAACCTGTTGGATGCACTGCCTCTGAAGACGAAGTTCATCTTTGTATCTTCAGCGGCCGTCTATGCACCATCGACGCAAGCTCTGTGTGAGGGGATCAGTGCCACAGGTCCAGTGGACGTGTACGGTTGGACGAAATTGCATGGAGAAAACTACACTCGTCTCTTCCAACAACGCAGGGGGCTTGAGACCACGATCGTTAGGCTTTTTAACGTCATTGGTCCCGGCGAGACCAATCCTCACATCTTGCCAGAGATCATTGCCCAATTGAAGAAGGGCCGTACCAACTTGCAGCTAGGAAACCTCGAGTCAAAGAGGGATTTCATCGATGTCCGGGATGCGGCAGCCGGACTCCTGCACGTGGGGGAGCATTCCTTCAAGGATTATCCGGATGGTCCCGTCGTCAATCTTGGTTCAGGTCAAACCCATAGTATCAGCGAGATCCTCCAATTCGTGCGGCAGGTCACGGCGATCGATTTCTCCATCACGCAAGATCCCTCGAAACTCCGCCCTGTAGATAACCCGATTCTCTTGGCGTCAATGGAGAGGTTTCGTGCCGAAACCGGGTGGACCCCTCAATACCCTATTCACCGAACACTGCTCGATACCTGGCAGGACGATGAGTTGCCTCCGTCTTTGGAATCCGCATGAACGTCCTTGCGGTGATCATCACACCACCGGTCTATAGCGCGAGCGGAGCGGTGAGCGCAGCGACCATGCTCTCCCATGCGATCGCGAGGCGCATACCCCTCGACCTAGCGATCATGGCCGAAGAGGACACCACGGAAACGGTTGGGGATCTCACCATTCGACGGTTCAAATGCCGGAATACTCTCGGTGTCTTCAAACAATTCGCACCCAAACAACTTCGCACCTCGCTTTGGACCACCGATCTTGCCGAGTATCTCCACGCCGCTCGACCTGACCTCGTGCATCTCCACAACCCAGTACCTCCACTGGAGCTGTGGAACATTGCGAAGACGTGTGTGCGCTTGGGAATACCCTATGTCATCACCTCCCATGGCTTCGTCGAACTCTTTGACTATAAAAAATCCTTCAATATCGGCAAGTTAAAGTCACTTGCGCTGGACTATTTCGTTAACGCTCCCTTTTCTGCCACGCTCCGGAACGCTGCCGCGTTCTTTCTCTTGTCACCGCCTGAACAACCGATGCTGGAAGAATACCTGGGGAAGAAGCCGAGATCGTATTGTATTCCTAATGGTTTTGACCCTTTCTACCAAGATAGGACTCCACCGCGGGTCCTGGAGGAAGTGGCTCTTCGTTTTGGCCTCGACAGGACCGCACCAATACTGCTGTTCATGGGGAACCACACCTATAACAAAGGGATCGATACCCTTCTATCCTCTTTGAAATACACGAGATCCCACTTCACCGTGGTCATCGGGGGGAGGATACGGTCTCCTGAAGAACACCAGGCACTCTTACGACAATGTGCCTTGGACCCCACCGAACATCGGTACGTTTTCACCGACTTCCTCGACAAGGACCATGCTCGAGCGCTCTATCAACTCGCAGATTGTTTTCTCTTCCCGTCCCGGGCCGATACGTTTCCCCTGGTCATTCTCGAGGCCATGATCTCCGGTCTACCGGTCATCTCGACACGTGTAGGGGGGATTCCCCATCAGATTGATGAGACCTGTGGGATTCTCATTGAACCGGATGCGCCTGACCAATTGGCCCTGGCGATAGACCGCATGCTCGAGAGCGAACCTCGACGCAAGTCTATGGGAGCAAAAGGACTTCAAAAGGTCCTGACGAGTTTCAACTGGGATACCTCCGCCGAACTGGCGATCAACGCTTACCAAGAAGTGGTGGCTCGGTGGAGGAAAGAGCCAGCGCGCTAGCGGACCACCCAAATCTACGGAGCACGCTACCCGAGAATCGTGGTATCTCGTTTCGATATCGCGTTTTCAGGTTGGGGCCCCGCGTCGGCATCACGAAGCATTGAGGTGGTATCTCTTCTCTGATGACCTACGGTTTCCTCGGACCGCCACTTGGCCACTGCCAAGGCGGCAAGGATGAAAATGTCTTTGTGCATGGTCATATCGTAGCTGAACTGCTTGGCCAGGAGCAGGGCCAGCACGGTGAAGGCCAGACCCCGGCGCAGGCCGGCAAGGTCTTCGTCTGGCTCCTCGCGCAACCGGCGACCGAGCTCCTGTCTCCACCACCACCAGAAGATCAGGAAGAGGCCGAGGCCGACCACGCCGCTCTCGGCCAGGAGCTCGAGGATCATATTGTGGGGATAGGTCTTGTAGAAGGTCGCTGCCAAACTCGCCGCCGCTCCGGCACCGAACAGGGGATATTCGAGGAAGAGGTTGAAATTAGCGGCATAAATATAGAACCGCACAGCCGTCGAATTGGCCATCAGAACATTGGTATCGACGGTCTTCTGCAACTCGAGGAGAGTTTTGGGGTCGAAATCCTTGAAGCGTTCGAACACGAAGAAACGCTCCATCAGAGCATCCTGCCACAACCCCCAGACTAACCCGAGGATCAGGCCGACCAGGACCGTGGTGCCGAGCACGCGGAGGGGGGATCGGCGCAGATTCAACAGGAAGCGCAGGGCCACCACGGCGAAGAGGGCGGCCAAGGGACCACGGGAGCCGGAGGACAAGAGTGCCAGGAGACAACCGAGGAGCCCGGTGAGGAGGACTGGTCGGGAATGCAGCCATGGACTCTGCTCGAGGGTTTTCCCATAACGCAGGGCTGTGGCAAAGAGCCCGGCTCCGACGATCATGACCATGGATTGACCGATCGGATTGATGGAGAACAAGGTGAAACGAGTGCCTGGCAGGCTCGTCTGGAGCAGAAAGCCCCCGACCGTGATCATGGCGTTGAGCCAGAGGATCAGAAGGGTGGCTTGCAGGAACGAGGATACCTCTTGCTGTTCGAGACGCCCGAAGCGGATCAGACAATAGGGGAGGATCACGGTGACGGCCATGCGGCCGGCTTTGAACAAGGCCGAGCCGGTGCTGTCGGCCCATAAGCTCGTGCATAGGTAGAAGGCGGTGAAGAGCAGCAGGGCTGCCTCCCCCCAACCCGGTCGTTGTAGGGGGTAGCGCCCTTTGCGATACTGCCGGCGGTGGAAGGCGAAGACCGCGAGCAGGAGGAAGAGCAAGGTGAGGTTGATGGGCAGGGCGCCTCCGCCCTCAAGGAAGTAGCTGGTCAGGAACAGGGCCAAGAGTAGCCCGAGATGCTTGGAGAGGCGGTTCGCCAGGAACAGGGAGGCCGGGAGGAACAGGAGGAGTAGCCACCACCAGCCCACGGCGGTTCAGTTCCGGCGACGCAGGGTCAGGGTGCTCTGCCAGAACTCGGCCCGGCACCAGGGGCGGTCGAGGAACTCGGCCAGGAAGCGCAGGGTCAGGGTCGTGGCTAGGCCGAACACCAGGCCGAAGAGCAGGCCGAGCACCAGATCGCGCAAGGGCACCGGGGTGACCTGGGCGCCGGGCAGGGGCGGGTCGAGGACCTGGAAGGTGACCTCTTCCTTGGCCTCGTTGATCTGGGCCAAGGCCAACTCGTTCCTTAGGGAAATGAAGAGGTTGCGCAGGAGCTGGAGGTCCTGTTTCTGGCGTTGGTATTCCAGGGACAAGAGCGGCACCTTGGTGAGCGGGACGATGATCTTCCGCTCGGTCCCGGTCACATCGTCGAGTTTGCCTCCCTGTTCGGCCAATTCGGCCCGAAGGGCTTCGATCCGCTGTTCGTAGGCGGCGAGGCCGGCGTGGTCCTGCTTGGCCCCATAGAGCCCTTGCAGAACCTTCAACTCAATGGCGATCCCGGAGAGGTCTGCCAGGAGCTGGGAGGAACGAGAGATCAGGTCCAAGGAAGCTTCGCTGATCTCGATGGAGGTGGATCCCTCGGAAAAAATGATGAGGGTTTCTTCTATCTCTTTGATTTCTCTGCTGAGACTCTCCAGCCGGCGCTCGATAAAGCGGCGTTGGCGTTTGATCGTTGTCAGTTCGCCCTGCAGCAGGAAGGCCTGGAGTTGGCGCAGGTACTCCTCGGCGAGCTCGGGGCAGCGCTCTGGCCGGGGCCAGAGGATTTCGACCGACATCAGACCTTCTTTGTCCTCGATCTTCAACGCATCCCGCAGGAGTCTGCTCGCCCCGGCGGTCGGAGTTGGGGGCTTCAACGTTGCTCCATACCAGGTCCTCTCCTTCCAACTCTGGCGTTTACCGTCCCAGCGCTCGGGAAACAGTTCTGGCAAGAGGCCGAGCTTCTCGATGACCCGCTCGGAGAGTTGGCGGCTCTCGAGGATGGTGAGAATGAAGGTGCTCGTTCGTTGGGTCTGGGTGGTCTGGGCAAGAGGCAGCATGTCGAGCATGGCCCTGCCCATGGAGGACTTGTCCTCCGGGCTGATCGGGAAGAAGCTGAGCTGCGAGGAATAGAGCCGGTCGGCGAGGAGGAGGTAGCCGCAGGCCCCGAGCAGGCCGAGCAAGGCGCCCAGAGCAATCAGGTGGCGCCAGGCCACGAGGAAGCGCAGGGCATCGAAGAGGTCGAACTCGGTGTCCTCGGTTTTGCTCGGTCGTGCCGCGGGTTGCATGTTCGTCGCGCCCAGGCTCATGAGGTGCCGGAGGCTCCTTCCATTGAAGCCAGCACCGTAGCCTAGTTCGCTCGCGTTGTCACTCGAAATGACGACCAAGAGATTCCTCGAAGGCCGTGGGGCTGCAGGCTCGGAGCAGGAACCTCAATTTTTCGACGAGAGACTCAGTTTTTCGATAGGTTTTTGTAGGGGGGGTGGAGCTGGACCAGCAACGTCGTCGGTCAGGGTCGCTGCTTCTCGAGGATGATCTGCTCGGTCTGGAGGTGTCGGACAAAGCCGAACAGGCGGGAGGTCAGTTCCTCGCGTTTGAACCTGCTCGCCAGGGAGAAGAGGTCTTCGACCCCCTGCCGGAGCACGCTTTCATTGACCTCTCTGAAAGGAGCGACGGCCAGATCGTCCGGCGGGTTGACCTGCGGGAGAGAGTTCTGCGAGACCTCTTCCCACCACCGCTCCTGACGCACCAGGAGGTAGCGTTCGCCGCCGCGTGCCCTGGCACCGGCCTCGAGGATGGTTTCCATGAGCCTCGCCAGGCCCGTGCTCAGCAAGGCCGGAGTGGTTGCGGCGCGTTGGGCCGAACTCAAGGCTTCACCCAGGTCGAGGCAACAGAACACCGAGCTCGGGTACCCACGGCCGACGGTCTGGACCAGGAGAGATGCTACTCGCTTGGTCGCCTCGATGATGTCCCGGGGTTCTTCCTCGTGCTCATCGGCGATGAAGAAGAATTTTCGCACTCCGGCCCGGCCCGCCACCTCGAGCAAATTCTGGGTTCCCTTGATCGCCTGCAACACGGCTTCGCAGACGTTCTGTTCCTGGACGGCCATCAGGTCTTGGTACAGGGCCAGGTGATAGACCACCTCGGGGGCGTGACGTTCGAACAGGCGGGCCAGGGCGCGGCGGTCGCCCGTGTGCCCGAGCACCCAGTGAAGCTCGGTTCCCCGATCGGCTTCACCCAGGGTTTCCCGCAGCTCGCTGAGACTGCTCTCGCTCTTGGCTAGGACCGCTATCCTTCGCGGTTGGTGGCGCAGCAGCTCGCGGCACAGGGCCAGAGTAAGCTCGCGAGCGGTGTCTATGACCAGGACCCGCGCGCCTTCCAGGTAGGGCAACCGTTCCTGCCGAGGTTCGGGAGGTTGCGGGAACAGGGGTTTGGCCTCGGGTAGCAAGCGCTGGTCCGAGCTGGGCGGTAATTCCCAACAATGCACGCGCCGTCCGCTGACCCGACCGACCCGGCTGCGCAACCCCGGGGTGGAGCGTTCCACGGCGAGCAGGACGTCGCTGATGCGGTAGCGATCGATGAGGAGGGACAGGTCCTCGAGTGACCCGAGAACTTGGATGGCACTGCCGCCATGGCTGGAGACCTTCCCATCCTCGGGGAGGACCAATCCGATGGGTCTGAAGACCGCTTCGCTGCGGATCAAGTATTTTGCCAGTAGACGCCCGCTGGCCGCATCATCGACCACGAGCAGGGAACGTCGGTTACCGCGGCGTTGCCGCTCTGCCAACTGTCTGGCTTGAGTATAGGCCATGGGAACTCGTGCGAGCCCCAACAGGAGGAAGGCAGCGGCAGCTTCGAGGAGGACGAAGCCCGGTCCGAGGAGGGCTTTGCCGAAGAAGGTCAAAAGAACCGCCCCTGTCATGGAACTTCCGAGGACAATGGCGGCGTAGGTCAACGCGAGAACATCGAGCCGGAGATGCTCGAGGGACCGAGCGTAATGACCGCGCCACCAGAGCAGCCCCAGGCGCAGCGGCAGCATGGCCAGGAGGTAGAGCCCGAGGTCACCGAGGAAGGATGGCAATTGCTCGAGTTCGGTGCCGTTGGAGAGCAGGAAGGCCAGGAAGACCGCGGCGAGGGAACCCGTGAAGTCGATAGCGGCGAGGGGAGAGCCGAGGACCCGCACGCGCATGACCAGACCGCTGAGGCGGGATTTCTCGATGACGAGCAAGGCGACGAGGAAAGCGGCCACGCCGAGTAAGATGCACGGTTCGATCGCGCTCGGCGAGTTCCCCTGCAGAGCGATCAGGGAAAGATGACCGAGGAGCACGGTGAAGAGATAGAGGGTGAGGACAGTTTCGCGCTGCGTGTAGCCGAAGGCCATGAAGCGGTGGTGGATGTGGCCTCGGTCCGGGGAGAAGATCGGTCGCCCTTGCAGGAAGCGACGACCCATGGCCCAAGCGGTATCTCCGATAGGCAGCGCCAAGAGGAGGACTGGGACGAGGAAGGGGACTCCCTGCCCCGCACCGAGAAACACCTCGAGGGAGAGTGTGGCGAGCAGGTATCCGAGGAAGAGGCTCCCGGTGTCCCCGAGGAAGATGGTCGCGGGATTGAAGTTGAAGACCAGGAAGCCGAGGGACGCTGCTGAGAGGGCCAGACAGAGCAGGGCAACATCGGTGTTGCCGACTTCGAGCCCGATCAGGAAGAGGAAAGCGAAGGCCAGTGCCGAGATGCCCGAGGCAAGACCGTCCATACCGTCGATGAGGTTGACGGCGTTGCAGACTCCGACGATCCAGATGCAGGTGAAGGGAATAGCCCAGATCCCGAGGTCGAGTTCTATGCCGAGGGGAAGGACGAGGTGCTCGATCCTGAGGCCGAGGAAGGAGACGAATAACCCGATGGACCATTGGAGCAAGAATTTCTTGTAGGCATTGAGTCCCCGAACGTCGTCGAGCAGGCCGACCAAGAGCATGAAGGCGCCGCCGAGAGCAATGGCGAGGAGTCGGGTGTCATAACCGGACCGCAGGTCGGGTCCCCCGAGAAAGGCGAGCAGCAGAGTGGCCGAGGCA
>MGSU01000032.1 GCA_001799195.1 Deltaproteobacteria bacterium RIFOXYA12_FULL_61_11 | reverse complement strand
AGAAGGTCTTCTCGCCGGCCTTCGGTCACGCTCTCGTTTGTATCGGCACAGCGGGAGAGCCCAAGGTCCTGCTTATCGGCGACCCCGATTGCAGCGTCGAGGGGGTTGAGGGAGTTGGTTGCGTGCTCATCGTGCCACCCGAACTCCGGGGTTCCGCCCGTTTACTCGAACTCGGCGCAGTGGCTCCGAGAATTCACGGCCCCAGGGATGGTCGGGGGTTCGGGGCCTCCTTGGCTCTGGCCGGGGAGGAGGAAAACGCGATCTTGTTGATTGGGGCCCCCGAGGGGGGGGCGGGTCGCGGTGCTGTCCATGTCGTGTCCGTGGCCTCGCTCTCTCCGGATGGGCACACCTGGCACGGGGGGGGGGTCGAGGCTTTGGAACGGCAAGGGTTGCGGGGAGACCCCTCGGACCATGCCTTCGGGACGAGGATCGTCACTCTCGAGAACCTCACACTCGACGACGATAGCGGGGACTTGATCGCGATTTCGTCGCCGGGTGAGGCAGAGAGTCTCGGTCGGGTGGCGCTGCATCGACTGTTGTCCAACGGCAATCTGGAGGTTCGAGCGAGAACGGTCATCCTGGGGGAAAGCCCTGGGGACGGTTTTGGCACGACCCTGACCGTAACCACGGCCATTCGCGAGGGGCGGTTGCAAGGTCAAGGGAATCCCCCGACCTTGCTCATCGGTGCGCCCGACAGCTCGTTGTTCGTGCCGGGTGGAGGTCTGGTCTATGTGCTGCCGAGTGACCTGCCGATCGACCGGCATCCGGTACCGGCGGTGAACGGTGGTCGTCTCCTGGTCGGCCGAGCCGAGCTCGGAACGAGCGGGGCTCCGACGGCAAGGCGTTTCGGTTCCGGGTTGGCCTGCGGGGCAGCGTGGATCGCCGTTGGGGCCCCAGGAGCGAGGACAGCCCTCGGTGCGGCCACGGGGGCGGTTCATCTTTTTTTCCCGAGTGTGCAATAAGAGCTTGATATTTTGTCGAGACTAGGCTATCCAAGCAACGACGACGATAAGATTTTGAAACATTGGAGAGCGTTGGAATGGTTGAGGCGCAGGCACTGAAGAAGGACATCATCGCCAAGTATAAGATGCACGACACGGACACCGGATCCTCCGAAGTCCAGATCGCGCTGCTCACCTCCCGGATCAAGTACCTCACCGAACACTTCAAGATCCACAAGAAGGATTTCCACGGACGGCGGGGGTTGCTGCGGCTCGTCGCCCGGAGACGGCGGTTACTCGATTATCTCAAACGCAATGATCTGAACAAGTACAAGGGACTGCTTGTCGAACACGGTATTCGCAAGTAAGTGCCGGAAGGACGTCATCGCCCTGACCGGATCCGGGACCTCGCGACGCCCCGAGGCCGAGCATTCCTCGCCTGACCCAGGATCGATTCATGCCCCGTGGGCCGCTCTCGCGACACTCGAGCGTACCCATGGGTTTCTGAAGCAGGAACCACCCATCAAGTAAGGACGACACTATGCGTGCCATTCATTATGTGGAAATGGATTTCAATGGAAGAACCTTTTCTCTCGAGGTCGGGCGCATTGCCAATCAGGCAAACGGCGCGGTCCTCGTGCGCTACGGAGAGACGGCGGTCATCGTCACCGCCACCATGTCATCGTCACCGAGGGAGAAACAGGATTTCTTCCCCTTGACCGTCGACTACTTGGAGAGGACCTATGCGGCGGGGAAGATCCCCGGCGGTTTCTTCAAACGGGAGGGCAAACTCTCGGACCAGGAAACCCTCAGTTCTCGGGTGATCGATCGCACCATCAGGCCTCTTTTCCCCAAGCATTTCTTCCACGACATCCAGATCATGGCCCAGGTCATCTCGCTCGGGATGGACGGTAATTCCGACGCCCTGGCCCTGATCGGTGCCTCGGCCGCCCTGATGGTCAGCGATATCCCGTTCCACGGCCCCGTGGCCGGGGTCCGGGTGGCGAGGATCGATGGGCAGTTGGTTATCGACCCCCCTTACCAAGACCTCGAGCGGGCCGATCTCAACGTCTTTGTTTCGGGCACGAGATCGGCCATCACCATGGTCGAAGGCGGCAGCCGGGAGGTCAATGAGGACGAGATGCTCGAAGCACTACTCTTCGGCCAACAGCAACTGCAGCACTTCATCGTGCTCCAAGAGCACTTGATGGAGAAGGTCAGCAAGGTCAAGTTCGCGGTCCCCCTGCCCGAGAGAGACGAGACCCTGCTTGCGCGGATCGACCACGCGATCACCCCGCGCATGGAAGAAGCCCTGCAGACCCCAATCAAGCAGGTCCGCTCAGCCCAAAAACGCGAGCTCCAACTCGAGGCCCTCGCCATGGTCGACCCCGCGCAACGCGCCGAGGTCAAAGGGCAGGTCGCCGAACTCCTGCACGATATCGAGGCCAAAGTGGTTCGGCGGTTGCTGCTCGAAAAAGGCCTTCGCATCGATGGCCGCCGACCCATCGATATCCGGGAGATCCATTGCGACGTGGATCTCATCCCGCGCACCCACGGTATGAGCCTGTTCACCCGCGGAGAGACCCAAGCCCTCGTGGTCACCACTCTCGGGACTTCGGGAGATACCCAGACGATCGACAGCATCTACGGGGAATATTACAAACACTTCATGCTGCACTACAACTTCCCGGCGTTCTCCACCGGAGAGGTCAAGCCCTTGCGCAATCCCGGGCGTCGCGAGATCGGGCACGGCAATCTGGCCGAGCGCGCCCTGAGTTACGTCGTTCCAAGTCCAGAAGAGTTCCCCTACACCATCCGCGTCGTCTCCGATATCCTGGAATCCAACGGCTCGTCCTCCATGGCCACCGTTTGTGGCGGTACCTTGGCGCTCATGGCCGCCGGCGTTCCCATCTCGGCCCCGGTCGCCGGGATTGCCATGGGGCTTGTCAAGGAAGGTGACAAAGTCGCCATTCTCAGCGACATCCTCGGGGACGAGGACCATGTTGGCGATATGGACTTCAAGGTCGCCGGGACCATGTCGGGTATTACCGCGATCCAGATGGACATCAAGTGCGAGGGACTCGATCCCGAGATCATGCGTCGGGCCTTGTACCAAGCTCGCGAGGGGCGGCATCACATCCTCGGGGTGATGATGCAGACCATCGATGCGCCGCGGACCACGCTCAGCGAATATGCTCCCCAGATCATCACCATGAAGATCAAACCCGAGAAGATCCGCGATCTGATCGGACCGGGCGGCAAGAATATCAAACACATCGTCGAGGTGAGCAAGGCCAAGATCGACGTCGACGACGACGGTACGGTCATGATCTTCTCTCCCGATACCGAACGCAGCAAGATCGCGGTGAAAATGGTCGAGGAGCTGACCGCCGAGCCGGAGGTGGGTAGGATCTACAGCGGCAAGGTCGTACGCGTCGCCGATTTCGGCGCCTTCGTCGAGATCATGCCCGGGGTTGACGGTCTGGTGCATATTTCCCACCTCGCCGAAGGGCGGGTCAAGACCGTGCGCGACGTGGTCACCGAGGGGGACGTGATCAACGTCAAGGTCATCGAGATCGATCGCATGGGCAAGATCCGACTCTCCCTGAAAGAAGCCCAGGTCCAGCCCGAGCGCTGACCCTCTTCAGAACCTTCCTCATGGATCACCTCGTCGATGCCTTCCTCGCTTACCTCCGGGTGGAGCGCGGTCTCTCGACGAACACCCTGGACGCCTATCGCCGGGATCTTGCCGGTTTTGTCGGGCATCTCGGCGAGCGCGAACTCGAACACCTTAACACCTCGGTCCTGGTGGACTTCTTTGAGGCTCGAGCGCGAGAAGGATTGTCGGCGTCTTCTCGAGCAAGGTTGCTCTCCACCTTGAGGAGCTTCTTCCAGTTCTTGGTCGAGGAGGGTGCCTTCGACCGGGACCCGCTCTCGCGGATCGAGGCTCCCAAGATCTGGCGTCGCTTGCCCGAAGTCCTGACCGAGGACGAGGTGCAGGGGATCTTCACCGTTCTGGAAAAGGCCCGGAGCGGACTCGCCACGCGCAATCTGGCGCTCTTCGAATTGCTCTACGGTTGCGGTCTGCGGGTCGGGGAGGTCCTGACCCTCGGGCTCAACGAGCTCGACCTGGAGCGTTGCATCTGCAAGGTCCGGGGTAAGGGCGATAAAGAGCGCCTAGTTCCTTTCGGAGAAAGAGCGCGCGTGGCCCTGGAACAGTATCTAGTAAATGATAGGACGCGCTTGGAGGGAACGAAGGGTTCGGACCGGGTCTTCCTCAATCGATCCGGACATCCCCTGAGCAGAATGGGTGTCTGGAAATTGGTACGCGGGGTCGCGGGAAAGGCAGGCGTGGACCGGGAGATCCATCCCCATACGCTGCGTCACAGTTTCGCGACCCATCTCTTGGAACACGGGGCCGACCTGCGCAGCGTCCAACTCCTCTTGGGGCACGAGGACATCGCGACGACGCAGATCTACACCCACATCGACCGGGAACGGCTGCGCGCCGTCTATGCTCGTTGTCATCCGCGAGCCTGAGGCGGATCTTCGGGGCCTCAGAAATGATAATTGCAGGTCAACCCGCCCTGGAGATACCGATGCTCGAACTTCGGGGCGAGGACGTTGGAACGGAGTACCCCGGAGATACCCGAAGGGCGGCCGAACTCGGTGCTGAGTTGGGTGTAACGGGCAGCGAGTTCGATCGAGAAGGTTGCGGAGAATTTGACCATCATCCCCGTCTCGCCGAAGAAACCGGAGGTCGTGGGATCCAGACCGGACAGGCCGACAGGACTCTCGTGGTACTGGGAGAAGACCAGGAGTCCGCCCTTGAGGTTCAGTACGAAGGTCTCGGTGACGCTCAGGGCGAACGCTCCGCCGACTTTCCCGAGGTCCGTGGTGCTCGAGACGAGCAGTCCTCGAATAGGGGGAACGGTCTGCAGCGGGCTCTTCGCAAGGCGCGAGGCTCCTTGCTCGGTCAGGCTGAGCCGTTCGAAGGCGGCGAAGAGTTCGAGGAAATCCTTGAGTCGGGTACCGAAGACGAACCGTACCTTCAGGGCTCCTTCCAAGCCCAGATACTTGATCCCCATGTTGCTGAAGGTGACCATAGGCAGGGCCAGGTTGTAATAATGTTGCCCGAAGCGGCCGTTCAACTCCACGAGGAGTAGGGTACTCAAGGAGGTCAGATCGAGCAGGTCGTAATCGAGGCCCAGACCGAGATAGGGAACATAGTGGAGTTGGCGGATCTCAACCGGCACCATGTTGAGATTGCCGCTGTAGACCGACGTATAGCCGAGGGCCCCGAAGGTGAAACCCAAGCGCGGTTCTTTGCCATCGTAAGCGTAGGCGACGACCGGCTTGTAGGTTGTTGCTTTCTTGAACTTGAGATCGTGTTCCGAAAAGGTATCGTAACCGCGGCGACGGTTGATCTCCTCGATGTCCATATCGATGGGGACGATGTCATCCTGCTCGAGCTGTTCGCCGTCTTCGTCCTTGTCCTCTGGCTCTTCGTCGGTATCGTCCGGGTCATCGGAGTCGGGCCGAGCGGTCCGGACGTCGGGCTGCCCCGTACCACTGGGGGCGCTGGCGGCGAATGCGGGGACCGCCGTCAGGAATCCTCCGAGGACGATCGGCAACCACCATGGATTATTCGATCGCGCGACAGGTCTGTCCACCGCGTAGGCTCCCTTCGATGTAGAACTCCCTCGATCGGCGTGCCGCGTCCTCGACGATGTAGGCCCGGCCGGTCCAAGCTTCGCACGTGAGGACCGGGGTCATCCAGAGGACGGTAGAACGAGAATAGCGGCTCGACCGTTGCAGCGCAACGAGTTTCTCGAGTTCCTCGTCCCCCTTCTCGAGGCGTCGGCGCCGGATCCCTCGAGGGCCGACGAGTTGGAAGGCCCGGACGGTCGAGATGGAGGGAACGCCGTAGGCATGTTCGAGGCTGGCATGCTCGAGAGCGGAAATGGTTAATCCATGCAAGAGGTTGAAGAGATTTGCTGCCTGGGAGTCCCCCACAGCCTGAGCCGTAGCCTCGACGACGTCCATGACCGCCATGTCTCGTCGGAGGTAGAAGGGCAGTCCTCGCAGAGGGTGTACCCGGAGGCCCTGTCTGACCAGTACCACGATGGGACTTCGGGCATGACTCACGCCGAGGAGGGAGGTCAGGACCGAGGCAGAGCGTTCCAGCTCCCGGGTGAAATAGTCCGCGGCCGAGGTCTGACGTCCCGCCACGGGATCGAGAGGTGGAGTTGGTTCGGTCGGCGCGAGGGGAGCCCAGGAATTCACGGCGAGGAGCGTGTGTTCTCCGGCCAGCAAGTAGGTCTGATCTCTCCGGGGGGAACCATCGGCCGCGGGATAGTCGAGGTCCAGACGGAGGCGCTCGCCGAGGGGGTGGAGGCCGCCGCTGGCCACCGGTTCGCCCCCCAGGGTTGCTACCACGCGGAGGTGGAGCAGCCAGGGAGGGTAGCTGGCGAACAGACCGGGATCTTCGAACAGAGTCGTCGCTTCGGCTTCGATGGGGATGAACCGCAGGTACAGGAAGCCGTCCCCGAGCCTATCCAAGGGAAGGGTGAGGTCAAGAGAGGAGCGACCCGGCGTGCTCAGCTTCAGGGAGAGTAGTGGCCGGGATTGCGGCGGTACGGTGGCGCTTTCTGCGAGTAAGCGTCCGGGACGGCCGAGCCCGAGGTGTACCCCGGGACGGAGCAGCAATTCCTCGCGGGACCGGGTGGGCTTCGGGAGGGCGACCGTCGTGTCCAGGAGGAGTTGATACGGGAGTTTGTCGGTGACCCGTTCGAGGTAATGGTCTGCCACGTGCGTCGACGGGGGGGCTTGTACCGCGGCATGGGGTTTGGGGAAGAGGAATGGGTGGATTTCATAGCGTTCGGTGCGGTAGTGGAAGTACCCGCCTACGAGTTCCAGCAGCGTCGCTCGTCCCTGGGGTTGCATGGTGATGCCCGCGGTCGTCAACAGGGCTCGGGCGTGCTCGAGGACCTCGTAACCGGTCAGGGCGGATAGTTCGGTAGAGGACAGGAGGACCTCGCGCCTCGCGAAGCCGGCCTCGTGGCCGTGGGAGCGGAGCAGGGAAACGAGGGCCGCGGCGAGATCCACGTCATTCCCGCTCCGCACCTGGAGAGTTCTGGCAGAACCTTTGACCGATCCATGGTAGAACTCGACCTCGGGTGGAGGTGAGAGGAATTCGCTGACGAGTTGGAGGGGCGGACGAGAGGGGACCTGGGCTGGATCCGAGGAAGAGGGGGACGGGGGTATTCTGTCTGGAGAACCCTGCGGGGAGGTACGCCCACGAGAGTTGGACGAAGCGTCCGGAGAGATGGAGGATGCTTCCCTCCCTCCCAGAACGCTGCGCAGGAGGGAGAGGTAGTCCCGGCGACGTTCCGGAGGTGCACCGAGCAGGCGGAGGAAGGAGAGGTCGGTCTGTATCATGCGGTCCAACGCTGCTTGCCGTGCCCTCGGGGTCCCTCGGACCTGGGGATCGTGCAGGTAGGCGTAGCGTAAGCGGAGTATTTCTGGAGCGGAAGCGGGGGGGGGGATCGGGAGAGGACGAGAGGGGACGGGCGAGCAGCAGACGAGGAAACTGCAGCACAGGACTGTTGCTCGTAGGACCATGGAACCGGGAAGGTTGAACTCGTCCAGGGACTACCCTATAGTCCTCCCGGCAGAGGTCAAGGAGGATCGTACGGTTGGAGACAGGTTCTCCGGGAAGAGGCGGGGCAGTGATGGGCCGAGGTCGGGAATGAACCTGGCGAGGCCCTGGCGAGGGAGACGAGTCGGCTTCGGGGACCTCCTGGCCCTCCTGTTCGGGCTGGCGTGCGCTCTGGAGGCCGGAGCAGCAACCTTGCCCGGTCTCGAGATTGCGATCGAGGGAGGTGAAGCCGTCCTTTTCGACGATTATGCGGCCTTGACGAGGGAACGAGCCGCCTGGTTGGAACAGCGGTTCGGCATGCGTATAGTCGGGAAGGTCCGGGTGCAGATCTGCCTCAGCGATGCCTGTTTCTCGCGCTTCAGCACGAACAAACATTTCAGCGCGATCGCCAGTGCTCCCCGGGGCTTGATAGTTCTCCATCTGGGCCGCCTCCGCTTCGATCCCGATGCAGTGAGCTCCACACTGACCCATGAACTGGTACACCTCCTCGTCGGTCAGCTCGATCGGGCTTGTGGTGCGTGCGTGCCGCTGTGGTTCAATGAGGGTTTGGCCCAGCATTATGCAGGTGGGGTGTCGGAGTTCGATTCCCAGGGCAGTGCTGATGCGATTTTCTACAATGCGGTGGTCCGGCGTGCCGTGTTCCGGTTCAGCCAACTCGAAGCGCGCTTTCCTCCCTATTTCGAGGAGATGACCCTGGCGTATGAACAGAGCCGTCGTTTTCTCCTGTATCTCGTGGAAGAACAAGGAGGGGAGGTTGCGTTGTTGCGGTTGCTCCGGGGGCTGGAGGACGGGTTGAGGTTCGACGAAGCCTATCGCGAAGTGTACGGGCGTGAGGTCGAAGAGACCATGGCGGATTGGCGCAACTCCTTCCCCGTGCTCCCCGCACTGCTCCTGTATATTGCCACCAACGCGGACAATCTGCTCTGGGGCGCGACCTCGCTGCTGATGGTAGTTGCCCTCATCCTAGCCAGACGTCGGCACTTGCGGAAAAGAGAACAACTCGACGAGGATCCTGAAGAGCGGTTGCGACGGCATCGTTCGTTACTGCATTGAGGCCCCCATACTCGACGTGTTGAGAACAGGAGTAGGGCGCCGCCTGAGTACCGAGGTGGGGCTTCCCAGTCCTGCAAGGTGTGTCGATTCGCGTTTCGCTGCAGCGGATGATGAGGTATCATGCAGGAGGTTGGTTTACCTCCAAAGGTGAGCCGGACCTGCAAGCTGGAAGGGGGTGAGCGTGCCCCACTCCACTCGTGGGGCTGCCGAACCTTTGGGAATTACAAGGCGGTTATCTGGTATGTTCTTTGCAAACTGGAAATCCGAATCGGGTTTCGAACGCGAACTGAACGGCAGGACGGTGACATGAGGACATTCTTGATCATCGCGACGATGCTTCTCTGCGCGGGCCTCGCGGCTGCTCAGGACGAACAGGAGGCAGCCGCCGACGGTTCGGGCGAGTACATCAGCCTGACCGACTTGGGGACAACCCCCAAGGAAGCCGACGGCAAGCTCACGCTCGATTTCGACAATGCCGATATCAAGTTCGTTGCCGAGAAGATCGCCAAGCTCACCGGAAAGAACATGATGATAGAGAACAACATCACCGGCAAGGTGACGTTGATCACCGAAAACCCGGTGAGCAAGGAAGAGGCCTTCAACGCTTTTATTTCCGCCCTCAACCTGAAGGGTTATACGGTGGTGCAGCAGGGTCCCTATTTCAAGATCATCCATAGCCGCAACATCAAGAAGACCGCGCACCCCACCCTGGTGGGTGATGACGCTGCCGATCCTGTCAGCGATCTCTATGTGACCAAGCTGATCTCCATCAAGAACGTCCCCGCCAAAGACATCGAGAATACCCTGCGCACCTTCGTATCCAATCGCAACATCAAGACCCACGAGGCGACCAACGTCCTCATCGTCACCGATACCGCTTCGAATATCGCCCGTATCGAGCGGATCATCAGAGAGCTCGATGTGCCGGGATTTTCCGAGCGCATTGAGTTCGTCGTCCTCAAGAACGCGGTGGCCAAGGATGTTGCCCAGAAGCTCACCTCCATGTTCGGTACTGGAGCCGGCGGTGGGGGCGGGTCGAGTAAGGGCGTCACCAAGGTCGCCGCGACGGGTAAAGGCGGAACCGCCAGTGATATCATCATTACGAGCATCATGGCCGATGATCGAACCAACTCGCTCATGATCAAGGGAAATGAACGCGGCATCGAGGCCATCCGCTCAGCCACGATGCACCTCGACTCCGATTTGGCCGGCAACCTCGCCAAACAGGAAATATTCATCTTCCAACTCGAGCATGCCGATGCGCCGAAAATTGCAGAGACGCTCTCCGGCATCCTCAATGGTCTTACCAGTAAGAAGGGAGGCCAGCTCGCCCAAGGCAAGAGTTTTAGCAGGTTCAGTTTCCGCCCTGCCAGCGGCGAGGACGCCACGACGACCCTGGGAGGGATTGCCGAAGACGTCAAGATCTCTGCCGACGAAAAGACCAACAGCCTGATCATCGTCGCGACCCGGATGGCCTATGAAGCGATCCTCCCGACCATCACCGCGCTCGACCGCAAGCGTAAGCAAGTCGAGATCGCGGCCACGATCATGGAGGTCACCCTCGGCGACGGCAGTGCCTTCGGTATCTCCGGGTACGGTGGAGGCGGCAAAGGCAAGGTCGGGTTCATGGCCGGTGCCAATCCCGGCAGCGCGATAGGAGTGGGCACCTCGGCCGAGGGAGGCGCCAATATGGCGCAACTCGGCGGTCTGGTGGCCGGGATCGGTACGACCAGCAACATCAATCTGGGCGGTAAATTCAGCATCCCCTCCTTCATGGCTACCCTCAACGCCTCTGCCTCCAATTCCAGCGCCCAGATCCTGGCCAATCCCCGCCTGGTCACCCACGACAACGAAAAAGCCGAGATCTCGGTCGGCAACGTGGTGTGGATCAAGTCGGGGTACCAGAAGTCGGCCGAAGGCGGCATGACCGACTACCGTTTCGACAAGGAAAAGGCGACCTTGGACATCGTGATCACGCCGAAGATCAACAAGTCCAACGAGGTCACCCTCAAGATCGATCAAGACGTGAAGGACCTCGTGCCGATGGACAATCGTTCTGACCCAAACCTCCCGGACCAGGCCATCTCGCAACGGACGATCAAAACCGTGGTCATGGCCAAGAGCGGTGAAACCATTGCTATCGGCGGCCTGATCAAGGACAAGGAGAACAAGTCCGTCACCAAAGTCCCGGTACTCGGCGACATCCCGGTGCTCGGTTGGTTGTTCAAGAGTGAGCAGAAATCGGTCAGCAAGACTAATCTGATCCTCTTCCTCACCCCCACGGTGCTGGATTCTGCTGGGGACCGCAAGATGGTGACCCAACGCGCGGTCCAGAAGCGTAACCAGCATATGGTTCAGAACAAAGTGCAGATCGACAATTGGATCGGCACCGACGAGAACAACACGCATCCTGCCGGCATCACCATCAATTGGAACTCTGCCGAGAGCAACGAGGGTTCCGCGGTGCTCTTCGAGGACGAACAAGGTCAATAACCTGACTTTGTCCAGTACCTCCCCTTCGTAAGGATCATCCCCCCTCCCCGACCGCCGAGACTCGCCTCTTTTCCCGTTTTCTGCTAGAGAAACGTGTTGTTGCATGAGGAGGTGCGTTGCAAGAACTCGCAGAGTAGGGGGAAAGGTTCGGGGCAGACATTTGTTAACGAAAATATTCGACTTGTCTTGCATTCTTGAATCCCCTTGTGCTACCGTGGGGCGTATTCGAAAACCCTCGACCGCTGCGGCGGCCTGATAGAGATGAAGGGAGGATGTATGAAACGATGGTTGATCATGGTGGTGGTGTTGGCATTGCTCGGGTGGTTCCAAGCCTGTAGCACGGCTTCGAAACCCGAGGAGGAAGGTGACGGGAGCGACGATCCGAGCGCGCAGGTCGACCCCGGAGACCCGGTCGATACGGTCGTAGTCGCTGATGGTATCAATGCGCTCGACGAGGCGGCTGAGACCGACATCGACCGTACTTCGGTCGAGGCGGTGAAGAGTCCCAAAACAGTCTTCAAGAAGGGTCAGACCCGCTTCCTCACCGCCGACCCCTTCTTCAGTCCCGGAGGGACAAACGGTCTCGATCAAACGACTGCGACCGATGGAATGGTGAGGGATTCGGCCGGCAAGAGCAATGGCGATTTCTCCGCTCCGACCTCGGCGATGCCTTCGCCTACGATGCCTGGTGCCGACATGGCCATGAACGAAGCTGCGGGGGAGATGGCACCGCAAGACTCTGCTAGCCCCGGAGGAGTTCCGCCTGCGGGTCGCGTGGCGGATGTCGAGGAAGGCGACATCTACAAGGTTGTTGGCAACAGGTTGTATTTGCTCAACACCTACAAGGGCTTCATGGTCGTCGACGTAAGCGACCCCAAGAAGTCCAAGGTGATCTCGCGCCTGGGCGTGTATGGCTATCCCATCGAGATGTACGTCAAGGACGATACGGTGCATGCCCTGATCAGCGATGCCCTGCACATCCGCCGTGCCAAAGACGGGTCCCTGTATTTCGACCGGGTCCAGCAGAGCGAGCTCGTCGCTATCGACATCAGCGACGAGAAGAAACCGCGCCTTCTCGACCGTGAGCCGATCGTGGGTAACCTCATGGAAGGCAAGACCCGCAAGGTCGGAGATATCATCTATACTGTCTCCGATGAGCGCAATTACTACTTCTGGGGCTGGCCGTGGGAACAGTTCAGTTCCGACGGCATGAGGACCTGGGAAAGCCGGGTTATGGTTTATTCCTTTGATGTAGGCAATCCCGACCGCATCGAGCCGGTCGGCGAGCTGGCCCTGATCGACCAAGAGGATATCGATGGTGGCTTCGGCGATTTCCAGATCAGTGCCACGGCCAACGCCTTGATGGTGGCCAAGAATCGCTGGCGTTACCGCGATCAGAATACCGGGACCGATGGGGATACCCTGAAGACCGGGATTGCTGTGAGTGGGGTGAGCACGGGAACCGCGGTGACCATGGTGGACGAGGTCGACGTTCCCCCACCGCCTGATCCAGTAGAAGTTGATCCCGGCATACCGCCGGAGGAGTACTACCAGCCCGAAGAACGCCGTGAGTGGTGCTACGAGAGCGAGAACTGGCAGGAGAGCGAGGTCTCGATCATCGACATCAGCGACGAGGGCGGCGCCATTGCCCTGTATGCCACCTTCGAGCTGAAGGGTATGATCCAGGACCAGTTCAAGCAGCATTACGTCAAAAACGATGCTGGTGCTTTCTACTACGGGTTGACCATCAACCAGTTCAACAAGAGCTACTGGCAGGACGCCGGGCAGGAAACCTACGGCCATTGTGCGTACGAGAACGGCACCGAGAACGTCTTGCGCGCCGTGGATCTCACCAATGCCAAGGCTCCCAAGGTCGTTGATTCCCTCGCTATCGGCAAGGAACAGGAGACGGTCAAGGCCAGCCTGTTCCAAGGGGATGCCACCTTGTTCGCGATCACCTCGCGGACCATGGATCCTCTCTATGCGATCGACATCTCCGACCCCGCCGACCTGACCAAACTCAGCGAGATCGACGGACTGAACGGCCACATCAGCGTGTTCCGGCCCATCGAGGGCGGCGACTTCCTCTTGGCGGTCGGCACGGACACTTCAGGGACCTGCACCGGTTTCGAGGACCAGACCTGGTTCGACAGCCGGGTAGCGGTGTCGATCGTGGACGTGCGCAATCTCTCCAAGTTAGCCCTGGTCGATCGCGAGTGTCTGTACATCGAGGGGGCACGCGGTTCTTACAGCGCCGTGACCTGGAACTATGATCAGGCGCACAAGATGCTCGGCATCCACGACACCGCCAAGCTCAATCTCATCACCGTACCTGCCTCGTCCTGGATCGAGGGTGGACAGGACGCGAAGTACCCCTTCGGGCACCAGGCCTCGGTGGTCGGAGCGATGAGCTGGAACCTGACCCGCTACTTGACCGACCCGAGCTACAAAGACGTCCTGCTGAATCGCGGCAGCGTCCTGCACCCCATGGATGAGGTGCGGCGGACAACGATCTACGAGGCCGGCGGACTGCAGGTCGGACTCAACATCTCCGACACCTGGCTCAGCTTCACCGATTTCAGCGACCTCGAGGATCTCAAGCTGTATGGCACCTTGGAACTGACCGCCAACACGGTCGATGTCTTCGCCTTCGGCGACTACCTGGTCAAGCAGGTGGTCCACGGGGATTATTACATCGGCGCCTATAACGGCGAGATGCAGGGCAATGAGTTCAGGATCGTGCCCAAGGGGGCCGGTGCCGACGAGGCCGCGGCCGTGGCGAGTTTCTCCTCGGGGCCGCTCTCCAAGGTCGTGCAAGCCGGGAACCTGCTCCTCCTCTTCCGCAACTATTGGGACGAAGTCTACTATGACAAACCGTACTCCACACCGCCCAGTCCGGGTATCCCTATGCCGGTCGATGCGGTGGCCGTGCGCGAGGGGTATTTCCTTGCCCAAGAGAGCGATGAAGCCTTGAAGATCGATCCCTATGAGGGCAGTGAACGGACCGAGGTGGTGATTTACGACCTCTCGGACCCCAAGGCGCCGAAGAAACGCGGTACCACCACCTACAAGGGCTATCTGCCTTTCTACAACAACTACCTCTACGGAGGCTGGAACTACGGTTTCCGGGACGTCGGTCTTGTGCCCGAGGGCCAACCTCAGATCGCGATGGACATGGCGGTCTCAGCCCCAGCGGCAACCCCCACGGTCGCGACCAGAACAGGCCTCAAGACCATGGCCTACTGCTTGTATTGCGGCATCGACCAGTACTCGACCAGCAACTATGTGCTGCTCGACAAGAGCATGAACTTCCTGCTCAGCCGCTACATCAATATCTATTACGATCAGTATGGGTATGGAGAGAGCGGCAGTTCCGAGGGGTATGCAGGCACCGCCACTACGGTCGAAGCGGATATCGCGCCGACCCCGCAGACCAAGTTCCAGTATCGCGAGCCGAGCGAGACCTCGTACAACATCCTGGTGAGCCTGGACTTCTCGAACCCGGACAAGCCGAAGTTCCACGAGAGCAAACGCTTCCCGCAGGAATGGTTCGGGCTGGTAGCCGGGGCCGATGGGCATTCGCTCTACCTCCACAGCCAGGAGAAGTCGGACGAGAGCGAGATCGAGCAGCTCTCGTACTACCTCTATTACGTGAGGAAGATCGACGTGACGGATCCGGCCTCACCGGTGGTCGGCAAGCCGATCAACATCCCCGGCACCCTGAACAAGGTCTTCCTGGAGGATGATGAAGAACGCTTCCTGACGACGTGGTACCAGTATTACAAGTTGACCGCGAAAGCGGACTTCCTCGGCGAGTTGCCGTACTACAGCCAGCGTTCGATGCACCTCCTGCGGGTTGAGAACGACGAAGCCGAATTGCTCTCGTCCTTCTTGCTCAACGACTGGTACGTCAAGAGCATGGCCATCACTCCCGACAACCGCATCTTCCTCGTCACCCAAATGCCCTACTACCTCCTGGCCTATCACCTGGGTGACAATTACCAGTACCGGTCCTACGAGCACCTGACCATCTTGCAGGTCAAGGAAGACGGGATCATCGGCCGCTTCAATGACGACCTCAAGACCATGGGCGCGAGCATCATGACCGTCGAAGACGCGTCGATGTTCCTCAACCTCGAGGGCAACGGTGTCGTCGTGGTGGATGTTGCCAACCTCATGAACCCCGTGCCGCGCAAGTTCTTGCGCACCATGGGCTGGCTGAATTCCATTCTGGTGGAGAAGCAGTTCGCCTATATCCCGGCAGGCATGTACGGTCTGTACACCTTCGACCACAGCCTGCCCGAGCTTCTCGACCTCGCCGTCGTATCGAACGAATAATCCCAGATCCTGTCCCCGGGCAATCTCTCGTGGATCGCCCGGGGAGTTCTCCTTTGCCATTGACAACACCCCCGACCTCTGGATAATCGAAGCCGATCCGAACCACGGAAAAGGCGGGGAGAAGGCGATGCGAGGGAGGGAGGACGACTTCCAGCGCGATATCCGCAACCTGCCGAACATCCTGAGCATGGTCAGGATCGCGGTGATACCGCTGGTCCTGGTCCTGCTCTCCTGGGATCATCCCTTCCTCAATGCAGCCGCGGCCGGGCTCTATGCCCTCGGGACCGTGACCGACATGGCCGATGGGTACCTCGCCCGGGCGATGAACAAGACCACGACCCTGGGGAAGTTGCTCGATCCTCTTGCCGATAAACTCCTGGTCATCGCTTGTTTGATCATGCTGGTGGATCTGGACCGGGTGCCTGCCATCACCGTGGTGCTGATCCTATCGCGCGATTTCTTGGTCACCGGAGTCCGCGGTATCGCCTCGGCCGCGGGTCAGATCTTGCCGGCCAGCGGGTGGGGCAAGCTCAAGGCCTCGAGTTTCAACATCAGCATTTTTTGCCTGATCCTCGGGCACAACTACCAGGTTGGAGACACCCCGTTCCAGTTCTACGGGTTGATCTTCCTCTACCTGGGCCTCTTCTTCTCGCTCTGGTCCGCGTACTTGTACTTGCGCGTGTTCTATTACGAAACCTTGCGCCAGAAGCGGGGTTGAACTCGGTTCAGGGTTGGAAATCTATGAACGAAACCATGGCCAGGACCATCACAGCCCTGCGTCGCAATGGGTTCACGGTGCAGCCTTGCGCAACTCGCCAGGAGGCCTTGGCCTGGTGTCTTGGGCTCTTGCGCCAAGCCCCTTCGATCAGTCGGGGAGGTTCCGTCAGCTGCGAGGAACTCGGTCTCTTCGAAGCTATTGCAGCCGAGGGTTTGCCCTTCCAGGACTACAAGCTCCCCGAAGACCGGAAGCGCTCGTTATTGGTCCATACCTATGTCACCAGCAGTAATGCCGTGACCGAAGAGGGAGAACTGGTCAATATCGATGGCGCGGGTAACCGGGTCGCCGCCTTGTCGTTCGGTCCTGAGAGGGTCCTGGTCGTCGTCGGTCGGAACAAGCTCGTCCCCGATCGGGCGGCAGCCCTGGAACGCATCCGTGCGGTCGCCGCGCCACGTAATACCGCACGGCTCGGGAAAAGGACGCCCTGCGTGAAAACAGGCCATTGCATGGATTGCACCTCGCCGGACCGGATCTGTCGGGTCCTGCATGTGACCATGCGTCCACCGGAGGGGCGCATCGTGGTGGTCCTGGTCGACGAAGATCTAGGATACTGACCGCGCGGCCGTTCAGTCTTGGCCGGAGGAGCGTTGGGTGGTCAAAGACTCGGCTCGGTCCAAGCGTACGTGAATGCGTTCGAGGAGACCTTGCACCTCCGGTGAAGGCTCGAGGTGCGGGCCGAGAGCGTCGAGCTCGTGGCGCAGTTCGATCAGCTCGGCCTTGAGGTGGGCGCGGAGACCGTGCAGGGCGAGCACCTCCTTGCTGCGCTGCTCGTCCCTCGCTCGACGTTGTTCCCTCTCGAGCACCGCGGCCTGCAAGGCATTGTTCACTGTATTGACAATGATCTGTTTGTTGAACGGCTTCATGATGAAGTCATGGGCGCCATTGCGGAACACTTCGATCGCCTTGTCCAGGGTCGCATAACCCGTCGTCAGAATGGTCCTGGTCGGGCGGTCGTTATCCTTGATCCAAGCGATCAACTCACCCCCGGTGAGATGGGGAATGGAGTAATCGGTGATCAGGAGGGCGTAGTCGTCCTCTTCGAGCAAGTGCTGGGCTTCTCTGCCATCGGTGGCGATGCGGACCTCCAGGGCCATGGACGAGAGGAAACGTGCCAGGAGTTCGGCGATGGCGCGTTCATCGTCGACGATGAGGACTTTTGCTGCTGTGGTGACTGGTTGCATGCGAACTCCGCGTGATCGGCAATCGTTCCTATCCTAGCTCGATTTGCTCCTGAGCTCAATGGCTTTGGCGTACTCGGTACACCCTGAACCCGGGTGGCCTGTGGAACTCTCGACCGAAGGCCTGCCCTTTCGGCAGGCTGAAGTCACAGTCTGCCAAGATAGTACTGGTGTTGCACTCCCATGAACTGACGGGACATCTTGAGGAACGAGGGGCGCAGGCGGAATTCGAGATCGGCGAAGGCTCGTTCGCTCAGCAGTACTTCTCCATTGCGGGCGAAGTCCCGCACCAAGTGTCCCGCCGTAGTCATTTCTTCTCCGATGATACCATCGATCGGTGAGACCAGGACCCGTCCATGGCCAATGGCGAAGCGAAGTCCGAGCGGGGTGGTGGCCTCGGTCGTGGAGTTCGTACGGAGGATCGTGTTGGCGGCGGTGATCGCCTCAAAGGCTTTGGTGACCGAAGCGAAAGCCCCCTGGAAGCCGCTCTCGGTGGTGTGCATTTCCTTGCAGGAGAAATGTTCGCAAATCGACATCAAGGTAGTGCGGAGGGCGACGAGTTGGCCCAAGTAGCTCGTCAGCCCCAGCTCTCGGGTATCTTCGCGCAAGTTTTCGAGGTCGAGCACGACGACGGCGCAGGTCTGACCGAAAGAATCCCACAGGTCACGGTGCATCGTCGGTAGATCGACGTTGCGTTCGAGCAGGAGGTTGACGAAATCGTAGAGGGATTCGTAGCGCTGCATGCTTCTCGACTTCGGTGATGATCCGCTCGTACGAGAGGACGAACAATTACCATAAGGGGAAACGGCTCTTGTGTCACGAAGAATATGACCTTCCCGGTAACCATTCAGTCTTGGGGGGATTGCTGATAGTTCCTGTAACCTCGTAAGGGTGGCGCCGACGGGGGACCCCCGCCACGCGCAAGGATGAGCATGGTGGGGGTGTGAGGCGACAGGACCCCTCGCCCCCCCCAAGACTGAACTCATACCCTTCCCGGTATGCCTTCAGTAAAGTTCAGTTTTGGGTGAATTGCACGTAAGTGATCACTCCATCGCCGGGGTGGCACCGACGGGGGTCCCCCACCACGCGGAAGGATGAGCATGGTGGGGGCGACCGCATGGATGCGGACCTCCAAGCGACGCGCAGGATGCAGCGGCGTCGGTGTGAGAGGTGA
>MGSU01000031.1 GCA_001799195.1 Deltaproteobacteria bacterium RIFOXYA12_FULL_61_11 | reverse complement strand
GGACTTTATAATAGTCCTCGGCCTTGCAGGCCCCGACGACCAGATTGATTTCGCTGTGCGGAAAGCTCCCCTCGATCGAGCAACGGAGGTCGATTCCGATGGCCGTGGCCCGGCTGAGCGCGGAGGTAATAGTACAATGTTGGACATAGTGTTCGTTCTCGATGGTCGAGAGCGTCATCAGGGCGAAGACCACGACCTGGTCAGCCTTCGGGGTTTCCTGGACCGGTTCTGCATACAAGAACCGAGGAGCGACCAGGAAGAGGGCTTGATCGAAAGCGCTGGCCGGCGAGGAGCCTTCTGGAACCACTGCCGAGGGTAAGGCAGAGGAAGGCAAGGCATTGGCCGGTATGGCAGAGGAAGGTAAGGCGTTGGCGGGGATTGCCGAAGCGGGCATCGCATTGGAGGGAAGGCCGTTGGCCGGTAGGGCCCCGGCAGGCAAGGAAATGTCGAGATCACCCTTGGAAAAGTCGGTAGCTTTGGCGGAGAGTTCGAGCTGGACAGCTCCGAAAACCGTTGCAGCGACCGGCATTTCCAGCGGAAGACCCAGGCGATCCAGGTTGGCCGTATAGGTGGCGCGGGTGAGTTGGTTGACCCGTACTGTTTCGGGATCGGCTATTGCTTTCAGAGGCAGGGTGACCGTAGCAGCCTTGGGGCCGAGTTCGAAGACAAGCAGCCCCTTGGCAGTATCCACCCGATAGGCAGTTTCGACGGGTTGTTCCTCGACCTGTTGCGCGGGGACATCCGAAGTCCGATCGTCCGAGGGATCGCCGGAGATGAGAGTTTCTTCTTCATTCTCTTTTTCCCCCGAGGAACTGCACCCCAAGAACAGGGTGAGCCAGAGAACAATACTAATGATGATGGCCTTCGTCATGGCCTTGCCCCCTCACGAAAATAACTGCATGTTACACAGGTATACCAGCACTTCACGATCGATGCAACTGGGACTCGCGCACAGTCCTGATCCGTTCGACCGGCAGGAACCCGTGCAAAGGAGGTCCGCGCAAGAAGCAGGGTTGAGCGTCGAGGCGGGGAAGGATGGTTCAAGCTTTGGAGGGTGAGTTCAGGCGGCCTTCATTGTACGAGTGGATATCCCTCGCCAACCCAGCGTTTCACCCCCCCTTGGAGGTCGAGGACCACGGGGAAACAGAGTGAGCCGAGCATGGTCATGGTTTGTTTACTGCGGTTGCCGGAAGCGCAATAGACCAGAATAACCACGTCCCGGGGTATTGCCGCGAGCAATTTGGGGAAATCCGGTGCATAGAAATCGAGCTGCCTGCTGCCAGCCAAATGACCAGCTTCGTATTCGCTTTCGGTGCGCACGTCGAGCAGCAGGAAACGCTTGCTCTGTCCGAAGACCTTGAGCAGGGTGTTCGCTTCGGCAGGAGTGACCTGACCTAAGAACTGCTCGCCCGGCGCCGCGGGTCCGGTGCATTCCGCCCGCATCGGTCGAGCCAGGACTTCGGCCCCAAACAGAGTACAGCATGCCGCTAGTATGAGGAGTAATGCAGCCTTGCGAGAGAGCATGGGGTTGCCTCATCAGTTCATTGAAAGTGTGTTTATTCCTAGTGGTTAATGCAGAACAGCGCCGGTCATCATGAAAATGGTGTGTATTGCGAGACCCATACAGGCCTCACCTTCGACGCGGAAGGATATCTCGCGGGCTCCCAGCCGAGCGGTGTAAACCGGGTTGAGGTAGTGCCCGTTCTCGAATTTCTCGGCCGCGAGACTCGCTTCCATCTGGTCTTCGTTGACCTTGAAGAGCAGGACCTTCGTCTCTTTATTGATGCCGAGGAAGCTCAGGCGGGTCTCGAACTTCACCCCGTCCTTCTCGTGGGAGATGACACCGCCGAGGATCCCATCCTCTTCACTACGGGCGAAGCGGGTGGTGATTTCCTGGGTATGCTTCCAGATGCGCAGGGTACTGACACCCGTGGCTTCGTCCAGGAAACCGAAGGCGATGTGGTCGCCAACTCTGACGGCAAAACCGTGGTCATAGGTATACCCCTCGACCTCCTTGCCGCTGACCTTTCCAATGGGGTGTTCTTCTTCGAGCTCCGCACCTTCGGCGTGCAGGATCGCACCCGTGATCATGAAAATGGTGTGTATGGCCAAACCCATACAAGCTTCACCCTCGGTCCGAAAAACGATTTCGCGGGCTCCCAACCGGGCAGTATAGGTCGGGTTGAGGTAATGACCGTTCTCGAACTTCTCGGCCGCGAGGCTCACCTGCATGGCTTCATCGTTGACCTTGAAGAGCAAAACTTTGGTTTCTTTGTTGATACCCAAAAAGGCCAAGCGCGTTTCGAATTTGTCCCCATCTTTCTCGTGAGCGATGGTCCCGCCGATGCCGCCGTCTTCCTCACTCCGCGCGAAGTGCGCACTGATCTCCTGAGTATGTTTCCAAATACGCAAGGTGCTGATTCCGGTAGCTTCATCGAGGAAACCTAAAGCGATGTGATCCCCAACTCGAGCGACAAACCCATGATCAGAGGTGAAACCATCGATCTCTTTTCCGGTAACCTTACCGAGAACATGCTCCTCGGCAGTAGCTGAGATAGTGAAGACGAAGCCGAACAAAGCGAAGAGGACGAACAACCGCAACATATCGGTACCCCCAATGTAATGGTCGACCACCGTACTGTCTGCCTCTAGCATATCGAGTCGGTTTTCACAAGGAAAATGACACAATGGATCATGTATATTTCCCGTATTGCCGCGTACTCGATAGATTTTATTCTCAGAGCACCGCGTCGTGGACCGGCAAGGAGGAGGACGGAGTTTCCGTCCGAGTTCTCCAAAGGTATCTTGGGGCTCGGGTATCCTAAAGACGTGCCCCCGCAACCGCCAACCGGCCTTGGCCGGAATCCCTGCTTATGGTATGGTGCTGCCGTCAGATCACAGAGGTTGAGACCATGACCGACCAACGCTTCCCCGCCGGAGGAACCCTTGTGCTCCTGCTCATGGTCCTGGGCTGTACCATCGCTCCCGAGAAGGACGATACCCAGGTCCCGATGTCGATCTCGGTACATAGCCGCCCGGTTTTGAATCCCGACGGCCGCAGCGGTAGTGCCATCGAGGTAGAATTGGAAGGCGGATCGAAGCTGATCCTCAACGGCAGCGAAATGGCCCGCATGCCATCCATTACTATTACCCGGAAAGACTATCAAAAATTCTCCGACAACGCCGAGGAACTCGGGTATGGCCTCGAAGCCTTCACCGCGGCTGAACCCATTTATATTATTCATGCCTCGATCGTGGCAGAGGACCAGCCCCTCGATTTTTCCGAGGCCGGACTAACCCACCACATTCCCCTCGGAGCCTTGCCTTCCAACGCGATACCCTCGAATACCTGGCCGGCGAGCCTGCTCTCCGAAGCCGATATGCCTCAACAGGCAATTCCCTCCAATGCTATTCCTTCCAATGCCTTACCCTCGAGCCACCTCCCTGACCCGGCAACCACTCAGAAAGCCTTGCCTTCGAACGCCCTTCCTTCCAACGCCCTTCCCTCGAGTCTATGGCTAGCCCCACCGGACCTCGGCGACGCTGTTTTCGCGCCGGCGCTAAAAAACCTTTTCCAGGTCCCCGACCACGTGGTCGTACCGCTGCTGCTCGGCCGCATCGATGGTGCCTATTCGGCCAGCGTCCGCTGCCACTTTCCCTCCATGGCCCGGCTGGATACTACGGATTTACTTGCGGTGACGTGTCCACTCGAAGGCAAGGCTCAACGACTGGATTTCGATTTTTCCCTCTTTGCTGTGACTGCCTCCGATTATTTTACCTTGCGTCTCAACCAGATTCCCCTCGTCTTTGCCCGTAATCACCTCGACCTGAACAACCCCAACGGCAACCGGGCTCCGGTCATACAAACTCAAGACCGTTCAATCCCCCGGGGTGGATCCATCCAAATCGAGGCCGAAGATCCGGACGGCGACTTCCTGGTCGCTTTTGTCGAGGGGCTTCCCCCAGGTGCCTATCAGAGCTTCCAGCACGTCATCTTCCCTACCGACGCTGCTCTCGATGCGCACCGGTTGACCATCACCGTGCTCGATGGTGGCAATCCACAGCGTGCGACTCGAAAAACCCTGACCGTCACCGTCGTTGGAGAGACTCCGGAAGGGCAGCTCCCTCCGTCGACCGTTGAGCCTTCCCCTCCTGATCCGAGTATCGAGGAACCGGTCGATCCCCCTCCCCCCAACGCTACCCTACCGTACCTCGCCCCCCAGCCCAAGCTCTGGACAAGTGTTGCCGCCGGTTCGATCGATTACCAGTTCGGAGACGAGACACGTGCGATTTCGGGAAATGCTTTCTTCCTGCAGGAGCGTCTCGTCGAAGTCTGGGAGTTCGTCGAATTCCTGCGATTGAAGGGGTCGAGAAATGCTGCCGATAATCCCTATCTGACCGCTGTCGCGAACGACCAAGTGCAATTGCAGGTCGATGGAACGGTCACTCTGGTTTCTCCCGAAACTGTTGCGAAACCGATGTTCGGCGTTACCTGGCATGGCGCCCGGGATTATTGCAGGTTTCTCGGAGGCGAGTTGCCCTCGGATTTGCAATGGCGCCTCGCCGTAACGCAGAAAAAAACCGCATTCTTGCCCTCTACCGGTAGTGTCGCTGAAACCACGATATGGGAATGGACCCTCGATCTCGATGATACCCAGGCCCTCGAGCAGTGTCTTGACCCGAGCACGGACTGCACCGATCTGGTCGTGGGACCCGATGTCGAGGGAGGTATGCGGGTGCTCCGTGGAGGAGACTGGACCGCAGCCACCTTCCCGGACCGTCGAATTCTGAGTGCGGAGAGTGCGTTAATCCACGCTGGTTTCCGTTGTGCCGGAGCCGCACCCGGATCGGACATGACCTGCGATCCTCTGCGTAATGGCACCCTGCGTCCCTGTCGTACGTATTGCACCACGGCCGCCGGCCAAGGGATCGAATACTCCACCGAACCAGGACCGAACCTCGAATTGGGGTGTCCGAGCGGATTGTTCTGCTGCTATGGTGGCCAGGCCGTCACCGACGGCGGTTGGTGTCCGACCGAGTGCGGCTGCGGTCGCACGACCGATACTGCCGGTCGCGCCTGCCCCTGACCCCCCCCATCTGCCTCTCTACCTCAAGGTGGGAAGTATCTCGAGGATCGTAGGATCGTCGAGTTTGACCCTTGGATTCGAAATCGGCTTGATCTTCCTCGGCGCCTGGGCTCCAATGACCGGGCATTGTCACTGTGGAGATGGAAAACATGCAAGAAACCAAATCGCTCTTCGAACGCGCCCTCACGGTCGGACGCCCCCCAACAATCCGCAAGCTCTTCCCCAATAGCCGCGCCTTGCTCATCAGCGGAAAATTCGTCGACCGCGCGATGCTCGCGAGGGGGCAAGCCATCGCCATGGCCGCTAACGGGCGCAGTAGTATCATAGTCCGCGGTGCGCTCCTGGCTGCGCAACGGGCCAATGCCGCGATGATCCTCGAGATCGCCAAGTCCGAAGGGGGACGCAGCTCGTACTGTGCCGTGAACTACTGGAACCTCGCCAGGATCGTCGATGCCGCCTGCAACGAACTGAACATCACGGTTCCCGTAGTCATCCATGCCGACCACTACGGCATCAAGAACGCCAAGGATATCGCTGCGGCCAAGACCGAGCTTCCTTCCATGTTCGAAGCCGGAATTACCTCGGTCGCCCTGGATGCCTCGCATCTCCCCGACGCCGACAATCTCCTCGCCGCTCTTGCCCTCGCTCCCTATCTGCCGACCTGGGCCAGTCTGGAGACCGAAGTCGGCGAGATCAAAGGAAAAGAAGGCCTATCCACGGTCGAGGAAGCCTTGTTCCTCATCCGCGGCCTCAACGCCCACGGCATTTTCCCCGACTGGATCGCCCTGAACAACGGCACCTCTCACGGTATCGAAGCCAGCGATTCCGGTATCCAGGTCGAGTTGACCGCGTCGATCCACAAGGCTCTGACCCCTTACAAGGTCTCCGGGGCTCAGCACGGTACCTCGGGCAACAGTTCCGAACGTCTCCGCCAGATCGCCCAGCAGACGCGTACCACCAAAGCCAACGTTGCCACCGCCCTGCAGATGATTTCCTGGGGAGTCGAGGTCAACGATTACGGCAATGCCGTGCTCGATGCCGAGGGAGGTTTGCGCAAGAGAATCGGAGCGGGTGTTGGTGAAGACCTGTGGGCCGAGATGATGGCGTATACCAAGGAGAAGGGCTGGAAAACCGGCGACACGAAGAAGCTCAATCTTCCCTTCGAGAACAAAATACTGGCTCAACCCGCGGCCATCCGAGAGCGGATGACCGAAGCCGTGGCCACCTTCGTCGAGAAGCTCCTCGTCGACGTCTTCAACGCGCGGGATACCGCGGCCATCGCCCTCGAGCAGATCGTTTCTTGCGGTTCCTTCGACCCCGGTCCCAAAGCCGAACGTCTGGAAGATCCCGCGGAGTGGACGGAAACTGCGCTGCGAGCCCGCGCGGCGGCCCTGACCCCGGACAAGGGGCTAGGAGGCAATTTCGACGACTGAACCCTTCTTTACTTCCCGTTGTCACCAGAAACCCCCGTTTCAGAGAGATCATCACTGGTTTCTGGAGCTTGAGACTCTTCTGGGGGTCCCTCAAAGGGGACCCCATCGGCCCAACGCTGATGGAACGCGAGGTAGTCGACCTGATACCGCAGGATGACAAGGCCTTGTCGCAGTAGCTCGAAGCGCAGCACGGGGAGGACGTACCGGTGGATCGGCAGGGGTTCGCCGTTGGCGGTTGGTTTGACTGCTCCGCAGCGCATTTCCGCAGGACAAGGATCGTCACCGAGGTCTCGCAGCCGTATCCAGAATGCGGTGCGATCGCTCAGATTGTGCCGATCGTGCCACCAATTGTTGACCTGTACCGCACGGCCGGCTAGCTGCTCGGTCAGACGGGTGTTCCAACCTTCCCGGAGTTCGTGGAAAAGCTGGGCATAGTCGAGCGCTTCGTCGTAGAGGGTGAAGACCCGGGATGAAGGAGCGGACGGAGGTGTATCGGAAACCGCGCCCGTAAGGAACGTTCCGTTGTCGAGCAGCCGCACGTGCGTGGCCAGGAGCCGGGCGTTGACGTCGGTGAACACAAGGAAGTGGGGGACGACGCGATTGGTCACCAGGATAGTAGGCACCCCATCCTGGACCTCATAGCGTACGCTTTCCACCGCGCTGCCGTCGTAGAAAAGACCGTCGTCGGGGGCTACCAAGTCGTGGCCGAGGTGGCTCCGGTCTCCACCGAGGATGGTGTCGCACAGGAACATGAAGGGATTGATCGCAGCCTTCCCACCCATGCGAAAGGTCGTTACGTTGCGCAACTCCGGTGAGAGGCTTTCCTCGGTATAGGGGGAACCAGCAACACCCCTAAAGGGGGCGACCTTACTGTAGCGATCGAGCAGTTGATCCCACGGGGTTTCGGGATTGAATTCCTCATAATGAGCTGCATAGGTGGCCACCGAACCCAATCCGGTCAATGCCAAGAACTCGTTCCAACTCGCCCAACGGTGGGTGAGATACCCCTTCCCCGCTAGATCGTAGAGGTTCATGTCGAAACGATATGCTCGGTAGAGCGGAGTTAGGTCGACCGGACCAGGAGGGAGGGCAAGGCTGGTCGGATCGATCAACTCGGGTTCGGGCTCTGGGCTGATGACAGGTGAGGAAGTGGGAGTAACAGAAGGGGGGGCTGGCCGATCGGGACGTTCCTGAACCACGGCAACGTCGCTGCTTTCTTCCTGCACAATCTCGAGTTCGTCGGATTCTTCGAGGATGGATTCTACCTCGGCCGGAGCGTCGCATCCCCCTTGCAGGAACCACCCTCCACTCCCGAGCAGTATGACGAGGAATACAATACCGTAACCCTTGCCGATCAATAGGTTCATCGCACGCTCTCCATGCTCAGCGTGAGGCGGAAGGGTTCGAAGACCGAGAAACGGCGAGGATGTCACCTTCCCGTTGAGGTCCCGTTCCCGATCAACTACTATAGCATGGCTGCCCTTACCATGAGGACAGTTCTCCTCTGAGGTTCGAGGATGCGCGATCTACCTTGGCGCCGGAGTTTTATCACGCGAGCATGAAACGCTTCGACGGCCTCGACATTGCCCGTGGTGTGGCCATCGTCCTGATGTTCCTCAGTCACACGGTCAAGGGCCTCCTCTCCTACGAACAGATGCCCGATTTCGCCATTCTGCCGATCCATACCCTGACCAAGTTCTCCTCGACCTTGTTCTTCCTCGTCTTCGGGGTCAGCCTCGGCATGTTCTTCGTCCGTCATGTCGGTACCACTCGTTGGCCTGCAAAACGCAACCACCTGCTCCTGCGAGCCCTCGTGGTGTTGCTATCCTACAAGGCCCTGTGTTTCGTCCAGATGTTCCAGACTTACAGCGGTCCCGAGGTCCTAGCCACGCTCGGTTATCTCAATTTTCCCGATTTCGCCGAGGTACTCAATTTCTATTCGTTCGCCATCGTCTGGATCACCTTTTTGCTCCCCCTCTGGGTGCGAATTCCCCTCGCGGTCAAACCGATCCTGGTGATCGGTTTGTGGCAGGCTGGTCAATATCTCGAGGCAACCTTGGAGTTCGGGGACTTCTGGCCGATCAAGGCCATCCTGTGCGAGCAACGCGGAGCCTATTGTTTCGGCCAACTCCAACGAGGCGCCATCGCTCTGCTTGGGCTAACCCTTGGGGAATACCTCCAACGGGCTACGTTCTATGAACAGTGGGTGCTGCACCGCCGCCGGCTTTTCGCGGTGCTGCTCTCCCTGACGGTCCTCTGTCTTTGTACCTTCCTTTACCTCGGCGACTTCGATCCGGATCGGTTGCAAGCCATGCTCTGGGATATCTCGCACAACGTCGGTAAACACCCCCCGGATCTTGTCTTTATGAGTTTCAGCCTCGGCGGGGCAACCCTGATCCTCGCCGCTTGTTTATACCTGAACGAAGGGGGGCTCCTCTTTGCACCACTCTCGATCTTGGGCAAGGAGTCCTTGTTGTGCTTCAACCTGCATCTCGGTATCATCTTTATCGGCTATCGCTATCTTCTCGACCTCCGCGGGGCGGTTACCTATGGTCAGAGTTTGTTCCTCTTCGCAGGCGTCTGGGGTGCGGCCTTGTTACTCGCACCGCTGAACGTCCGGCGCAAGGCAACGGCCGCCAAATATGCCAAGGCCTACCGGAAGCTCAAGAAACAACGGGAGAATCAACGTCATGCACGTTCGCATTGAACTCCTTGGGCTCTGGTACGCTCTTCTCCAGCTCACCCCTCTCCTCGCCTTGGGGCAACCCGCGCCGGGCTCCATGGATCTGCGCAGCTTCGAGATCGAAGAACGTCGCGGCCAAGGAACCGTCTTCCCTATCTGGCCGGCGCAGTTGCAACGACGTATCGCTCTCGTGAGCAGGGAATTTCCAGGGGAAGTCGGCTTGTTGGTCAAAGATCTCACCAGTGGGCAGGTGTATGCCACCAATGCTCACACACCCTTCTACCTCGCCAGCACGACCAAAATATGCGTACTGGTCACCCTGCACCATGAAATCCAGCTCGGCCGCCTCACCCTCGAACAGAAGCACGTTGTGCAACGCGACGATTTTCGCGACGGGTCGAGTGCCTTTGAGAAGCTCTCTCCGGGAAGCCAGCTCAGCATCGCTGAGCTTCAAGAAATGATGATGAACGACAGCGATAATGCTGCAACAGATATACTTTACAATCTATTAGGAGCGGAAACGATCAACCGGGTAGTCCGGAGATTAGGTTTCGAACAGGTCGGTTGGATCACCTCCATGTTAGAGGTTCGCAAGTTGGTCTGGGGTCAGCTCGACCCCCGGGCCTTTTCCCTATCGCAAAATGACTTCATTGAATTACGAGAACTCGATCAATCCAAAGAACGGTTGGAGTTTTTCAGTCGCAAACTGGGCAGAACGGGGAAACCCCTGACCGTGCGCGAGCTCGACGAGGCCTATGAACGTTTCTACGCCAGCAGTTACAATACCGCGACCCTCTGGGAGATCGGTCGTTTCCTGGAAGCAATGTATCGCGGTGAAATCCTTGGACGGGAGATCGACGGGCAGATGCTGGCCTTGATGAGGGGTTGCCGCACCGGGAAGAGACGGCTCGAGGCCGGTTTCCCGCAAGGGCGGGTTCTCTTCGCTCATAAAACGGGAACCCAATACCGTTGTCTCTGTGATCTCGGCATCGCCGAACTGACCGATGGACCGACCCTGTTCCTGGGGGCCTACGTTCGAGGGTATAAAGAGACCCTGCGCACCAAGGCCGAAGAGATCTTGGCGCGTCTCGGTGCCGCGGTGATCGAGAGCTTCCCTCCTCGCCCACGCAACCCTGTCCCGGAACAAGCGGTCCAGAAACCCTGAATACCGCCCTCAACTTCCCGAGATCCCTTCAAGAACGACCTCGGCGCGAGGACCGCCCCTGGGGTTCTGCCCCCCGCGGCCTCGAACGTACCTTGCGGGTCTTGAAGAACTCCTCGAACACCTGCTCGAGGGCTTCCTTGATCGACAACCGCTGCCAATAGGCATAGTCGCGCAGCTTCTTGTAGTGAGTTTCCTTCATGATGAAAGAGGCTCGTCGATCCTCGGGGCGGAGCCCTCGCTTGCTGGTGTCTTCGCCAGCTTGCCCAAGAGCTTCTTCAGCCTTGGCCATCTCCCCCTCCTTGTCCGGAACAATCGACGAGCCGGAGCGGTCTGGCCCGTTCTGCCCCCACAACCTCGCGTAGCTCCGGACCGAAACACAACCGTCTGAGCTGCCGGTTCTCCTGGTACAACTCTTTGTTCCGTTCCATGTACCAGCGGAGCTGCTCGATCAACCCGTCGGATCCGATACGGTAGGTTTCCAGGAGCAGCTCCAGTTTTTCGAGCCGCCGGCTCTTACGTTGACAATCCTTGCATCCGATATCCCGTGAAGGCTTCATGATTACCTCTGTTAAAATAATATATTAGAAAATTCTATGAAATCATTTTCACTTATACCGGCAGAATATCGTGGCATAATATGAATATATGTATACATCGCACTAATAAATATATCAATATAACAAAATATTATATATAATTTTTTATTTTTATGTATATTCATTATTTTATATATTTATAGTATATTAAATATATGTATACATACTTCAAATAGAAATCAATATAAATTTAAAATGTTGATTGGAAAACGGGGGTATTTTCTTCCATCGGGTAGATGGTAAGAAAACATATTGCATATCAAAATATACATTTCTATTAATATTATCAATGTATTGAAGTAAATTAATATGAGTATCTACCGATTTGTTGTCGGTGAGGGGGCCTCGGTTTCAATACTATTTCGGTCCAACGCAATTCAATATTGCCCTAGGACCTGACTATAGTCGTGACGCAGGGGAAAACGAGCACGTTGGTATAATTGCCGTATTCTTGATGTGGGCGGTGAAGGTCGTATCCAGGTAGAACCGAGAGGATCTATTCCTCGATGCTGTTCAGCATGAGGGCGAAGGGAGCTTCGAGGTACGTCTTGCCGACGACCGAAACCTTGGCGCGATCACCATACAGGAGGGCAATGGAGAGTTTGAGCTTCTTGGAATTCCCCTTGAGGAGGAAATCGAAGACCACCCTCTCCTCTTCAAAAGAAACCTCTTTCGCCCTCAGGGTGGTGAGATAGGTGTCTCCGTCTTGGAGCAGACCCACGGCCATCCAGCCGTCTATGAGGAAGTTCTTCACCGCCGCAGTATCCTGGTCGAGCAGCCACAGCGCAGGAGCAGGCATGGCCGAATCGGGGACAAGTCCCTCGAGTTCTTCGTACGCAAGACTGACCCGGAAGACCCTCTCCTCGTCGCGATAGAACAGGTATTGCCCATCCTGGCCGAGGTGTACATCGATCGAGGCCAGGAAGGCCAGATCTTCAGCCGCCGAGGGCAGGTCGAGGACCTCGGCCGAACTGTCCGTCTCCGCCTTAACCACGAGGCTCTCGAAGGCGGTGCGAGTAGTTCCGAGAAGCCCAATGAATACCGTATCTTCACTGACATCGAGAGAACCGGTAGGGATTTCGAGCCGCACCGGGAGCGCGGCTTCATCGGCATCCAGCCGGCAGAGTTGCAGAGGCACACACATCACGGAACCCATAGGCAGAGCGGGGTCGGAGGAAGTATCAGCACTGGTATCGATCGGTGGTTCTGGGGTCTGGTCATCGCTCGTATCCGCGGGCGACGAGGGCGGGGTCGGATCATCACTGGTATCCACTGGAGGGAGCGGATCCTGCGAGCGATCATCGCTGGGTTCATGTCCTGGGGAATAACTCCAGGTGCCTGCACAGGCCGCGGCCAGAGGTGTTAGTTCGGCGGGGCTGTACCCGAAGTACATGGTAAGCAGCGGAGGCTGGGTCGAGGTGGTGGTACAGGTCGCCAGCAAACCCTCGCTCGGGCAGAGAGCTTCGCTGAGTTGACCGTTCAGACTATTGCACAGGGTGGCGAATTCGGTTCCGGTTTCCCCGCCCCCCTCCCCGGTCAGCGCAGCACATTGTTGCCCTCCCGTTTGTTGCACAAGACAGCTCTGGAATACTTCCTTCCCACCATCGTCCGAGCAAGAGAAGTTCCAGAGTGTTCCGACTACAGTAATAAACAGTAATTCCATACTCTTGCTATGCATACAGTCTCCTTTCAAGGTGGTCTACCCGCGTTGCGAGGAGTGCCCGTCCTCGATCCCGGTCGACCTATCTCTCGTTCTCCGATCCAATGCACAGAGGAGCAGCCAATAGAGCAGGGGGATCAGGATCTCGTGATGCCCGAGGAAAGAGAACCCCTGCCCTCCTGCGCTCACGGGTCGCTGCACGACGTTCACCCGGGGGCGATACCGTTCGACCATGTCGAAATCCGCTGTTACCAGGTGTTCGAAACGATGTCCGAGGTTCGCCGCTACCGAGAGCGCCTTGAGGAATACCTCGGGGAGGATGGTCGCGGAACCGATGTTGAGCCAAGCCCCACCGGGTTCGAGTTCGGCGACGAGACCGCAGGCCAACCGGAAATCGGTGTGGGTGGTCACCCCGGTCGCCGCGGGATCGAAGCCCGGGTGCTGATGGAGGACATCCGTGCCGAAGGCCACATGCACGGTCGCAGGCAGACCCAAGCGGTAGGCCGCGGCCAACACGCTGACATCCGAGTGGGGGAGGTTCTTCCGCAGGATCGCACGGCCGACCACCGCTCCCAGGCCTACCCCCTCCCTGGCTCCCTCCGCGACCGCTTCTTCGAGTTGGGCCGCCGTCTCCCGAGCCATGCCGAAACGACCCTGCAATAACCCTTCTCCGACATCCTCGGAGCTCTCTCCGAGCAGGGCGAACTCGTAGTCGTGGATCATACCCGCGCCGTTGAGCGCGAGCCCGGTGAGGATGCCGCGCTCCATCAGATCGATGAGCAGCGGTCCCAGCCCGCACTTCAGGACATGCCCGCCGATGGCCGCGACCACCTGCCTGCCTCCAAGATGCAAGGAGACCACGGCATCGACCAGATGACGGAGCTCGCGCGCTCGCAGGACCTCCGGCATGGCCGCCAGTAGGGTCTCGCAGCTCGAGGGAGTACCGCTACAGGGACGTGCAAAGCGCTCGATCTTCTCGAGGTTGCGCCGCTCGGACAAGGGATAGGTCGTCACTTCCGACAGATCAACTGGTCGAGGGCGCGGAGTAGATGTTTTCATAACAAGGTCAGGGTGAAGCGCAAGATGAGCCGGTAGTCGAACTGGACATCCTCCTGGATATTCGCATCCTTGGTCATATCAACGAGGAAGTTGAGGGAGGAGAAACTGGTCAACCGCAGAGTCAGCGCACTGATCCAGTTGATGATGGGATCCCCGAGGTCTTCGAAGGGGAAGAAAACGTCGAACTCGGTGCTATAGCTGAAACGCTCCAGCAGATACCCGTTGAGGATGCCGGTGAGTTCGTTGCCGGTGAGGTAGTAATCTCCGACGCGTTTGAAGATGACGTTCTGGGGATCGCTGGTATCCGAGGCGCTGAACAGGTCGCCGTGGACAAGGCTCTGGCGCAGTCCGATACCGGTGCGCAGGTAGAAGTTGAGCCAGATCGAATTGAGGAGGTCGAAGTTGCCGCCGACCCCCTCGCGCAAGGTCAAAGGAGAAAAGGGTTGTGCTGTCTCGAGGCGGGCGAGGTCGGGTCTGGTATCGAGTTCATTGCCTTCGCTGTCCTGGATGGTCACCGAGGTAGGTTGGTCGAAGAAGTAGTACTGATTGAAGAGATTGGTATCCAGGCCGACCCGGGCGTAGGGACCGAACCAGGGGAAGATGCGGTAGATGATAATGGAACGGAAGCGCACACGATCGAGGGCTTTGCGGAACTCTCGGCCCTCTTCCCGATTGAACCCCTCTTCGGTCTCGATGCGGTTGAAGAAGGAGATATTCTCCCGATTGTACCTGATCGAGCCGTCGAACAGGGTCGAGGCTGAGAAGAGATAGTGGTCCTCGACTCCGAAGACGTTCTGGGTGGCATTGAGCAGGAAGTCCCCGCTGAGGCTGAAGAAATATTTCCAATCGCCCACAACCTTCGTCTGGAGGCTCTCGTCCATCAACCCGGCCCCGTAGAACTCGCCGGTGGCTTCGTCCATGACCAGATTGAGATTATGGTACTCTCCCTTGTTGATCCTGAACGTGAAAAAGTTCCGATAACTGCGATAATTCTCACCGACCTTGATGACCTTGTAGGTGGAAGGTTGGAGAATCCAGGCCTGGAGGCGCTCACCCTTCTCCTCGTCCGCGCCGAGACCAACACCGAGGTTCTCTTTCTTGTCCATCTCGATCAATTCGTAGGAACCGCGGATCGGAAAATTGTGTTCATTGACCACGCGCAACACGAGTACGGCCCAGAAGGGGTCGATGATCGTGCTGTGCCCTTCGCTGACGTGCAACTCCCGGGACATACGCTGGTCGCCCACTCCCGAGCCGATGACGAAGGTGTAGTCTCCCGGTTGGACCAGGACCAGCTTGCCCGGTGGTATCTCTGCCACCTGCTTATTACCGGACATGAGCACGCCCGAGGGCTCGTCCGCCGACTTGGTCATGGCCGGGATGAACACACCGCCCATACCGACCGGAATCATCGTCCCGTCCATGGCCAACTGGGTTTCGGCGTCCTCGGTCTCCCAATTGTAGAAGGCCGAAGCCGAGAGGGAAAAAGTCAACAGCAACAGCAGGAAGCTAGTGCGCATCGCCGGCCTCCCGAGCCAGGAACTCCTCGATCTTGATGATGAACTCATCGATTTGCTTCTCGAGCATTTCGCTGAGGGTCTTGACCAGGAAGGTCGTCTCCTGTTGGTAGACCATCTGCCGGCCATCGAAATGGTGAGTTAAGAGTACTTTTCGGTCTTGGTGTCGGGTCAGCCGAAAACGGAGGGCCAGGTGAGCGTAACGCTCCTGACCGTTGTCGAACTCCTCGAGAGAAAGGAGGTTACCGCTGATCTCGAAGTCCGGACGTTTGTCCGCATACTCCTTGAGCACCTCTTGAAACACGCTCCGCTGACCGAGGTGATTGACCAGCAGATCGGTGATACTCTTGTCGGGACGAACCCCCCAGAGTTGATAACCGTAGTATTTGATTTCGTAAGGGTTGAAACGGTAGGCGAGCTGTGGGCGCCTGTAGGCTTCGTCGAGTTTGAGGTCCTGGACCCGGACTGTATAGGGATAGGTGATTTTCGCGGGCTTCACCAAGGGAAGGTAATGAATCATGTAGTAGTGCTGCTGGACCGGTGTGGAGAACAGACACCCGACCAGGAGCGCGGCCATACACAAGGGTAGAATCGTTCGGTTCAATCGAGGCGCCTCTCTTCCTTGTTTTTCGAACGGAACAAGAGCGAGGGATCCTCGCCGATGGTGCGGGTGAAGTCCCGGAAGTTCTCCAGGGCTTCTCGTAGGTAGTCCAGGGATTCGTAGACATCCTCCCGGCTGCGCTGCACGGTGACGTCGAGGTGTTCGACGGTCTTGTCGGTACGGGTGAGGAGGTCGTCGATGCGTTTGGTCATGGTGGGCAGACTCATACCCTCGAGGTTCCGCCGTACGTCGAGAACCAGTTGGTCGACCCCCAGGCCGTCCAAGGTGGCTCGGGTGTGGGCCAGCGTGGTCTGGATCTCCCCGAGCAAAGTCTGGAGGTCCTCGCGGGTGACGAGTTGGCGGAAATGCCGCATGGTCCCTTCCAGATTGCCAGCCACGGTGCGGAGTTCCGTGGTCATCTGATCGAGGTTGCGCATCATCGCGGTGAGACTGCCGCGATTCTCGTCGAGCACCTCGTGCAGGGTCACCACAACCCCGTCGATGTTGTCGACGAGTTGGGTGAAACGCTCGCGATTCTCGTCCCCGGTGAAGAGAATCAGGTTCGCCAGGACCTGCTGGACCTGGGAACTGATGACCTCGGCCTTGTCGGTCAACTCATCCATCAAGGAGGCGCCCGCGAGGATGTAACTACCTGGTTTTAAGTGTTTTGAGGCATTGGTTCCCTTGACCAGTTCAATGAACTTGAGGCCGGTGATCCCCATGTTGGTGATCGCTGCCTCGGTATCCTGCTTCACGGGCGTGCCGCGTTTGAGCGAGATGGCGACGATGACGCTCTCGACGTCTTTGGGGTCTATATACACCTCTTCGATCACCCCTACCTTCACGCCGCGGAACTGCACTGTGGAGCCCTCGTGCAAACCGCTGATCGAGACGTTCTTGTACCGAATGTTATAAAGGTCTTTCTTTTCGAAGAACTTCATTCCGACCAGGAGGACGACGGTGACGACGAGCAACCCGATGGTACCGAGCAGAAAAATGGCGACCTGGAGCTTGGTCTTGCGGTCGATCATGGCTGGGGTGCCTCGAAGAAATTGTCGACCCCGCCCTCGCTACCGTGGCGGCGGGCGAAGAAACCTGCAACGGTGGGATGCTCGGAGACCAGAGCGTCTGCGAGAGGACCTTCAAAGATCACTTTCCCCGACTCGAGCATGACTACCCTATTGGCGATCGTGCGGATGCTTTCCAGTTCGTGGGTGACGATAACGATGGTCATGCCCAGACTGTCGCGAAGATCGAGCAACAGACTGTCCAGACTAGCCGCGGTGATCGGGTCGAGCCCCGCTGCGGGTTCATCGCAAAAAAGCACCCGGGGGCCGAGGACCATGGCCCGGGCTATGGCCGCTCGCTTCTTCATACCCCCGGAGAGTTCCGAGGGGTAGAGCTCAATGGCGTGGGACATGGCGACCCGGGCCAGGGTGACGCGCACGAGATGATCGCGCAGCGCGGGAGAGATCGAGGTGTGCATGATCAGGGGCAGTTCGACGTTCTCTTTGACGGTCATCGAGCCGATCAGCGCGCCGTTCTGGAAAACGATGCCGAATTGGCGGAGTACCTCGACCATGGCAGGCGCATCGCCGCGTACTTCTTTGCCGAAGTACACGATCCTACCCTCGTTTGGGACCAGGAAACCGAGCATGTTCTTGAGCAGTGTCGTTTTACCGCAACCGCTGCCGCCCAGGATGACCGTGATCTGACCTGCGGATACCCCGAGCGAGACCCCGTCCAGAATACGCCGCTCGCCATAGGAAGAGGTGATCCCCTCGACCCTGATGAGGATGTCCGACTCTCGTTGCTCCACGCTCGTTTCTCCGGAGTGATAAGGCTCCATGATAGTCAGCGGGGTCCGAAATACAAGCATCCTCCTCGCTCAGAAATAGAAGAAGAAGGAGAAAATACAGTCCGTGATGATGATGGCGAAGAGGGACGACACCACCGAGGAAGTAGTAGCCACTCCAACCGCCTCCGATCCCTTGCCGACGTTGAGTCCTTTATATACTCCGATCGAGACGATGATCCAGGCGAAGACCGTGGCCTTCATCAGCCCACTCATGAGGTCTCCGAGGGTCACGGCGGCCAGGGCCCGCTGGAAAAAGGTTTGCAAGGGCAGATCGAGCCAGAACAGACCGACCAAGCCTCCGCCCAGGACCCCCATCAGATTGGCCAACATGGTCAAGAGTGGTTGGGAGATGACCAGCGCGAGGAATTTCGGCAGGATGACGAAGCGCAACGGCTCGATGGCCATGCCTCGCAGGGCGTCCATCTCTTCGGTGATCACCATGGTCGCAATCTCCGAGGTGATTGCGGCTCCGGTGCGTCCGGAGAGGAGGATACCGATCATCAAGGGGGCCATCTCCCGCGTCAACCCGATGGCAATGAGGTCCGCGATGAAGACGTTAGCGCCGAACTGTCTGAGTTGGTTGGCCGATTGGAGGGCCAGGGTCAGACCGACCAGGAAGGAGAGCAGGGCCACGATCGGCAAAGAGTCTGAGCCGATCTGCTTGAGTTGGGAGATGAGCACCGAGCCCTTCAGTCCCATGGGACGGAAGAGGTACCGGGGCAAGCCGGTAAGAACTTCGACCTGGAAGGCACAGAAGTAGAGCCCTCGCTCGAAGGCGGCGAAGGACCGTTCTCCGAAGTGCTCGAGAAAACTTGGGCGCTGCCGTTTCCTGGGGTCGAGATAGGTGCGCTCGATGTTGTAACCGTGGAGCTTGTTCCAGACCAGGGCATTGCCGCCCTCGATCCGGTACGAACGGCCGAGGGAACGAGTGCGTTCGAGCAGCGCGAGCAGGGCGGTCACCGTGAAGGGGGTGACCTCCTGGAGTTCGCCGAGGTCGAACAGGAGCGGTTCCTCATCGGTGCCGATCTGAGCCGAGAGACCCGCCACGGTCCGTTCGAGGTTCTCCGTGTCCAAGTCCTGAGGGATGGTCAATCTATGCTCACTCATGCCTGCATCTGGCGTGGGGGGTTGTTGGATGCCTAACATTGCTGCGTAAGAGGGTCAAGGATGGTCAGGAACGGAAGGTATCCCTTCAGTGTAAGGAGGATTTCAGTTTTGGGTGGGTCGAGGGGTCCTGCCACCTCTCACCCCCACCATGCTCATCCTTGCG
>MGSU01000030.1:366-19118 GCA_001799195.1 Deltaproteobacteria bacterium RIFOXYA12_FULL_61_11 | reverse complement strand
CCCAACTCTGCCTGCGACGGTTCGGCCTTGGGACGTGGGGATCGAACGCGGGGTGGCTAGAGGGTTCCTTCCTGCTCTTGAGACGAAACACCTTCCGCTCGCTCGGCGGCTTCGACGAACGTTTCGTCCAGTTCGGCGAAGACCTCGATTTCTGTTACCGAGCCGCGGCCGCGGGTCTCTCTCCACAAAGGTTGCATGGTCTGACCGTGATCCATCGCGCTCCGACCACGACCGAGGCGAAACGCCGCCTCGTCTGGGAGAACCGCCGACTCTTCTATTCCCTCCACGGGCACCACTGGCATGCCCACCTCGCCAGGTTGATACTCGCCACCCTACGCCGCCTTCCAAGGGCCAAGTAACGAAAATGTCTTGACCTCGATACCCCTCCCAGCCGATAGAGATGGTAGAAGATGTGAAATGGGGACACGATTCCCCCAGGAGCCTCGATGAACTGCGAGATGATCATGAGTCGTCGGGTGGTCAAGCTGCAGCTCGATGACACCATTAAAAAAATCAACGAACTCTTTGAACGATTCCCCTTCCATCATTTTCCGGTGGTCGAGGGCGAAACACTGGTCGGCATTATCTCGGATCGCGACGTGCTGCAGGCCTGTTGCTCAGTCGTGCTGCGCAATCCCAAGGGGGAGGATTTCGACCCTTCCACCAAGAAGGCGCACCAGATCATGACCCGCAACCCGATCACGGTCACCCCGACCACGGGGGTCCTTGAAGCCGCGCGCATCCTACTCAAGAACGGCATCTCCTGTCTCCTCGTCATGGACAACCAGAAACTGGTGGGGATCCTGACCTGGCGCGACCTGCTCAAGGATTTCATCCAGACGCTCGAAGAGTGAGGAAGAAAACCCCAAAAAATCCAAAGACCTGGTGACCAAGGGAGGTCTCCCTCCCGGGGCTCCCTCAGATCCGGACGAGCAACCCAGTGTCTACATCTTGGCCAGCAAGCATATGAAACATTGGCGTAGGGCGGCAAAGATCCGATTGATCGAAGAGCAGAACCCCTCCTGGCAGGACCTTGCGGAGAACCTGAGTTGAGCCTGGTACTGGAACCCAACCGCGAATACCTTGTTGGACGTTATTGAGCCTCGCGCCGAGAGAGCGCGAGGTTTTCGTCTGGTCGCTGGGTCTCGGGCAGGTCCAGGTAGAGCCGCAGCCCCTCGTCGATGGCTGCCAATTCCCCGGGGGTGATACGGCCGAAGACTTTGACCACGCGACGTTTGTCGATCGAACGCACTTGGTCTCTGGCACTTCCTACTTCCGACTTCCCCCTTCTCTCTTCGTAGCCTAGGGGTGGTTGCCTTGGTTGGTGATTATCCTTGAAAATTCGGATTGCAACTCCGAATTTTCAAGGATAATAGTAGGTGTCATGATTGAACGACCTCGCTATCTCCATGCTCTGATCCGGGCCCTGCGACGTTCTCCGGTAGCCGCCTTGCTCGGGCCGCGCCAGTGCGGCAAGACCACCCTGGCTCGGCAATTCTGCCAGGGCACGGAACACGTCTTCTATGACCTCGAGTCCCCGAGTGACGAGGCTCGGCTGGCCAATCCCGAGCTGGTCCTCGGACAACACCGCTGTCTGGTGGTCCTCGACGAGATCCAGCGCCGACCGGAGCTCTTCAAGGTCATACGCGTACTGGCTGATAGGCCGGAACATCCGGCGCGTTTCCTGCTTCTCGGCAGCGCTTCGCCGCTCCTGGCAGGAGCGGCTTCCGAGAGTTTGGCCGGCCGGATCGAGTTCATAGAACTGGCCGGGTTCGACCTGGTCGAATGCAGTGGTGTAGCTTATACCGAGCTGTGGCAACGCGGGGCTTTTCCCCGGGCCTACCTTGCCGGGAACGAGGACGACAGCCGGGTTTGGCGGGAGGGCTTCATCCAGACCTTCCTGGAACGAGATCTCCCACAGTTGGGCTTCCCGCGCGTTCCGACCGCGATGCGTCGCTTCTGGACCATGCTCGCCCATCTGCACGGCCAGATCTGGAACAGTAGCGCCCTGGGCCGATCGATGGGGATCACCGACAAGACCGTGCGTACCTACCTGGACCTGCTCACCGGGTCATTCATGCTGCGCCAGTTGCAACCCTGGTTCGAGAACCTTTCCAAGCGTCAGGTCAAAGCGCCGAAGGTCTATCTCCGCGACAGCGGACTCCTGCACCAACTCTTGGCCATTCCCGACCGGGGCAGCCTCCTGGCCCACCCCAAGCTCAGCGCTTCGTTCGAGGGCTTCGTCCTGGAGCAGTTCCTGAACCTCGGCGGCTCACCGCAAGCCTACTTCTGGGCAACCCATGCCGGAGCAGAACTCGACCTCCTCTTCTTCGCCCAAGGGCGGCGTTTCGGTCTGGAGGTCAAGTACCACGAAGCCCCGACCACCACGCGCAGCATGCACACCGTCCTCGAGAGCCTACGCCTCGAACGGCTCTTCGTCGTGCATCCCGGGAAGCACCGTTTCGACTTGGCCCCTGCCATCACCGCCTGGCCGGTAGAGACCCTGGCCGACCTTGTCATGCACGTGGGTCTGGCTCCCGAGAAACCGCGCTAAATTTGTTTTGAGTACACCCCCTTGCTGTTGATAGCAATTTCAAAAATATTCTAGTATGAATGAATAATGTTTATCATAAAAATAGGTAATACACATTAACGTATTCTTAAAAACGCAAGATACTGTTTGTTCCGACCACTGCCTTTGCGGCCGATTTGGGCCTGCAGCCGACCTGTGGAGCTGCGCGGATGCTGCAAGAGGTGCTGCGACGCGGGTATTACCTCTACGGTCTCGAACACGGTGGTTGCGAGGAAGCCAATAACCTGGCCACGACATAGTGCGATCCGACCATTGTCGAAGCCTTCAGGCGCATGACCGAGGCCATAACCGAGGCCGTGCCGGGCACTTCGGAGGAAAGCCGCGTGGTCCAGCGAGGTATGCAGACGTACGTAGCCGAGCTGTGGGCAGGCCGGGAATACTTTGATCCTGCGCGGGGCTACAACGGCGAGCAGCTTCGCGAGCGTGTCGACGCGTTCCGCTACAAGGCGGATGCTTTCCTCGACCGCACGTGCGAATCGGATTTCGAGAATACCTCTGCGCATTACAGCGCGCTGGGTTTCTACGCCGCCGTGGAAGAAAAATTCACCCCCGGTCGTCCCGAGACCTACCTCGCCCAAGCGTGCAGCGCTAAGTGACTACTCCCCGGAACTCGCGAGGGGCACCCACGTGCCGGTTTCCAACCTACTTCGGATTGCATCTCCAAAGTATCGAAGATAGCCCCGCTTCCCTGCGTGTGTTCGGCTCAGAAAGCCTTTTGGAGGGCCTGAGCGACGCGCTCGTTGCGCACGTTCGATCCGGCGCCGGTGTGGTGGATGCCGTCGGCGTAAGGTGCCACGCCGGAGGCCGCGACCGAGGCCCAGTCGAAGACGCGGAGGTTCGGCCAGCGCGCAGGGGCCTCTTCCAGGGCCCGGTTGAACTTCTGCATCTCAGCATTGGCATTATACCCTTCGGTCCTGGTGGTGTGGACGTTCACCCAGAGCACCCGGGCGGTCTTGGCGGGGTCGATCGCGGTGAGCATCTCGTCGATGACTTTTCCATGGGAGTAATTGGCGCCGGCGGCGATGTTGGCGGCGTCGTTGGTACCCAGGGCTACAACCCAGCACCCCGTGAACCCGTCCCCGCGAAGGCGCAGCGCCGCGTTCTTCCCGGTTTCGGGGTCGTCCTTGAGCTTCTGCAAAACCGCGCGCCCTCCGTACGCAGAGATCACCGCGCTGGCGCCGACCTGGGTATAGGCCGAGGTGATCGAGTCCTTGCAGTAGGCCGAGAGGCTGTCGCCGATATGTGCGACCTCGGTGCAGGGCTTTGCGGCGGGCACCGGGTCGGGTTCGACGGGATCGATCGAGGGCTCGGTTACTGGCGTGGGTGGTGCCGGAAGTACGGGGGTCGGCCGGACCGGCGCCGTGGAGATCGGAGGTGAGGGTGGGTCCTCCACGGAAATGCTCTCGAGCGCACAGCCGAGGATGAGGAGCAGCAGGGGGAGTTGGCGGACCATGGGTGCAGTGCTCCCAGGAAAGGAAAATTCTATAACCTCAAAGGTAGCGCAGTACCCGCAACATGGAAAGAGGCGCGGTGATGCTGCAGGTGTTCGTGACTCAACCTCTGTGCAACGAGCTTGCACAGGAAAGAACGATACTCGAGCTGCGCACTGCGGGAGGGTTGCAATAGCGCCGCCCCTGGCTCAGAATGAACCGTTCGGGACAACCCTCGAGGCGGCAGGAACGCAATGCTTTGCAAGGTACCGGTAACAACGTGGTTCCTGGGATGGATGCTGCTGCTTACGGCTTGCCCCGAAGAGCCTCGTTTCGGTCCCGGGACGCTGTTCAGCGGGCAGCTCCGCGCCGCCAACGCCCCCGACGTGTTCGAGGCCGACCTGCGCGTGCTCGGGGTCTCCGGTTCCACCTTCAACGCCGTGTTGGAACTCCCAGCACTCGGGCGGCGGAGCGAGGTCCGCGGGGAAATGATCGGTTCCAAGCTGAGCTTCGTCGAACCTCGCGGCGGCTACGAGTACCGCTACGAAGGCCTACTCGACGGGCGCTCCCTTGAGCTGCGGTGGCGCATGGTCCGCGCCGACGGTACTCTCGGGGATCACGGGTTCCTCCAACTCGCGCTCCGGCGCCGGGAATGAGTTGGGGACCAGCCGAATGAACGACCTCTACGCCGCTTGGCAAAACCTCGGTCCGCTCTACCTGTTCAGTTCGCCGGCCTACCTTTTGGCCCTACCCCTCGCGGTTGGAGGGCACTGGCTTCTCCCCCGGCGGCTGCGCAACGGTTACTTGCTCCTCGTGAGCTATGCCTTCTATCTGAGCTGGGACCCACGGTTCGCGGCTTTGCTCCTCGGCTCGACCGCGGTCGATTACTACTGTGGGCTGGAGATGGAGGAGGCCGGCCGGCGCCGCTTCCTGCTCGGGCTGAGCCTCACGATCAACCTGGGGTGTTTGCTGCTCTTCAAGTACCTCGGTTTTTTCTGCGAGGGGCTGGCGCTGTTGCTCTCACCGATCGGGTTGGCGCCGTCATGTTCGGCACTGCATCTGATCGTCCCCTTGGGGCTTAGCTATTACACCTTCCAGAAAGTCGGCTATATCCTCGACTGCTACCAGGGGAGGGTCAAACCCTGCCGCCAACCCGTCGATTTCGCCCTGTTCGTGAGTTTCTTCCCCCAGCTCCTGTGCGGTCCCATCGAGCGTGCAGGCACGCTCCTCCCCCAACTCCAAGGATTGCGCGGGCTCGATGGTGCCGCCTGTTCCCGGGCTCTCTACCTGCTCACCTACGGTTTGTTCAAGAAGGTCGTGATGGCCGATACCTTGGCCGACTTCGTGGACAGGGTTTTCGCCGCCCCGGCTCCCTCCGGTGCAGAAGTGCTGCTCGCTTGCTATGCCTGGTCCCTGCAGATGTACTGCGACTTCTCGGGGTATACCGACCTGGCCCGCGGCAGCGCCGCCCTCTTCGGCGTGCAGTTGTCGGCCAACTTCAACCTGCCCTTCTTCTCGGCCCGGCCCCGGGAGTTCTTCCGCCGCTGGCATATCACCCTCTCGACCTGGATCACCCGGCACGTCCATTATCCTCTCCTCTTCTGGTTGGGCGGACGGCTGCAGGGACGATGGGGCTTGAGCGCGAGAGGAGCCTTGCTGCTCGGCAACGTGCTGGCCGGTCTTGCGACCATGACCCTGTTCAGCTTCTGGCATGGGGCCAGTTTCAATTTCCTGGTCATGGGGCCGTACCTCTATGGTATGTTCGCCCTGTACGACGGGGTCGCGGGACTGCTGACCAGAGCGACCGCGGGATGGCTGCCCCGTTGGGCCGAGCTCCTGGCCCGGCCCCTCAACAGACTGGTGGTCCTCCACCTCCTGGTCTCCATCTTCGTCATGGTCCGACCGACCTCGTTTCCACAGCTCCAGCGCATGGTCGCCGGACTTGCAGGAGGGTTCGACTTCAGGGCGATGGGGACCTCGGAATGGTGGTACGTCGGCCTCGGCCTCATCCTCTTCTTCACCCACGAGTTCTTCCAGTACCGCGGTGGGGACGAACTCTATGTGACCCGCTGGGGCTTCTACCGGCAGGTGCCGTTCTATTGTTGTCTCTTTTTCTTCGCCCTGCAGGCCGGGGCATCCTTCAGTCAGCGTTTCATCTATATCCAATTCTAGGAGGTTCGCATGGACGAGAGTGTCAGCACTGTGCTCAGCCGCTACATCAGGGAGGATCTGTTGCCCGGGTTCCCGGCCCTGGACGAGAACCTGTCTCTATTCGAGGCCGGAGTGCTGGATTCCCTTGCCCTGATCAAAGTCCTCTTGTTTGTCGAGCGCCGCTTCGGGGTCCGCCTCGGGATGAAGGACCTCTCCCTCGCCAGCTTCGATACCATTGCGCAGATCGCGGCTCTGGTCGAGGCTCAGGGCAAGGACCGCTGAAGATGAGCAGCGCGGAGCAACCCGACCTGCTCCTCCTCCACCCCCCCGCGGTGCTCGACTTCCGGCGGCGCGACGACATCCTCTTCGCCTGTCTGAGCGACGGCGACGCGGTCTCGGTCTCGCCGATCTTCGAGATGCACCCGATCGGCTTCCACGCCATCGCGGCCGGGCTTGCCCGTCACGGTTTTCGGACGACGATCCTCAACCTGGCGACGAGGATGCTCTGCGAACCGGGGCTCGACCTCCCCGGCCTCCTGAGAACCTGCCGTCCGCGGCTCTTCGGGGTCGGGTTCCAGTGGCTGGCCCATGCGCAGGGGGTGCTGGCCCTCTGCGAACTGCTCGCCGAACTGCATCCCGACATCCCCCTCGTCGTCGGTGGGTTGGCCGCGACCCACCTTCGCGACGAGTTGCTCGGCAGGACCGGAATATCCTACGTGCTCGCAGGGCTCGATCCGATCCCCGGGTTGGCGGCGCTGCTCGGACGAGGTCGCCTGGACCTCGCTCTCGGGCTACGTGGTCCCGGTGCGGGGGATGGAACCCTGCCGCGTATCCGGTGCTATGACGCCGAGCTCGATTGGACGTCCGTGGCTCCCGAGGTCAATTTCTTCCTGACCCTCTCGGGGGTCGGTTGCGAGTATTCCTGCGGGTACTGCGGAGGAGGCAGAGCGGCCGCGGCGAAACACCTCGGCGTGGAGGCGGGTTTCGCGCCCAAGGCACGACCTGCCTTCTTGCGCGAACTTGCCTCCATCGCAGCCCATCCGGCAAAGCGCAAACGGGTCGTGGCCCTTCAGCACTGGTTCGAGGACAAAGACCTGCTCGCCGCAGTCTTGCCGGTGCTCGAATCCGGAGACGTGCGCACCCTGCACCTGACCGTACATCGCTTGCTCTCCGAGGAGCATTTGCGGCTCCTCGGCCGTTCGTCCGTCAGACCGCTCCTCGAAGTGACCCTGGACAGTCACGACCCGCGGATCAGGGCCTTGTGTGGGCGGGGGGAATACGGAGAGCGCGAGTTGGAGGCCTGGTTGGACCAGGTCTTCTCCCTGGTGCCGGGAGCGGTGGTCGAAATCTATCTCATGCTCGGGCTGCCCTACCAGACCGAGGCAGGAGCCTTGGCCGAGGCTGGGTACGGCCGCGTCCTGCTCGAGCGGCATGCCGGTCGCCCCCTGGACGTGTTCCTCTGCCCGATGCGACCCTTCCTCGATCCCGGTTCCGTGTTCCACGACCAACCGGAAAAGTTCGGGTACCGTCTCTTCTATCGGGACCTCGACGGCTATGCTCGGGCCTTGACCCGGCTGCACTGGCGCGATGGCCTCAACTACGAGACCCGCTGGCTCTCTCGCGAGCGTTTCGTGCCGACGTGCTACCGGGCAGCCGCGGCCATGGTCGAGCATAAAGTAGCCACCGGCCGTTTGCCCACGGCCATTGCAGGCGAACGCCTCGAGTTCCTCCGGCGTACCGAAGACCTGCTCGACCGACTCGACGGCTTGACTCCAGAGACCCTGGGCGAAAAGTTGCGGCGCGAGGTGCGGACCTACAACGACCAGGTGTTCGCCGGGCATGCCCTGCGCCGGGACGGGGGGCCTGGACGATTGTACCGTTACTGGTTCGAAACCCGCTGAGGCGGTTCGAGGCGCCGGTGCAGTATCGCGACCTCGTCGCGATAGACGCGTTCCCAGTGTCCCGACTTATCGAGGTGGCCGAGGAGCAGTTGGCTGACCGGAGAACGGGCCGGTAGCAGGGTGCAGCGAATTTCCCATTGGGCGGCGAGTTCCTCGAAGAAGCCCGGATCGCGGTAGCACCTCGAGAACTCGGCCAGGAAAGCGTCGGGATAGACCTGGCTGCTGCGCGGGTCGATGAAGACCTGGTACTCGGGCCAGATTCGGTAGAGGAGATACCCACCATAGTTATAGGCATTGAAAAGCCTGACCTTCGGGCAGAGTTCGGGGAGACGTTCGACCGCGTTCACCGGCACGAGGGCACGGTCTAGACCGAGTCCTGGCCGGAGGGGAGTGCCGTACCAGGTAGCAACAACGGCGAGGGAGGTCGTGGTCCAGAGCAGGACCTCTCTCCAAGGTCGAGAGCATTGGAACCAACTCGGACAGGGGAGCAGCATGGCCGCGGCGAGCAAGGCGAGGGGATAGAACCGCAATCCATAGAAGGTCATGGTGAAGCAGAGGACCAGCAGTACGGTGCCGGTCCAACGTCTGCTTCCTTTCTCTGAGTACCACGGAGCAAAGGCGGCAGGAACCCCCAGGAGCAGGAGCGCGAGCAGGGTGGCCAGGCCATGGCTATCGGCCAGCGCAGAGGGCAGAAGGGGCTGCCAGTAGCCAACGAGGTTGCGCATCACCTCGGCGTCGAGATGGTGGTAGACGTTGGTCAGGATCGAGGGGTGCACCGCGGCGAGTCCGAGGAGCGCACAGAGGAGCCCTGCGGCGAGCGCGAACAGACTCTCCGCGGCGACGCGCGGCCGGTGGGGTAAGTCGAGAAAGAGCAAGGCCGCCAGGGCCAGGGCCAGGGGGTAGGAGGGATGGAAGAGTCCCCAGGCAAAAGTCCCTACCGCGGAGGCGACGAAAAGGGCCCTCGGCCACGGGAGGTGGCCGTCCCTTCGCAAGGCGAGGAAGAGCACGAGGCCGAAGGCCTGGAAGAGCTGCGGATGGAGGCCGAGCTGCGGTCTCGAGAGTACCAGTACCAGGAGGACGAGAGCCGGGGCTTGGAGGTTGCCCCAGCCATGGGCCATGAGGGAACGCCGCAGGAGCAGGGCCAGGAGGAACAAGAGACCTGCGTGGAGGAGTTGCAGGCCGGGGAGACCGGCGAAGGCTTCCATCGTGGCGACGAGGAGTTGAAAGAGAGGGGAGTGGATCCCGACCGGCCGACCCTCCAGGGTGTAGGAGAAAACCTCGGTGTCGAGAAGGGTTCCTGTGGCGAGGATTTGCCTGCCGGTGACCACGTGCCAGTAGAGGTCGTCGATGCCCAGGCGCAGGAACCCGAGACCGAGACAGCAGCAGAGCAGGACGGCCGTGGCGAGGTGCCGAGGCGTCGCGGCCCCTCGGTTCATGAGAGCAGGAAGGTCCCGTCGCGGACGAGGAGCGTGCCGTCGGCCCAGACCTCACCGCCCCGGCGCAGGTCGCAGACCATGTCCCAATGCAGAGCCGAGTGATTGAGCCCGCCGGATTCGGGCAAGCTGGCCCCCAGGGCCAGGTGCATGGTGCCGCCGATCTTCTCGTCGAAGAGGATGTTGCGGCAGAAACGGGTGACCCGTTCGTTGGTGCCGAAGGCCAACTCGCCGATCCTCGAGGCCCCCTCGTCCAGAGCGAGCATGCGCTCGAGGTAATCCTGGTGCTTCGTCGCGGTCGCTTCCCGCACCTTGCCGTCCTTGAAGGTCAAGCGCACTCCCTCGACCTCTTTGCCCAGGTAGCAGGCGGGGAAGCTGAAGCTGATCACGCCCTCGGCCGAGGTCTCGAGCGGTCCGGTGAAGACTTCGCCGTCCGGGAAGTTGCGTTTTCCGTCGCAGTTGATCCAGCGCCTCCCGGTGACCTCGAGTTGCAGGTCGGTGCCCGGGGCCTTGAGGTGAAGGTGCTTGACCGGGGTCAAACGTTCGATCATCGCCGCCTGCCGGCGAGAGAGGCTCTGCCAGGCCTCCACCGGGTCGGGACAATCGAGGAAACAGGCCTGGTCGTAGAAGGCAGCAAACTCCTCGAGTGACAATTCGGCGTCCTGGGCCAAGGCCGGAACCGGGTACACGGTGCCGACCCAAGCCACCTCGCCGCTGGCCATGCGGGCGAGCATGGTCTTGAATTGCTCCTGCCTCGAGGAGCGTTCCAGGGCCAAACGCTCGGGGGCGACCGTGGAGAGGAACTTGGTGTTCTCCGGCGCGCCGATGGTGATCATCGCGTCGATGCACCCGACCTCGCGACGCTCGAGTTCCGAGACATAAGCAATCTGTTTTTCGCTTCCGTGCCGCAGCAGGGCTTCGCGGAGTTGCTCCTGTTCGGCGGTGTAATACGGGTGGCCGCCGGAGGTCAGCACGGCTCTATAGACCCGTTCTACCAAGGGTAGGGCTATTGCCGGGGCCTTGATGCGGACCAATTGTCCTGGGGAGACCGCGAGCGAATAGTGTACTAAAACGTCGGCGAGGCGGGTCAATCGGTCCTGCATGGTTTCTCCCCCGGGTGAGCGTTCCGCATGACCGGTGCCCTAGCACGTCGGACCCCGGATGGCAAGATTGGTCCAGCCGTAACCCTTCAGTCGCAGAGTGGATTGATGGTTGTTCGTCACCACGTTGGGGTGGCACCGACGGGGGTCCCCCGCCACGGTGGGTGCAAGGATGCACACCTCCAAGTGGTGCGCAGGATGCCGCACCATCGGGCGCAAGGATGAGCATGGTGGGGGCGACCGCATGGATGCGGACCTCCAGCGCCGCGCAGGATGCAGCGGCGTCGGTGTGAGAGGTGACAGGACCCCTTACCTCGTTATGAATGAAGGGTTACGTCCAGCCGGTCTCCTCGCTGGTCCTCGGCGATGCAGCCATGCTAGGGTCGACGAGTGGGACGTGGGGAGGATCGCATGGAACGCCGCGAGGTCCGGAATTGTTGCGGGGTCGGGTTCTTCTCGGGGATCGGCGCCTACCTCGCCCCCTTCGCCGGCAGTCTCGCCGGACGCTATGAGTTCTCCTCGCTCATGGCCCAGTGGTCGGCGGTCATCCTTACCGTCGCCGCGCCCTACCTTCTGTTGGTGGTGGGTCTTGACCGCGTGACCGCAGTCCGGCGAACCCTGCGGGGAGAGAGAGTGCAGGAACGCGGGTGGACCCCTGTCCTGATCGGCCGGACCTTGCTCTGGATGACATGCGCGATAGTGATGTGGCTGGGGCTTCGTCTGGCGACGATCGCGATCCTGGGCTACCTGGCGCGCGAGGTCCAGACCTGAGGGCTCAGTTCGACGAGCGCCCGATGATGCGTTTGAAGCGGTCCAGCCAGGCCAGCTCTTCCTTGCTGAGGTAGGTCGAGAGGTTCTTCCGGTCGAAGAAGTACATCTCGGCGCTCACGGCCCAGTATTCCGCCTCGTTCGCAGCGCTATGGCAATCGGCTGGATTACGCATGGGGAAACGGTGTACCGCACAGTAGTGTTTGAAGGTCGCCCAGGATTCCGGTTTGAAGACGTTGGCGGTAAGGTCGCCCGTTGCGACAATCATGCCGGTGTCCCGACGAAAGCTCTCGAGCAGGGCTCTACCTCGTAATGCGAGAAACGAATCAATCGCCTTGGGATAACGAGCGTGCAAGTGATGGCACAGTTCATGGAAAAAACCCCTTTGGAACGCCATACTGTAATCGGGTTGATTGGCTTCCCAGATGCGGAGGACCTTGGGTACGATGACCATGGTCCCGGCTTCGGGATAAATATACAGTGGGTTACACTGTGAAACAACCTTGCTTTCTGTACTCTCCGGGCATTCAGCGTAAATTGCGTACATGCCGATATCCCAAATTGCGAGCATGAAGTCGTGACTCATCTTTGAAATGATCTGGCGAATCGCGATCTGGTGGAGTTTTCGCTCGGCTGCGGGAACCGGACCGAAAAAACGAATACGTCCTACCAGGTCCTCGGTGAGGTCATAGCGGCTCTTACGCTTGAGCTTAGAATAATCGATGTTCTCGCTCTTCTTCAGTCGCAGAGGGGCTTCGCCCTTCACCGTGATGATCTTCCCCGTGAGGAGTTGATCGAGCCACCGGAGTTCCTCTTGCGCCAGTGTAGAGGCTAAACCAGGTTTGTCGTAGAGGTATTGTTCTATGGAGACGGCAAAGTACCGGGTTTTATCGATGGCCGCGACGACATCCGTCGGGTAGCGTTGGGGAAATTGCAACTCTTGGAAGAACGCTTCGTAAGGTGTGACCGCTGAGAGGTCTCCTTTCCGTTTGGGTTGAATAGGTCTCAAGAGAGCGCCGTTCAACCGGGAGATTTGCTTTGTCGCTCGGAGGTTGAAAAAAGGCTCAAGCTGTAATTCGTAGTCGGACACCATATTCGAGGCGAAGTTGTGGACCAGCAAACGGCCGATACTTTCCTGGAGGGTTGGGGCGAGATAATAGTAAGGGTTGGCAGTGAGTATCTTCTCAAGATCCTGATGGTAGATAATGATGATACCATCTGCGGGATTGAAGATAATATTCCCAAAGAGATGAAGCATGTTCTTTTGGCGGATGTAGCGTATTCCATCATGATCATTGTATTGTGCCATGATCGTGATCGTCTTGAATCTGGAGGTGAGGTGGAGGAGGAAGATCGGGGAACGAGAGAGGAAATCGGTAAGAGCCTCCCGATAGATCTTCTTTTCGGGTTTGGTGAATTGACCGTGAAAACGTAAACGTCTGAGTATATCGGCTCGCAGGCTGTCATTGATGGGTTCAGAGGTCGCAGCTTCATACGAGGAAGTAGGAGGGCTTTGGGCCAGGACGGAGAACGAAGGAGAACCAATCTGCATGCTCAGGAGAAACAGGAAAGCCAAAGAATACGGTATTTTTGAAATCATGTGATTGGCTTGTCCGGGTGCGTTGAGTCCTCTGGAACGATCGCCACTTTCGCGCGATGCCGCGGGTGCTCGGGATTGTACCAGCAGACGTCGCAAGACCCGCCGAGCTCGCACAGGCCCAGAGGCCTCAGGCAGGTGGTCGTTTCGATGCCGCGCTCCTTGCGCACGGCGCGGACCTCGATCAGCTTGGGACGGTCGGAGTGTTCGGGGGTTGGCTCGTCGGTGGTCATGAGGGGTCCTCTCCACACGCTGTGCCGGCAGTGTACCTCGCCTCTCCGGCGTGCGCAACAGAGAGGCGAGGAATTGCGTACCCAACGGGATACGCTCACAGGTCCAGGTCGAACCCCTCGCCCAGTGCGGGGATCGTCACCTCCCAGCCGAACGTGGAGTGTATCTTCTCGGCAAGAGCGGCTGCGGCGGCCGGTTCGGCGTGGACCACGAAGGTCCTCTCCGGGGCGCGGTTGAAGGCCAGGAGCCAAGCCAGCAGTTCCCCCTGGTCCCCGTGTCCGGAGAATCCCGAGATGGTCTTGATGCGCGCGCGGACCGGGATCTCCTCGCCGTGAATCTTCACCACCGGTCGGCCTTCCTGGAGGGTCCTACCACGGGTTCCCGCGGCCTGGTACCCCAGGAAGAGCACGGTATTCTCCGGGGAGGGCAGCCGGGCGGCCAAGTGATGCAGAATCCGTCCGCCCGTGGCCATGCCGCTGGCCGAAAGGATCAGGGCCGGGCCTTCGACCCGGTTGATGGCCTTGGATTGTTCCCGGGTCGAGGACAGGGTCAGTCGGCCGGGTTGGAACAGGTTGGTGCCGGCCATGGATTGCTTACGCGCGAGGAGATCGAGGTCGCGGATGCGCCGGGAGAAGACCTCGGTCGCGGCCACGGCCATGGGTGAATCCAAGAAGACCGGCAGCACGGGAATGCGGCCCCGTGCTTCCAAGCGGTTGAGCACATGGAGCAGGGTCTGTGCCCTGCCGACGGAGAAGGTCGGCATCACCAGAACGCCGGTTCCCCGCTTGACCTGTTCGTCGATCGCGGTGGCCAGTTCTTCAACAGGGTCTGTCTCGGGGTGGAGTCGATCGCCATAGGTGGCTTCGAGCACCAGGTAGTCCACGTCGTAGACCTGGACAGGATCGGCCAGGAGGACTTGGCTGGGTCTGCCGAAATCGCCAGAGAAGAGCAGCTTCCGGCTGGTCCTGCCGCGGCGTCGTTTGAGGTCCAGGAACGCCGAGCCGAGGATGTGCCCTGCGTCTTTGAACTTGATCCGCAGATCGTCGCCGAGGTGGATATCTTCACCGTAGTGCACGGGTTGGAACAGGCGCAGGGCATTCTCTGCATCGGCTGCGGTATAGAGGGGCAGGGCCGGGCGGTGTTTGCTGAACCCCCGTTTGTTGGCGTAACGGGCGTCTTCTTCCTGTAGGTGAGCGCTGTCGCGGAGCATGATCGCAGAGAGGTCCGCGGTCGCGTCGGTGCAGCGCACGGTCCCACGGAAACCATGTTTGCAAAGACGGGGCAGGTAGCCGCTGTGGTCGATATGGGCGTGGCTGAGGAAGACCTGTTCGATCGAGGCCGGATCGACCGGGAACTGTTCCCAGTTGCGTCGCCGCAGGTCTTTACTGCCCTGGAAGAGCCCGCAATCGAGGAGGAAGCGGCGATCGTCGAGTTCGAGCAGGTGGCGTGAGCCGGTGACCGTGCCTGCGGCGCCGTGGAAAGAGAGTCGAGCCATGCGATACCTCGAAATGGTTGCCCGGTGATACAAGTCTTCTTGGCCGGGGATGTCAATGAGCGTCGGTCGGGGGAGGAGGCGTTGACGGATCGGCTTCAGGAACCGTTTCTGCGAGCACGACCTCGAGGCGGCCTTCCAAAGCGAGGCGGCGCCGTTCGTAGCCCTCGAAGCGATGTTCGAGGACCTCGAATTCTCGTTGGCATTGTTCGAGTTCGGCGACGCAGGCGGCGAACTGGTGGTCGAAGTCCGCGTTACCGCCCTTGCGCACGATCGACGAGCGCTTGGCCACGAGCTCGTCGCGGTGTACTTGCCACTCCTGCTGCCGGAGCCCGAGTACATCGAGGCGGCGACGCAAGAAGAGTTGTCGTTGCTCGAGCACCTCCAGCAAGAGATGCAGCCGGCGCACCTCGTCGAGGCCGTCCGAGGGCTGGATTGCCCCCGGCCCAGGGATCCGGCGCAGGACGAGCACGAGCAAGCCGAGGAGGATGAGGAAGAACGCCGCTTCACCGGCGAGCCAGAGGGGGAGGAGCGCGGAGGGGGAGTCGGACATCGAGGTGACCTCAAGAAGAACAATGCACGTTCATGACAAGGGGCCCCGAGGGGAAGCGAGCACCCCACCCCCGGCTGCTCGCAGAGAAGGGGACGCTGTGGAAAAAAGCTGGGGCGAGGGAATCACGCCGCGCACATGTCCCCGGAACAGTCGAGTTCCGGTGGCAGATCCGGGGGGGGGTCTTCCGGTTCATCGTCAGCAGGATCCTCGGGCTGGGGGGTTTCTTCGTCCGGGGGGAGCGGGGTGGGGATGTGGCATTGTATGTCATCCCCGATGCAGATGCCCGACGATGCGTCGCAACTTTCTTCGGCGGAGCACGTCAACAGAAGGGCCGGAGGGGTCGGCTGATGGACGTCTCCGACACAGTCTGCCCGATCGCCCGTACAGGTCTTGCGCAAGGTGGTCTGCATGAGCTTGCCGCCGCAGCTCCCGACACAGGTCTTGCTATAGGTGGGTTCCCCGCAGAGGGAGCCGGCCGAGCGGAAGAAACAACCGTCGCAACAGGGGGCGGCAGCACCACTTCCTTCGCAGACGCAGGTGCCGGTTGCCCCAGGGGATTGCGGGGTCGAGGTTCCGGTCGCGGGTTTGGGACTCGGGGGCTTGGGACTCGAGGTCGTGGGCTTTGGCACCCTCAACAGGAGTTGGATCGGCTCGCTGAAGAGCCGCGGGTAGCCGGCATCTTGGCAACGGAGGGAGAGGGTGGCTTCTCCCTCATCGTCTTTGGTCGGCTTCAAGAGGATCCGGTGGTGTTCGAGGGTCACATAGCCGGGTACTTGGTCGGGGACCTCGAGCAATAGGAAGTCACCGTCCAGGTCTTCTGCGGTGAGCAGCAGCTCGCGGGTCTGGCCGGGGGTGAGCTCCAGCGTGGTGGATTCCAGGGTCAGGACCGGGGCGCGGTTGGGTTGGGCGGTATCGAGTTGGCGCGGGAGGAACGAGAGGGGTACGCCGCCGACCCAAGCCTGGATGAAGGTCCTGAGCGGGGCGGAGAACACGACGAGGTCAATTGTCGGGGCTATGAAGGTGCCGCCGAGCGCGCAGCGTGCGATCAAGCCGGTCTGCGCAGCCTGACCGGGATCGTTGGCAATCGCACAGTGCAACGGGAAAGCGTGTTTGTCGCCAGGCTGGCGAAAGAACGCGAGCGCGGTGACGATCGGGGTCTCCGGACCGAGGGTCTGGGGCGTGAGGAAATATTCACCTCCGGAGGGGCTGAGCAGGTCTTCGCCGAGGAGGTTTGAGGGCAACGCGTTGGAGGGAATGGCGTTGGAAGGCAACGCTCCGTCGGCTTTGGCCTGGTGGAGGTCGAGGAGGTTGCTGGGAATGGCGTTGGACGGGAGAGCCCGGTCGCCCTGGAAGGTGCTGGCCGGGAGGCTGAGCGTCAGGCCTGCTCCCGAGGGGAGCTGAACCTGCTCGTCTCCCTGACCGAGGGCGAGACCTAAACCCGAGAGCAGTTTGGACTCGGCCGGGGGGAACGCCTGGAACACTAGGTCTTGTTGCCGTTCGAGCAAGGCAGAAAGGTTAATCTGTTCAAGGCGCGGCTCGCCGTTCTGATTGGAGGGCAGAGCCAGCACGGTGCCATCCTCGAGACGGTAACCCCCGTACTCGATACCGGTGCCCGAGGGGATTTGGACTTTCTCGGCGCTGAGCTGGACCACCGTGGGTTGTCCCCAGGGCAAGGGCTCATCGCTGTCAAAGACGATGGGGTTACAGGTCGAGAGGGATAGGAGGAGCCCGACGAAGTATATTGTGTGGTTCATGGTCGTGTGTCTCATACTCCTTCGTGAGGTACCCGAAGAGTACCTCAGGCAAGGAGCAGGAGCAAGCTGCCGACAGGTTGACGAAGCGGGGTGGGTGGAACCTCAACCCCTGAGTACTGTTATCTTCCGCCCCTCGTGGGTGACGGTCGAGAGCGAGGCCCGACCGGGCAATTCGGGGGCATTGCTCCGCCGGTCAAAGAGCACCAGTACCCCACGGTCGAGACCGAGGCGGTCGAGGTAGGCCGAGAGCTGGGTGAGGCCCTTGCCCAGCGGGTCGGGTTTCTTGTCCTTCCAGACCTTCAGCTCGAGGGCCTCGCGTTGGATCATCTTCTTGCCGTCCTGCTGGTAGGGCCAGCGGATCAAGAGATCGATCCGCCCGGCGCCCACCGCGTATTCTCTATCGATGAAGCCGCACGACGCGGTGAATATCGGCGACCGCACGATGCGATTGTCGCCGATGAAGCCTCCGCCGTTGACGATGCGCTGCAACCACCCCAACAGCACCATCTGCGCCGCTACCTCGTGATACGGCTGCGAGGTCAGCATGGTCTCGGCGTGTTCGCACCAGAATTCGAGGAACCCGGTCAAGACTCCCGCGACATCTAGGCACCCGTCCGGCAGCACATACCAGGGCAGGGCCGGTAAGCCGAGCTGGGTCTCGTAGGCCATGGCCCGCGGGATGATTTCGTGGTAGATCGGGTTCGCGATGCTCAGCTCGCCCTTCGTCCCTCGGCGTACCAACCCCAGGTCCATCACGTAGCTCTTGTCGTCGGACAGACGATCGCCGAAAAGAAGGTCCCCGGCCAGGATCGGCTCGATCACTCGTTTCACCCGCTCTTCCCGGAGCTTGTCGATCAAGCTGTCGAGGTGGGTATCGCGGCGCTCGATCAGGTTTTCCTTGGCTTGCTCGAGGAGGTCGAGGGTCAGCGGCTGTGCTCGGTCGCGACCCAGTTCCTCGGTCAGCTCGCGGGCCAGGGCGTTCACCAGCCAGGGCTGACCCTGGGTCAGGCGAAAGACCTCTTCTTTGACCCCGGGAAGAAAGACTTGGCTGGTTTCTCCCTCGTGCTGACCGAGGAGGGTCAACACCTCGGTTTCACTGAAGTCGCGTATGGACAAAGATTTGACCTTCACGTTGAAGGGCGAGGAGGTGCCCAGAGTCACCCCTTCCTCTCGTACCTGCGAGCGCACCTTGTAGTCGCGCACGTCTCTGAGGCCGATCAACGCCACACTGTGAGGAAAACCCTTCGGCCGCGAGGGGTAGCCGCTGCGGAGTTGGCGCAGAACGGAAATCAGGCTCTCGTCGAGTAAGGCATCAATCTCGTCGAGGAACAATACCACCGGACGGGGGCAAACCGTCGCCCAGGTTGACAAGAGGACCTCCAACCTGCCGCTGCCGCTGGTCGGCACCTTGCGATGGTCGGGGGGGCGCACGTCGATCGGCAGGTACTGCGCAGCCTCGAGCTGCAGCTTGTCGAGTAGCACCGCCTCGACGGCCTGGACATCGTTGCCCAAGGCCTGACCGATTTCCAGGCTCACGTGAAGGGCCGCGTATCTCCCTTCCATGGTGAGCACTCTGGCCAGCTCGCGGAAGCAGGTGGTCTTGCCGACCTGGCGCGGGGCATGGACCACGAAGTAGGCCCTGGAATCGATCAATTCACGAACATTTGGCAGTCGATCCTCTGGAGGCAGCATGTAATGCCATTCGGGGTTGCAAGGACCGGCAGTGTTGAAGAAACGCGGCATGGTGAC
>MGSU01000030.1:174-287 GCA_001799195.1 Deltaproteobacteria bacterium RIFOXYA12_FULL_61_11 | reverse complement strand
ATAATCAGACGGGCGCCATGCCTATCGGATAAATCCCGCCACATGCTCCTGGCTTCTTTCACCGAGTTGACGGCGTCAATAATGACAGACAACCCCAAATTTAATTGTTCAGA
>MGSU01000030.1:0-168 GCA_001799195.1 Deltaproteobacteria bacterium RIFOXYA12_FULL_61_11 | reverse complement strand
AGTCTCGGCAACCAGATACGCCGCCAAACCAGTTTCAAAACTCCTCATGATCCCGCTTTTGATAATGGAGGATTCAATCGGATCCACTGAAAATATTGGCAATTTTAGTTTTTCTGCGATTCCCTCAGCAACGGTGCTTTTGCCCGAACCAGGCAGACCTGAAACAAC
>MGSU01000029.1:15039-19248 GCA_001799195.1 Deltaproteobacteria bacterium RIFOXYA12_FULL_61_11 | reverse complement strand
AGACCTGGGTCTTGTGCTTGAGCCGGCGGAAACTCTTGGAGTGCACGATGCGCTCGCGGTCGACCTGGAAACAGGTGCGCAGCGGGTCGGGCGGCTCGGCATGGTCGCGGCCGGCCGATGCGCTGCAGAGCAGGGCGTGCCGGGACAGCGTCCGTCGCTCATCCTCCTCCCTGCGCCGACGATAGTGATCCATGGAGGGTATACCTCGAGGGGCTAGACCCTGATTGTATAATCGCCGCCGAGGCCAATTTGCAAGTGAGCGATCCGGAGGGTACCTTTGGGGGGATCCTGCCGAGGACGCAGTTCTTCGTCGGTCCAGGCGATTGGAACGGAGAATCTATCATGCGAACGAACCTGCTGTTCATGCTCGTGCTCTGTTCCTGTACTCTCCTCGTGGAGGATCCATCCTCGCCCGAGGTAGATCCTGGAGCTCCTTCGCCCCCGACCTCGATCCCCGACCTCGAAACCTCCCGAGGGACCCTCCCCGCACTCGTGCCTCTCGGCTCGGGGGATACTGCCGCGAACCCCGGGGAAGGGGAGGCTTCGGGTTCGGAACAGGTGGGGACCGCAGAAGCTCCCGAGGGGAGCACGATCGGCGCGACAGCGCTGGCCGGGCAGGCCTGTTCGAAGCTCCTGCAACGCTACCTCGGTACCCTCCATACCCCCGCGAGCTTCGACCCGACCTTCTGTCAGGAATTCCAGGTCCGCAGCGTCACCGAGGAAGTGCCAACGGCCTTGCTTTTCGCCCTTCCCTCGAACGCCATCCCTTCGAACGCCCTTCCCTCCAATGCCATTCCTTCGAACGCGCTCCCCTCCAACGCCGTGCCGGCCAATGCCGGTCCCGAGGAGACGGTGTTCCTGCTGACTCCCGCAACCTTCCCAGCCGAGGTGAACCCTGACCAGGTCTTCGACGCCGTCCTGGTCCGTTCCGGAGGCGGCACGGCTATTGCCTCGTGCGCCGTGGTCGAGGGCGGAACAGACGCCGCCCGGGTCCTCTGCCGCACGCAAGGCGGTAGCGGCGAGGATGCCTCGTTGCTCTTCGTTGCCTGGACCGTGGCGGCTGCCGAACGCGAGGAGCTTTCCCTGGGGGGCTACACGCCCTCCGCCTTGCCGGAAGTCTTGCCGCGTGAGGCCAATCTGCCCGCGCCCGAGACCCTACCCGAGGACCCGCTCCCCGAAACCCCCGAGACTCCCGATCCCGTTATCCCTGATCCCTTGCCCCCGTTGGCCTGCGAACCCTGGCAGGACGAGGTAGAGGGGGCGTGTGCCGACCTGCTCAACGCCTATTTCCGGTTGGAAGAGGATCTCACCACCGAGACCGGAGCCGTCTTCGCCGATGCCGTGCCCGGTTCGACGCTCCGGGGTAGCCGCGGCGACGGCGATAATCATCAACCTATGGTCGCGGTCAACGAATTCACCGCAATGGTGACCAAGCCCTACCCCAACCCCTTGGCTCCAGAATCCACCCGCGCCTTTCGCATGGGCTCCGACGAATACCTGCTCCTGCCGACCTCGTTGTTCGATCGGCACCAGGGTGCCGTCGCTTTCTGGCTCCTGCCCCAGGACATCGGCAAGGCCGGGGTCGGCGAGGACGAGGCCGATCCGCCGCCGCGCACGCTGTTCCGGTTGCCGGGGTTCCTCCAGGTTGCCGTGGGCACAGCCGGGATCGTCCATTGGTCCGGAGGGAACATTCTCTCCAACCCGCTCAATCTCATCGGGGACAAATACCTGAAGAGCGCGGTGAGCCTCGAGAACGGGACGTGGTACCACTTGGTCCTGACCTGGGGTCCGGCAGGACGGGACATCTACATCAACGGTACTCTGTCCGGCCACGACGGCCTGGGACCGAATATCGGTGCGGAAGATCCGGTCTTCGATGAGGACGATCCGGACAATTTCCAGCCTTGCACCATGGCTGGTTTTCCCTATTGCTCGACCAGCGAACAGCCCGAATACCACGAAGACTGGGATGTGTTGCAGGCCCTCCTCGACGAGGTGCGTATTTATCCCGTAACACCCCCCGAAGAGGTGATCCGCGCCTTGGCCGGCAAAACCGCTGAGATCGGATGGTAGTCCAATACCATTTACCGTAGCCGGGCAAGCCTCTCCCCCTGCGAAAACCTATTCTGCAATTCTTGCACAATCAAACCAAGTATCCTCTACTGAGCAATTACTACATTGTGTTGCAACGGGTCGCCGGGGGGGCATTCTGGTCTGATTCGTGAAAGAGCGTGCGTGCATGCGGTATTTTTCCCACCAAGATCACCGATTTCTGAGAAGCCTCACGACGCTGCTGCTCTTCCCGCTCCTTCTGGCCCTGGCCTGCGGCGAGTATCCCTCGCAAGAGGGAGACGAGGTTTACGGCGAATACCTCGAGGATGGCGTCGCCGAGGATCAGTTCAGTAGTGGAACCAGCGAAGGTTCTCTACCGACAGCATCGCTTCCCGACCCGCCCGGGCAGCAACCGTTGAGCCTTCCTCTCGAACCACGCGAGTCCTTGCCGGAGACGGAAATCCAGAGACCAGAACTACCTCGACCTCCTGATGGAGAGCCGGAGGTGGTCGACCTCGGCGCCCCTGTTCAGACCCAGGGGGAAGGGGAAGCTCGCGAACTGCTCGTGTCCATGGCCTTAAGAATCTACGAAACCCTCGAGGCAGGATCGACCTACCCTGTCCGGTCCGGGGCCGGCACCCGCAACCTCCTGGTACGGTATCCCAAAGGTACACATACGGTGAAAACCGCTTCCGGTACCTTCATGTGCACTGACTTCGTGCTGTACACCTTCACCCAAGCGGGGTTCGACCTCTCGGAGGCCGGGCTCGGCTCGCGAAGCACTCGCACGATGACCAAGAAGTTCCGGGAACACGCAAATGGAGAGAACGTCACCTACACCTCGCAGGGCGGCAACACTCCGCCCCGCCCAGGGGACATCGCCTTCATGCAGGGGCACGTGGCGATCATTACCGCTATCGATGGGACCAAGGTCACCTACACGCAATTCAATTCCCGGAACCAGTACCGGGGCAAGCTGACACGCACCGCAGGAGGTGGGTACCACCTCGAGGTCGGCTATGATCTCCCCATCAACGGCTGGGGTTTTTACTTCCCGCGCTGAGGGTACTCGGCTGCTGGCGGGTGGGGTACAATATCCAAGGTAATCGGCGTTCGTCGGTCAGTAGTACATATTACGGGGCCGGGCAATCCACCGCGCAGTTGCAGCGATTCTCAGGTGCCGTGCAGGTTCCGTCCTTACGCTTGGTGCACCAGCCTGCCTTCAGGCGCCGTCCGCCGGTCGCCTGAAAGCACGCGTCGGCCACGGAGACATATCGGTCGAAGGTCGTCAGGCTCAATCCGGCACAGCAGGTTGGACCCTGCTCGCTGTCGAGGACCGCGTCACCTTCCTCGACGCAGGTCTTGGCCACTGCCTGATCCAGCGGGTGTCCGTTTATTGGCGGGGTATTCTGGAGCTTTTCCAGGGATATGCCATAGTGTTTCAGGATGGTTGGGGCCAGATCCCTTCGATCGGCATGGCGGGTGACCAGTTTGTCGTTACTGGCCAGAAAACCGAAGGGGGCGTTCTTGTGACTGGTTTTGCTCTCGTCGAAGCCGTGGTCCGTGACGATATAGACGTAGGTTCTGGTCAGTACCCCGAGGGCCTCGAGCTTGTCCAGGAGTTGCCCGGTCCAGCGGTCGACGTCGACCAGGGCCTGGGTGTACTCCGCCGAGTTCTCACCATGGTTGTGCCCCTTGTGGTCAGGATCCTGGAAGTGGACGAAGGCCAGGAAACGCTTCTTACCGTGGAGCTCGAGGAGTTCCAGTGCTTTGGCAACCACATTCGCGCCGTTCCCCAGTCCGTTCTCGTAGTGGTCGAGTTGGCTTTTGGTCAAGCACCAGGGTTGGCCGAGCTTCTCTCCAACACCGTTAGCGCAGGTCGCACCGACATGTTCGAGCTTCGCCGCGACGAAGAGGGTCTGGACCTGCTCGGGCCCGAGGTGAAGCTCGACCTTCTCGAACAGGGTGTAGCCCTTGGGGATGGGCTGATAACGTTCGTTGCTCAGAACCCCGGTGACCGCAGCATCATAGCCGGTGAGTAGCTGAGCCCAGCCGGGTTTGGTCTCAGTCGCACCATCGGCGACAATGAGGTCGTAGAGTTGCTCGCCGGCAACCCGTTGCAGGGTCGGTAAGCCATTGGGGCACTTAGTCAGTTTC